>NZ_CP121648.1:3215833-3561666 GCF_029714205.1 Methylobacterium sp. CB376 | reverse complement strand
TCGTCACCAACGCCTTCAAGTACGCCTATGACGGCGCGGAGGGCGGGCGGGTCTCCGTGAGCGTCGCCTCCCAGGCGGAGGGCCGCGTGCGCCTCTCGGTGCGCGACGAGGGGCGCGGACTGCCGACGGGCTGGGCCGAGGCCCCGGCCCGCGGCACCGGCCTCGGCATGAAGCTCGTGCGGGCGATGCTGGAGCAGATCAACGCGCGGATCGAGGTCGAGCCCTGCCTGGGGACCTGCTTCACCGTGACGGCCTGAGCCCCATCCGCCGGAGAGGCCGCCGGGCCGGTGGCGGGGAGACGGACGCGTCAGCCTCGGCCGCTGAGCGCAAACCGGTCAGGATTGCCTGCCGAAACGGCTTGCGCCGCGCCGCCCGCCATGGTCGCCTGCCCGGGCTTTCGGGGAGGAGGACCATGACGGACCCGGGACGACAGCTGAGCCGGCGCACGCTGCTGGCGGCGGGCGGGGCGGCCCTCGCGGGGCTCGGATGCGGCGGCGCCCGCGCCGCGAAGGCGAAGCCCATCGCCGTCGCCCTCGTCGCCTCGGTGCCGATCGAGCAGCAATGGATCAGCCGCATCCACCTCGCCCTCAAGGCGGCGCAGGCGCGCGGCGACATCACCTACGCGTATTCCGAGAACGTCGCCAACACCGATGCCGAGCGCGTCCTGCGCGAATACGCGGAGGGCAGGAAGGACCTGATCATCGGCGAGGCCTTCGGCCTGGAGCGGCCGGCGCGCCGGATCGCCGCCGACTACAAGTCCACCGCCTTCCTGATGGGCTCGTCCTTCCCGGCGCAGGCGCCCAACCTCTCGGTCTTCGACAACTACATCCAGGACGCCTCGTACCTGACCGGGATCGTGGCCGGGAAGGAGACGAGGACCAACATCATCGGCATGGTCGGCGGCTACGCCATCCCGGAGGTGAACCGGCTGATGCACGCCTTCATGGCCGGCGCCCGGTCCGTCAATCCGGACGTCAAGTTCCTGGTCTCCTTCATCAATTCCTGGTACGACCCGCCCAAGGCGAAGGAGACCGCCTTCGCCATGATCGAGCGCAGGGCCGACGTGCTCTACGCGGAGCGCTTCGGCGTCTCCGACGCCGCCAAGGAGCGCGGCGTCAAGGCGATCGGCAACGTCATCGACACGGCCGCGCAATACCCGGGCACGGTGATCGCCTCGGCCCTCTGGCACATGGAGCCGACGATCGACCGCGCCGTCGCCAAGGTCATCGAGGGCAGCTTCACGGCGGAGGATTACGGCCCCTGGAGCCACATGGCCAAGGGCGGCTGCTCGCTCGCCCCCCTCGATCCGAAGCTGGTGCCGCAGCCGGTGATCGATCTCGTCCTCGCCAAGGAGAAGGAGATCCGCGGCGGTTCCTTCACGGTGGCGGTGAACGATTCCGAGCCGAAATCCAGCGCCTGAGGTGAGCGGCCGAGCCCCCTCCCGTCCCGGGCCTGACGGGTCCGGGCGGGTCGTGCTGGAATTGCGCGGGATCACCAAGCGCTTCGGATCGCTCGTCGCCAACGACGCCATCGACCTCGACCTGAGGCAAGGGGAGATCCTGGCGCTCCTCGGCGAGAACGGCGCCGGCAAGACGACGCTGATGAGCATCCTGTTCGGCCATTACACGGCCGATGCGGGGAGCGTGCGCGTCGCCGGCCCGGACGGCCGCCTCGTCGCGCTCCCGCCCGGCCGGCCGCGGGCGGCGCTCGCGGCGGGAATCGGCATGGTGCACCAGCACTTCGCCCTGGCCGAGGCGCTGACCGGGTTCGAGAACGTCACGCTCGGCACCGAGCCGCTCTGGCGCCCCGGCCGCCGCGTCGCCGCCGCGCGCCGCCGCCTGGACGGGCTGATGCGGCGCTCGGGCCTCGGCGTCGACCTCGACGTGCCGGTCGCGCGGCTCGCGGTCGGCGAGCGCCAGCGGGTCGAGATCCTGAAGGCGCTCTACCGCGACGCGCGCGTGCTGATCCTCGACGAGCCGACCGCGGTGCTCACCCCGGCCGAGAGCGAGGGCCTGTTCGCGACCCTGCGGGCGCTCGCCGGGCAGGGGCTCGCCGTCGCCTTCATCTCGCACAAGCTCGGCGAGGTGCTGGGCGGGAGCGACCGCGTCGCGGTGCTGCGCGGCGGGCGCAAGGTGGCCGAGCGCCCGACCGCCGGCGCCGACCGGGCGGTCCTCGCCGAGCTGATGGTCGGCCGGGCCGTGCCGGCCTCGCGCCGGCAGGCGCGGGCCCCCGGCCGCGAGGTGCTGGCCCTCGACGGCGTGAGCGTCGCCGGGCCGGATGCCCGCAACCGCCTCGACGGGGCGAGCCTGTCCCTGCGCGAGGGCGAGATCCTCGGCATCGCCGGGGTGGCGGGCAACGGCCAGGCCGCCCTGGCCCGGCTCCTGTTCGGGCTCGCCCGGCCGAGCGCCGGCACGGTGCGCGTGAACGGGCAGGTGCTCCGCCGCTTCGCGCCGAAGCAGGCCGTGGCCCTCGGCATCGGCCGCATCCCGGAGGACCGCCACCACGAGGGCGTGGTGGCGACGATGTCGGTGGCCGAGACCATCGCGGCGGAGGGGATCCGCACCCGCTTCCAGCGGGCGGGACTGCTGCGCTTTCCCGCGATCCGGGCGCGCGCAGAGGCCGCGATCCGCGACTACGACATCCGCTGCCCGGGCCCGGACGCGCCGATCCGGCTCCTCTCGGGCGGCAACATGCAGAAGGCGATCCTGGCCCGCGCCCTCGACGGCGCGCCGGGCCTGATCGTCGCCGCCCAGCCGACCCGGGGCCTCGACGTCGGGGCCGTGGCGGAGGTGCACCGCCGCCTCCTCGACGCGCGGCTGCGCGGGGCCGGCATCGTGCTGATCTCGGAGGATCTCGACGAACTCCTCGCGCTGAGCGACCGGATCGCCGTGATGGTGCGCTCCCGCCTGTCACCGGCGCTCGAGTCCGAGCGCCTCGACCTGACGCGGCTCGGGCTGATGATGGCCGGGCAGGATCCGGACGGCGCGGCGCGCCCGCGGGACGCGGCCGGGGCCTGAGCGGGTCCGGGCGGCGCCCGGCCCCGCTCATCCCACATCCGCTTGATCCCTTCGGGATGGCGGATGTGGGCTTCGCTCAGGCGCCGCGCGGGCTCGGGATCCGCTTGATCCCTTCGGGATGGCGGATGTGGGCTTCGCTCAGGCGCCGCGCAGGCTTGTGATCCGGGATCCGCTTCGATCAAGCGGATCCCGGATCACATCCGCCCGGCCCGCGGATGCGCCGCCTCGAAGGCGCTCATCAGGCGGGCGGAATCGACCTTGGTGTAGATCTGCGTGGTGGCCAGCGAGGCGTGGCCGAGCAGGTCCTGGATCGCGCGCAGGTCCCCCTGCCGCGCCAGGAGATGCGTGGCGAAGGAGTGGCGCAGGGCGTGGGGCGTCGCGCTGTCGGGCAGGCCGAGGGCGCCGCGCAGGGACGCGACCGCGAGCTGCACCACGCGGGGCGAGAGCGGGCCGCCCTTCTGCCCGACGAAGAGCGGGCCGTCCGGCGCGAGCGCGTAGGGGCAGGCGGCGAGGTACTCGGCCAGGGCGGCCTGGACCGGGGCGATCACCGGCACCATGCGGGTCTTCTGCCCCTTGCCCACGATGGTGAGCGTGTCGAGGCCGCCGACCGGCGCATCCTTGCGCCGCAGGCCCAGCGCCTCGCCGATGCGCAGACCCGCCCCGTAGAGCAGCGCGAGCACCGCCGCGTCGCGGGCGAGCACCCAGTCGGGGCGATCCTCGCCGGCCCGGATGTCGGGGCTTGCCAGCGCCACGGCGGCGGCGACCGGGAGGGGCCGTGGCAGCCGCCGCTCCACCTTGGGCGAGCGCACGGCGGAGAGGGCCGAGACCGTGCCGTGCCCCTCCCGCTCCAGGTGGCGGGCGAAGGAGCGCAGGGACGCGAGCGCCCGCATCAGGCTGCGCCCGCCGATCCCCTCGGCCCGGCGCGCGGCCATGAAGGCGCGCAGGTCGCGCGGCTTGAGGGCGACGAGGGACGGGATGTCGGGCTGGGTTCCCGCCCGCGCGCGGTGGGCCAGGAACTGGCGCAGGTCCCGCGCATAGGCCTCGACGGTGTTGGGCGAGAAGCGGCGCTCGCGCGCGAGCAGGGTCAGCCAGGAGGCGACCGCCTCCCGCACGTCCGCGGCGCCGGGGAGGAGGTCGGGGGGCGTGGTCTGGAGCACGGCGCGGGTCCCTCGTGGCGCCGCCCCGCCGGGGCGGCCGCCCCAGCAGACCCGTCAGCCGTTGAGGCTCCGTTGACGACGCGCCCGCCATCCACCGCGGGTTGCGCCCGCCCTCAGCCCGGCTCGAAGGCCAGCACCACCCCGTGCCGCGCCTGCGCGCCCGGGGCGAGCAGGCGCTGCGAGTCGCGCTCGGCGAGTTCGCCCGAGAACCCGACCCAATCCGCGTGGCCGGTCCAGCATTCGAGGGAGAGGAAGGGGGCACTCGGCCGCGTCCAGACGGCGAGGTGCGGGAAATCCTCCGCCTCGAGCCGGATCGCGGCGCCGGAGGGGGCGACGAAGCGCATCCAGCGGCTGCGCGCGGCGAGGAAGACCAGGGCCTCCGTGAAGGTCTCCGGATCGAGCGCCAGGAGGTCGCCGTCGAGCGGCACCGGGCGCCGCTCGCGCCGCAGCAGCCCGCCCGGGCCGACCTCCGGCACGGCGGGCGTCTCGGCCCGCTCGAACTGCACCGCGTAGCCGCCCCCCGCCCGGCGCGCGCCGCCCGCGAAGGGCCACGGGAAGGCCGGGTGGAAGCCGAGGGCGTAGGGGAGGGGCTCCTCGCCCGGATTGGCGACCTCGCAGGCGAGGGCGAGTTCGCCCGGGCGCAGGCGCGCCGTGATCTCGAGCCGGAACCGGAACGGGTAGCGCGCCAGCGTCGCCTCGCTCTCCTCGAGCCGCAGGCGGACGTGGTCGGGACCCTGCTCGACCAGGGTGAAGCGGCTGTCGCGGGCGAAGCCGTGCTGCCCCATCGGGTAGGCGCGGCCCGCGACCGTCACCTGCCCCTCCGCCGAGGCGCCGACGACCGGGAAGAGCCAGGGGGCGTGGCGGTTCCAGTGCGCGGGGTCGCCGCCCCACAGGCATTCGCGGCCCGCCACCTGCCAGGAGACCGGCTCGGCGCCGTCGAGGGCGATGCGGGCGCGGGTGTCGCCGCTGCGGATCTCCACCGTCTCACTCATCGCGATCTCCCCGGGCGGCCGCGCCCGGGCCGCGGCGCAGAGTTAGACCACCGCCCCGGCCAGGGTCCAGCTTGCACCGGGCGCGGGTCGCCGGGCGGGCCGCGCGGCCGGCCATGCGCAGGGCGCAATGCGCGCCGGAGTTGACCTGCTCCCTGGCCCGGGGCTTGCTGTGCGGCGGCCCATCCCCGCTCACCCCAGAGTCCGCCATGCCCGTCATCAACCGCGTTTCCGCCCTCGCCGACGAGATCACGGGCTGGCGCCGCGACTTCCACCAGCACCCGGAACTCCTCTACGCGGTGGACCGCACCGCCGGCATCGTCGCCGAGAAGCTGCGCGCCTTCGGCTGCGACGAGGTGGTGACCGGGCTCGGCAAGACCGGCGTCGTCGGCCTCATCCGGGGCCGCAGGGCCGAGTCCGGCCGCACGATCGGGCTGCGCGCCGACATGGACGCGCTGCCGATCGAGGAGGCGACCCAGCTGCCCTACCGCTCGACCGTGCCCGGCACGATGCACGCCTGCGGCCATGACGGCCACACCGCGATGCTGCTCGGCGCGGCCCGGTACCTCGCCGAGACCCGCAACTTCGACGGCACGGCGGTGGTGATCTTCCAGCCGGCGGAGGAGGGCGGCGGGGGCGGCGCCGCCATGGTGAAGGACGGCCTCATGGAGCGCTTCGGCATCCAGGAGGTCTACGGGCTGCACAATAAGCCGGGACTGCCCCTCGGCTCCTTCGCGATCCGGCCCGGGCCGATCATGGCGGCGGCGGACCGCTTCACGATCACGATCGAGGGGCGCGGCGGCCACGCGGCCGCGCCGCACGATTGCATCGACACGGTGGTGGTCGCCGCCCAGATCATCACGGCCCTGCAATCGGTTGTGGCGCGCAACGCCGACCCGATCGCCTCCGCGGTGGTGTCGGTGACGACCGTGCGGGCGGGCGACGCCTTCAACGTCATCCCGCAGACGGCGGTGCTGAACGGGACGGTGCGCTGCCTCGCCGAGCCGGTGCGGGCGCTGTGCGAGGCGCGGATCGGCGCGCTCGCGGCCGGGATCGCCGAGGCCTTCGGGGCGCGCGCCACGACCCACTACGTGCGGGGCTACCCGGTGACCGACAACCACCCGGATCAGGCCGCCTTCATGGCCGACGTGGCCGAGGAGGTCGCGGGCGAGGCCGGGGTGAACCGCGCCGTCGACCCGATGATGGGGGCGGAGGACTTCTCCTACATGCTGGAGGAGCGGCCGGGCGCCTACATCTTCCTCGGCACCGGCGACGGGCCCGGCCTGCACCACCCGGCCTACGATTTCAACGATGCCGCCACGCCCTACGGCGTGTCCCTGTGGGCGCGGCTGATCGAGCGGGCGATGCCGGCCTGAGCCTCATTCCGCCGGCCGGGGCCGAAGGGCTCAGCGGTGCGGCGGCGAACCGAAGGACCGCGTCGGCGAAACACGATGCGAGACCAAGAGACCGAGCAGAATTGCATGGGGCAATTCCGCTTGGAGGAGGCGAGAGCGGATGCGCCTCGCCCCGGCGGCCCAGGATGCTGCCGCATCGGGCCGTCGACCATCATGAATCGTCGACGCAAGCCGGTGGCGTGACGAACATTCGGGAACCGAACCGACGGTCATGAGACAGGGCCGTCGGGATCAGAGATCGAAGCTGACGCCCTGGGCGAGGGGCAGGGCGCGGCCGTAATTGATCGTGTTCGTCGCCCGCCGCATGTAGGCCTTCCAGGCATCCGAGCCGGCCTCGCGCCCGCCGCCCGTCTCCTTCTCGCCGCCGAAGGCCCCGCCGATCTCGGCGCCCGAGGGGCCGATATTGACGTTGGCGATGCCGCAATCGGACCCGGCCGCCGACAGGAAGGTCTCGGCCTCCCCGAGGTCGCGGGTGAAGATCGAGGAGGAGAGGCCCGCCGCCACCGCGTTCTGGGCCGCGATCGCCGCGGCGAGGTCGCGGTAGGGCACCACGTAGAGGATCGGCGCGAAGGTCTCGCGCAGCATCGGGCCGGCCTGCGCCTGCATCTCGACCAGGGCCGGGCGGAGATAGGCCGCCTCCTCGCCGCGGATGTCGGTCAGGCGCTGCCCGCCATGGATCGCGGCGCCGAGGGCGCGGGCCTCGTCGAGGGCGCGGGCCATGGCCTCGGCCGCCGCGACGTCGATCAGCGGGCCGACCAGCGTCGCCGGGTCGCGAGGGTCGCCGATCCGCACCGAGGCGTAGGCCTGCCGCAGCCGCGGCAGGAAGCTCCCGGCGACGCTCTCGTGCACGAAGAGGCGCCGCAGCGTGGTGCAGCGCTGGCCGGCCGTGCCCATCGCCGCGAAGGCGACGGCCCGCAGCGCGAGGTCGAGATCCGCCGAGGGCGCGATGATCGCGGCGTTGTTGCCGCCGAGTTCCAGGATGGCGCGCGCGAAGCGCGCGGCCAGGATCGGCGCCACCCGACGCCCCATCGCGGTCGAGCCGGTGGCCGAGACGAGGGGGATGCGCGGATCGGCCACCAGCGCCTCGCCCAGGGCCCGCCCGCCGATCAGCACCGAGAGCAGCCCGGGGGGCGCCTCGGGCCCGAAGCGCGCGAGCGCGCGCCCGGCGATGGCCTGTACGGCCAGGGCCGTGAGCGGCGTCTTCTCCGAGGGCTTCCAGACCACCGGATCGCCGCAGACCAGGGCGAGCGCCGCGTTCCAGGACCAGACCGCCACCGGGAAGTTGAAGGCCGTGATCACCCCGCAGGGCCCGAGCGGGTGCCAGACCTCCATCATGCGGTGGTCCGGGCGCTCGGTCGCGATGGTGAGGCCGTGGAGCTGGCGCGAGAGGCCGACCGCGAAGTCGCAGATGTCGATCATCTCCTGGACCTCGCCGAGGCCCTCGGAGAGGATCTTGCCGGCCTCCAGGGTGACGAGCCGGCCGAGATCGGCCTTGGCGGCCCGCAACTCCTCGCCGAGGAGCCGCACCAGCTCGCCGCGGCGGGGCGCCGGCACCCTGCGCCAGGCCGGGAAGGCCTCCGCGGCCGCCGCGATGGCCGGCCCGGCCTCCCGGGTCTCGGGCAGGTGGCCGATCACCAGCCCGTCGATGGGCGAGCGGACCGGCAGGCCCGTCCTGGCGAAGGAGGCCGGGACGCCGAGCCGCTCCAGCACGGCGAGGAGGTCGTCGCGGATGGAGAGGACGGTCGGGGCCATGCGGGTGTCCGGGGCTGGGGGCAAAAGGCGGCCGCGCCGGAGCACCTCGCCGGCGCGGCCGCGGATCCGGCCGGGGGCCCTCAGGCCGCCTTGTTCTTCGGGCTGATCAGCTTGCGGTTGATCAGCACCTCGGCGATCTGGACCGTGTTCAGCGCCGCGCCCTTGCGCAGGTTGTCGGAGACGCACCAGAAGGACAGGCCGTTCTCGACCGTGATGTCCTCGCGGATGCGCGACACGTAGGTCGCGTCCTCGCCCGCCGCCTCGTGGGGCGTGATGTAGCCGCCCGGCTCGCGCTTGTCGTCGACCAGCACGCCGGGCGCCGAGCGCAGGATCTCGCGCGCCTCCTCGGCGCTGATCGGCCGCTCGAACTCCACGTTCACCGCCTCCGAATGGCCGATGAACACCGGCACCCGCACGCAGGTCGCCGTCAGCTTGATCTTGGGATCCAGCATCTTCTTGGTCTCGGCCACCATCTTCCACTCCTCCTTGGTGGAGCCGTCCTCCATGAAGACGTCGATGTGGGGGATGACGTTGAAGGCGATCCGCTTGGTGAACTTCTGGACCTTGACCTCGCCGGCCGTGAAGACGGCGCGGGTCTGGTTGAACAGCTCGTCCATGGCGTCCTTGCCGGCGCCGGAGACCGACTGGTAGGTGGCGACGACGACGCGCTTGATGGTGGCGGCGTCGTGCAGCGGCTTCAGCGCCACCACGAGCTGCGCGGTCGAGCAGTTCGGGTTGGCGATGATGTTCTTCTTCGAGAAGCCGACGACCGCGTCCGCGTTCACCTCCGGCACGATCAGCGGCACGTCGGAATCGTAGCGGAAGGCCGAGGAATTATCGATCACCACGCAGCCCTGCGCGCCGATCCGCGGCGACCATTCCTTCGAGGTCTCGCCGCCCGCCGACATCAGGCAGATGTCCGTGTCGGAGAAGTCGTACTGGTCGAGGGCCTGGACCTTCAGCGTCCTGTCGCCGAAGGAGACCTCCTGGCCCAGGCTGCGGCGCGAGGCCAGCGCCACGACCGTATCGGCCGGGAAGGCGCGCTCCGCCAGGATGTCCAGCATCTCCCGGCCGACATTGCCGGTGGCTCCCACGACGGCGACCTTGTAACCCATCTCACTCACTCCAGCTTGGCGACGACCCTCCCCGGAGATCGTGATCGGGCCTCGCTCGAAGGAGCCCGGCCTCCGTCCGCCGCGGACGGGGAGGGATCCGAGGACGACGCGAGGCTTCAGCCGGCGATGACCGCCGTCAGCGCTTTCGTTTTCGTCGTCTGCGACGCGGCACGCATGGCGCGGTGAATCGTCCCCGGACGGTGCTCCGCTCATCGGAGGCACGGCCGAGCGCACCAACACCGCGCGGCGGCGGATCTGTCAAGGGCCGCTTGGCCGCGCCGGCAACAGAATCGCGCGGCCGTCATGCGGTGACGGATTGTTCACCACGTTCGCGCGCTTCCGTGGACGGCGCGCCGGCGTCAACCGGATGGCGAGGCCTGCGCGCTTGCATGGCGGGGCGGCCGCGCGACGGCCGCGCGAGCGTTCGGAGGCCCCGTGAGGCATCGGGATTTCGATGACGCGGCCCTCACGCGGGCCGGCCGGGCCCTGGCCCGGGATCTCGGTCCCGCCGAGCCCGTCCTGCCGCGCCCGCTGCCGCGGGCGGCGGGCGGCGGGGGCTGGCGCCTGCTGCGGCGCTGCATCGGCGCGGCCGCCGTGATCGCGCTCCTGAGCATCCTGGCGGGCGAGCGGCGGCAGGCGGAGGCCGAGGCGCAGGCCGCCGCGGTCGCGGCCGCGCCCCCCTGGGAGGGCGTGGCGGCGGACCGCTACGCCCTGGAGGGCGACGAGGAGGTGCGCGCCACCGCCCGCCGCCGGCCGAGCCTCGGCCTGCGCGAGGACAGCCTCGTCGCCGGCGCGTTCGGCAGCATCGAGCAGCCCTTCCTGCGCCTGACCCTGGCCGAGTCCCCCGACCCGGAGGCGAGCCTGTTCGTGACCCTCGCCCGCCGCGCCGCGGAGCATGACGGGCTCGCCGTCCTGCGCGCGGGCGACCGCGGCGCGATCGAGAGCCGCTTCGGGCCGGTCGAGACCGTCGAGGCGACGCTCTCGGGGCCGGAAGGGCGCCGCGCCTGCACGGCCTTCCGCCTCCTCGACGCGGGAATGCGCCTCGACGGCTGGCTCTGCGCGCCGCTGGGCCTGCCGCCCGAGCCCGCGGCGGTCGGCTGCGCCATCGACCGCCTGACCGCGCGCCCCAGCGTCCTGCTGCCCGCCGGGATCGTCGATCTGCTGACGCGGCCGGCCCGGCCGGTCTGCGCGCCGCCCACGCCGCCCGCCGCCGCGCTGGCGCCCCGAAAGGGGCGCGACCGGAAGAATGCGGCGAAAGTGCGACAATCAGCCCAAGCGTTGCTGGAGCCCGGAACCACGGCCGCGCTCGGACGTCATCCTGAGGCAAGCCGCTGACCTTTCCTTATGACCTCGCCGCCTAGGGTGCGGCGCGACAACGAGGTTCCGCCATGCGCACGTCCAGACTGGCCCTGATCGGCCTTCTCTCCCTCGCGGCGCTCGGCGCCGAGACCGCCGCCTCCCAGGCCCAGGATTCCTACGTCATCCGCAGCACCCGCGGCGGCCAGGGCCTCGCCATCCGGGTGCGCCCGCGCAGCTGGCTCGATGCCGGCAACGTCGTGGAGGCGAATTCCGGCGCCGTCTCCAACCCGGCGACGAACCCGCACTTCATCACCGCCTCGTACCTCGCCTCGCCGCCCTACATCGCCAACCGCGAGCGCTTCGGCGGCTTCGGCGTGCTGCCCGACCCGATCACCAACGGGCCGTTCATCGGCGCCCGCCGCGCCGCCGTCACGGTCGACCTCTCGGGCCTCGACTACCTCGACCCGACCTCGCCGCGGGCGCGCGGCTACTGATCCGCGCAACATTCGTGATCCGAGCAGCTTGCGCCGACGCGGTCGCCGCTTCGGCGGCGAACCGAAGCACCGCGTCAGCGAAACATGATGTGGAGACAAGGGCCTGAGCAGAATCACCCGACGCCGTTCTGCCCAGGGCCGCCCCCGGGACGCTCGCGGCGCGGGCGGCCGGCTCCCGGACGACCCGCCGCGGGCCCGGCCGAGGCCGTGCCTCGCGGGATCCGGCCGGGGGCGGTCGCCATTCGGGCCAAGCCGCTGACGTGCCGTTCTTTTCTCCGGCGAACCGGCGCCGCCCGCGCGGGACGCTGCGCGGCATCGCCCTATTCTCATTCCGGCCGCGACCGCGTACATGACGGGGCTGTCGCCCCATTCCCCCATCCGCGAAGGCCGGTTCGTTGAAGAAAGCGTTCGTCAAATCCTACGGCTGCCAGATGAACGTCTACGACGCGGCCCGGATGGTCGACCTCCTCGGCCGCGAGGGCTTCGCCGAGACGGAGGCGATGGAGGAGGCGGACGTCGTCATCCTCAACACCTGCCACATCCGCGAGAAGGCGGCCGAGAAGGTCTATTCCGAACTCGGCCGGGTGCGGGACCTGAAGGGCGAGCGGGCCGGGGCGGGGCGCGAGACCACGATCGTGGTGGCGGGCTGCGTGGCGCAGGCGGAGGGCCGCGAGATCATCCACCGGGCCCCCGCCGTCGACGTGGTGGTGGGACCCCAGAGCTACCACCGGCTGCCGGAGCTCCTGGCCCGCGCCCGGGACGGCAAGGTCGTCGACACCGAGTTCCCCCTCGACGACAAGTTCGACCACCTGCCCCCGCGCCGCGTCGCCGGTCCCTCCGCCTTCCTCACCGTGCAGGAGGGCTGCGACAAGTTCTGCGCCTTCTGCGTCGTGCCCTACACGCGGGGGGCGGAGGTGTCGCGGCCCGTGGCGAAGATCCTCGCCGAGGCCGAGCGGCTGGCCGCGGGCGGCGCGCGGGAACTCACCCTGATCGGCCAGAACGTGAACGCCTTCCACGGCGAGGGGCCGGACGGGCGCCCGTGGTCCCTCGGGCGCCTGATGCGCCGCCTCGCGGAGGTGCCGGGCATCGCGCGGCTGCGCTACACGACCAGCCACCCGCGGGACATGGACGACGACCTGATCGCGGCCCACCGGGACTGCCCGGCGGTGATGCCCTACCTGCACCTTCCGGTGCAGTCGGGCTCCGACCGCATTCTGGCGGCCATGAACCGCCGGCACGACGCGGACACCTACCGGCGGCTGATCGACCGGATCCGGGCGGCGCGGCCGGACATCGCCCTCACCTCCGACTTCATCGTCGGCTTCCCGGGCGAGACCGACGCGGACCACGCCGAGACGATGCGGCTCGTGGCGGAGATCGGCTTCTCGGGCGCCTTCTCGTTCAAGTACAGCCCGCGCCCGGGCACGCCCGCGGCGGAGAGCGCCGACGCGGTGCCGGAGGCGGTCAAGCGCGAGCGCCTCGCCGCGTTGCAGGCGCTGATCGACGGGCAGGCCCGGGCCTTCAACCTCGCCAGCCTCGGCCGCACGGTCGAGGTGCTGATCGAGAAGCCCGGCCGTCATCCGGGCCAGGTCGCCGGCAAGTCGCCCTACCTCCAGGCGGTGCAGATCGAGGCGGAGCCGGCGGTGATCGGGACGATCCTGCCGGTGCGCCTCACCCGCGCCGGATCGAACAGCCTGTTCGGGGAACGGGCCGAGGCGGCCCCGGCCGCCGCAGCATAGGGGACGCATGTGCGACCGGGCGACAACGCGGGACGCGGCGGACGGGGGCGCGAGGGGCCGGGCAGGCCGGTCGCTGGCCTGAGCGAGGCCGCCGAGATCGCGCTCACCTTCGACGACAACCGCCTCGCCAGCCTGGTCTTCGGCCAGTACGACCAGAACGTGGCGCATCTGGAGCGGCGGCTCGGCGTGACCGCGACCGCGCTCGGCAACCACGTGGTGGTCAAGGGCACGCCGGAGGCCGCCGAGCGGGCCCGGATCGTGCTGGAGACCCTCTATGCCCGGGTGCGCGACGGCGGCGGGCTGCCGCTGACCCTCGGCGACGTCGACGGCGTCATCCAGGAGGCCTCCCTGCAGGGCAGCCTGTTTCCGGCGAGCGAGGCCCCGTCGAACGGCGAGCGCGCGCAGTTCGACCAGATCGCCACCCGCCGCCGCGGGGCCGTGCGGGCCCGCAACGCCGCGCAGGACGCCTACATCAAGGCCCTGCGCGCCAACGAACTCGTCTTCGCCGAGGGGCCGGCCGGCACCGGCAAGACCTGGCTGGCGGTCGGCCACGCGGTCTCGCTCCTGGAGCAGGGCCACGCGGAGCGGCTGATCCTGTCGCGCCCGGCCGTCGAGGCGGGCGAGCGCCTCGGCTTCCTGCCCGGCGACATGCGCGAGAAGGTCGATCCCTATCTCCGCCCGATCTACGACGCGCTCTACGACTTCATGGAGGCGCGCCACGTCGACCGGGGCCTGCAGACCGGCATGATCGAGATCGCGCCGCTCGCCTTCATGCGCGGGCGCACCCTCACCAACGCGGTGGTGCTGCTGGACGAGGCGCAGAACACCACCTCCATGCAGATGAAGATGTTCCTGACCCGCCTGGGCGAGAACTCGCGGATGATCGTGACGGGCGATCCGAGCCAGATCGACCTTCCGCCCGGCCAGAAATCCGGCCTCGTCGAGGCGGTCCGCATCCTGGAGGGCGTGGAGGGGATCGGGCGCGTCACCTTCAAGGACGCGGACGTGGTCCGGCACGACCTGGTGCGGCGGATCGTCAGCGCCTACGAGGCGGATACGAGCCGCGCCGGGGCCGAGGACCGTCCCGCCCCGCGCCGCGGGGCCTGAGCCGTGGAGAACGAGATCGACGTCGTCCTGGAGGACGAGCGCTGGGAGGCGGCCATCCCGGATCTCGGCCCCTTCGTGCGCCGCGCCGTCGAGGCGGCCCTGGCGATCCTGCCGCCCGCGGAGGCGGTCGAGGTGAGCGTCCTGCTCACCGACGACGAGGCGGTGCAGGAGCTCAACCGCACATGGCGCGGCAAGGACAAGCCGACGAACGTGCTCTCCTTCCCGGCCGGCCACGCCCATGGCGGGGCGCCGCGGCCCCTCGGCGACGTGGTTCTTGCGTATGACACGATGCTGCGCGAGAGTGGGGAGCAGTCGAAGCCTCTCGGCCACCATCTCGCGCATCTGCTGGTTCATGGCACGCTCCATCTCCTGGGCCAGGATCATGAGACCGGCGAGGCCGAGGCCGAGGCGATGGAGGCTCTGGAGGCCGCGGCCCTGGCGCGGCTCGGCGTTCCGGATCCCTACGGCGAGCCCGCGGAATGAGCCGCGGATCCTGCAATTCCAGACCAGAGAGACATGAGCAACGATCGAAGTCGTGGCGCCGCCGCGACCGCCCAGCCCGCCCCGGACGAGGACAGTCCGGCCCGTGAGCCGTGGTATGACCGTCTCCTCACCATCTTCCACCTGAAGCCGCGGGAGGCTCCGCGCGACGAGATCACCGACGCGCTGGCGGAGGCGCAGTCGGGCGATCACGCCTTCTCGCCCGTCGAGCGGGCGATGCTGAAGAACGTGCTGAGCCTGCACCGGGTGCGGGTCGACGACGTGATGGTGCCGCGGGCCGACATCGTCGCCGTGCCGGCGGAGATCTCCCTCGGCGAACTCCTGAAGGTGTTCCGGACGGCGGGCCATTCGCGCCTGCCGGTCTACGGCGACACCCTGGACGATCCCCGCGGCATGGTCCACATCCGCGACTTCGTCGACCACCTCGCCACCCGCGCCGAGGCCGGCGCGGCCCACGGCGCCAAATCCCCGGCCAGATCCCCGGCCAACTCCCCGGCCAACTCCCCGGCCAAGCCCGCGGCCGAGCCGCCGCCGGTGATCCAGGGGGACGGGCGGGCGCGCCGGCCGCACCTCGCCCGGACGCCCGACCTGTGCGAGGTCGATCTCGACCTCTCCCTCGCCGCCACGCGGATCCTGCGGCCCGTGCTCTACGTGCCGCCCTCGATGCCGGCGATCGACCTCCTGGTGCGGATGCAGGCCAGCCGGACCCACATGGCCCTCGTCATCGACGAGTATGGCGGGACCGACGGGCTGATCTCGATCGAGGACCTGATCGAGGTCGTGGTCGGCGACATCGAGGACGAGCACGACGTGGCCGAGGGGCACCGGGTGCTGCGGGTCGACGGCGAGGCCGAGATCTACGTGGCGGATGCGCGCGCGAGCCTCGACGACGTCGCGGAGGCGACCGGCTTCGACATCGCCGGGGCGGTGGGCGAACTCGCCGAGGAGGTCGACACGATCGGCGGCCTCGTCGTCACCATCACCGGGCGGGTGCCGTCCCGGGGCGAGGTCGTGGCGGTTCCGGGCGACTTCGAGGTCGAGGTGCTGGACGCCGATCCACGCCGCATCAAGCGGCTTCGCCTCCACCACGGCCCGGCCAAGCTCGCCGCCCCGGAGGAGCCCCTGGCCCTGCCGGCACCCCGCACGCTCAACGGCAGCGGCGCCCCGGTCGACGCCGGGGCGTGAGGGTGGGGGCCCCTCGGCCCCCGCCCGTCCCCGCGGAGCGAATCCGGAGGCGCCCCCCGACCCGTCCGGGCACGTCCAGGCGCGCGGGAGAGGCCGCGCGGCCTCCGGGCGCGATCCCGCGATCGCCGGCCCGCGCGGGGCGGCGCGCCCCGGGAGGGCCTCGCGCGCCCGCGGCGGCCTCGGCGGCCTCGGCGGCGCCACTGTTATCGTCCCTTCATCTTCCCGGGCCAGTGCGGCCGGGGCCTCACCGCCTCGCGCCGGACCGGCGGCCTCACTCGACCACGGCGAATCACCCCATGCGGCCAGACGGAACGGATTTCGCGGCGCCCTCGCGGCTCGGAGCCCTCGCGGACCGCTTCGCCCTGGCGGGCGGCTGGCGCCGGCTCGCGCTGGCGTGGCTGGCGGGCGCCTGCGGCGCCCTGGCCATGCCGCCCTTCGGGGTCCTGCCCGCCCTGGCGGTGGCGCTCGTCCCGGCGGTCTGGCTCCTCGACGGCGCCGCGACGGGGAGCGGCCGGCTGCGCCGCGTCCTCGCCACGGCGGCCAGCGCCGGGGCGATCGGCTGGGCCTGGGGCTTCGGCTACTTCGTCGCCGGGCTGTGGTGGCTCGGCGCCGCCTTCCTGGTCGATGCCGACGAGTTCGCCCTGCTCATGCCCCTCGGCGTGCTCGGCCTGCCCGCCCTGCTCGGGCTGTTCTTCGGGCTCGGCTTCGCCCTGGCGCGGCTCGTCTGGTCGCGGGGCGCCGGGCGGATCGCCGCCCTGGCGGCCGGCCTCGCCGCCTCCGAGTGGCTGCGCGGGCACTTGTTCACGGGCTTCCCCTGGAACACCCTCGGCATGGCGCTCGGCCAGAACCTCTGGCTGATGCAGGCGGCCTCCGTCGTCGGGCTCTACGGCCTGACCCTGCTCGCCGTCCTGATCGGGGCGGCGCCCGCCACGCTGGCCACCGGCGCGACCGCCCGGGCGCGCCGCTGGCCGACCCTGGCCGCTCTGGCGGGACTCGCGCTCCTCGCCGGGGCGGGCGCCCTGCGCGTCCCCGCCGGCAAGGTGCCGGAGGTGCCGGGCGTGCGGCTTCGCCTCGTCCAGCCCGACATCCCCCAGGACGCGCGCTTCAACCCGCGCAACCGCGAGGGCATTCTTCAGCGCTACCTCGGCCTCAGCGACAGCGCGACCGGCCCCGGATCGAGCGGGCTCGCCGACGTCACCCACCTGATCTGGCCCGAATCGGCCTTCCCGTTCCTGATCCAGCGCGAGCCCCGGGCGCTCGGCCAGATCACCGCCGCCCTGCCGCCGGGCAAGTACCTCGTCACCGGCGCCGCGCGCGCGGACGAGCCCCTGCCGGGGGAGCGCCTGCACTTCTACAACGGCATCCTGGTCATCGGCGCCGAGGGCTTCGTCGGCGTGCCCTACGACAAGCACCACCTCGTCCCGTTCGGGGAGTACCTGCCCGCCCCGGTCGACCGCATCCTGCGCGCGCTCGGCCTGCGGCAATTCGTGTCCGTGCCGGGCGGCTTCACCGCCGCCGAGGGCGCGAGGCGCCCGTTCTCGGTGCCGGGCCTGCCGGCCGCCGCGGCCTCGATCTGCTACGAGGTCATCTTCCCCGGCGCCGTCGTGCCCTCGGTGAGCCCGCGGGCCGGACTGATCCTCAACCTGACCAACGACGGCTGGTTCGGCGACACGCCCGGGCCGCGGCAGCATTTCGCCCAGGCCCGGCTGCGTGCCGTAGAGGAAGGTCTGCCGCTCGCGCGTGCTGCCAACACGGGCGTCTCGGCCATGGTCGATCCTTACGGACGGGTGACTGGCATGCTCCCAGTCGGGGCGGAGGGCGTCCTCGATGTGAGGCTGCCGCGCGACCTAGGGGAAAGTACGATCTACGCACGTTTTGGCGATTTGTTTTTCGTCGCATTGCTTCTAGGGTCGGTCCTGCTGGCCGCGGGCGCCCGAATCGGGAGCGCACGCCCGTAAGGCCACCGTGCGGGGTGTGGAGCAGGACTTGAAGAAAGCACCGGATCCGATCGATCGTCATGTTGGCCACCGGGTGCGGGTGCGGCGGCTTCTCATGGGGGTAAGTCAGGAGAAGCTGGGGGATGCGCTCGGCGTCACCTTCCAGCAGATCCAGAAGTACGAGAAGGGCGCCAACCGCATCAGTGCGAGCCGGCTGCAGCAGATCGCCGAAATGCTCGGCGTGCCCGTGGGATTTTTCTACGAGGGCGCGCCGCGCAGCGAGAACGGCCACGACGAGGAGCGCGGCGACGCGGCGCGCGCCCCGAGCGTCGACCTGTTCTGGACGAGTCAGGACCTCCAGCTCGTCCGCGCCTTCCAGCGCGTGAACGATCCGCTCCTGCGCCGGCGAGTCGTCTCGCTGGTCGAGGCGATGGGCGGCGGCAAGGACGCGGTCGTCGAGGAGTGATCCGCGGTCCGGACGATCACGTCCGGACCGCGGATCACGAGCCCGCGCCGCGCGTGAGCGAAGCCGACATCCGCATGACGCCTCCGGCGACCGGTCCGGCAGGCGAATCGCCGGACCGTGCGGCCGGACCGGCCTCCCGGGGGTGCTCAGCCGCCTCCCGCCCGGCCCCGGTCCGCGGGCGCCTCGCGGGACGGGAGGCCGAGCAGCGCGCGGGCCTCGTCCGGGGTCGCCGGAGCGCGATCGAGCAGGGCCAGGAGCGCCACCGCCTTCTCGACGAGGGCGGCGTTGCTCGGGGCCAGCTGGCCGCGCGAGAGGTAGAGATTGTCCTCCAGCCCGACCCGCACGTGGCCGCCGGCCGTGGCGGCGAGCGCCAGGATCGGAAACTCCGCCCGCGAGATCCCGAAGGCCGACCAGATCGCGTCCGGCGGCAGCCGGTCGCGCATCTGCAGCAGCGTCTCCGGCGTCGCCGGCGCCCCCCAGGGGATCCCGAGGCAGATCTGGAACAGGGGCGGCCGGTCGAGGTAGCCCTCGGCGATCAGCTGCTTGGCGAGTTCGATCTGGCCGAGATCGAACACCTCGATCTCCGGCCGCGCGCCGGCGTCGCGGATGCGCGCCGCCATCTCGCGCAGGTGGCCCGGCGTGTTGAGGAAGGCGTGCTCGCCGAAATTCATCGTCGCCACGTCGAGAGTGCAGATCTCCGGGCGCAGCGCCGTCACGTGCCGGGTCCGGGCCTCCGGCGAGGCGAGGCTGGTGCCCGGGCCCGCCCGGGCCGGCTCCTCGTCGGGGCCTGGCACGAAGCGCCCGCCCGCTCCGGTCGTCAGGTTGAGGATCACCGCCTCGTCGCGCTCGCGGATGCGCTCGACGACCTCGCGGTAGAGGGCGAGGTCCATGCTCGGCTTGGCGGTGCCGGGGTCGCGCACGTGGATGTGGACCACGGCGGCCCCGGCCTCGGCCGCCTCCAGGGCCGAGCGCGCGATCTCCTGCGGGGAGACCGGCACGGCCGGGTTCCGGGACGGCGTGTCGAACGAGCCCGTGAGGGCGCAGGTGATGACAGTCTTGCCCGAGAGGGTGGTGGCGGACATGCGTGCCTCCCCGCGTCAGTCGCTGCCGCCGTCGACCACCAGGGTCTCGCCGGTCACGTAGGCCGCGCCCGCGGCCAGGAAGAGCATCGCCTCGGCGATGTCCTCGGGCTTGGCGAGCCGCGCCAGCAGGGTGCGCGACAGGGTCGCCTGCTTGCGCTCGGCCGGCCAGGCCTCGGTCCAGGGCGTCTCGACCAGGCCCGGCGCGACCGCGTTGACCCGCACCTCGGGGGCGAGCGCCCGGGCGAGGCTGCGGGTGAGGTTCACGAGCCCCGCCTTGCTGGCCGAGTAGGCGATGCTGGAGCCGCGCCGGCCGAGGCCGGCCACCGAGGCCGTGTTGACGATGGCGCCGCGCCGGGCCCGGAGGGCGGGCGCCGCGGCGCGCGCGCAGCGGTACGGGCCGATCAGGTTGGTCGAGAGGATCGTCTGCCAGAACTCCTCCGTCATCGCGTCGAGATCGGCGAAGGGAATCGGCTGGGCGGTGCCGGAGGTGCCGGCATTGTTGATCAGGACGTCGAGGCCGCCGAGCGCCTCGACCGCCCGGCCGACCAGCGCCTCCGCCTCGCCCGCCTGCGCGACGCTGCCGGCGACGGCCGTGACGCGGTAGCCCTCCGCCGCGAGGCGCGCGGCGGCCTCCGGCCCGCGCCCGTCCTCGGCCAGGTGATTGAGGGCGACCGCCGCGCCGCAGCGCGCGAACAGGGTCGCGGCCGCGAGCCCGATCCCCGACGCTGCCCCGGTCACCAGGACGGATTTCCCCCTCAGGTCCGCACTGATCATCCGCGTTTCCACCCTGCGAAATCGTGTTTCGCGCGAAACTGGCAGGGTGGACGGGGCCTGTCCAGCGGCGTCAGCGGATCAGGCGGTCGGCATGGGCGGCGCCGAGCCCGATCCGCTCGTAGTGCCGGCGCACCGCGTCGAGCTTGGTGAAGACGTCCTCGTAGCCGAGCGCCTGGCCGTAGGGATCGACGTAGGTATAGCCGCCCGTGACGTGGAACAGGGTGGCCATCTCGGTCACGTCGTCGGGCACGACCAGCGTGTGGGTCTCGCCGGGGGGCTCGAAGGCGTAGTCGCCGGGCGTCGCCTCCCACTCGTGCTCCAGGTAGCGCCAGCGCCCGCGCAGGGTGAAGGCGTGGACCGGCCCGCTGTGCCGGTGCCGCGACAGCACGCCCGCCGCCCGCACCCGCAGGATGTTCACGTAGTAGCCCTGGCTCACGCAGAGCACGAGGGGCTTGAAGGCGACGTCCGCCGATTGGGGCACCCAGTCGCGCTCGTCGCCGTCGAGGGCGAGGGCGCCGCCCACGAAGATGTCCGGCACCATGCCGCCCGGCTGCGGCAGCTGGTAGGCGATCTTGCGGGTGTCGAGGCGGGTGTCGAGGCGGGTGTCGAGGGCGGTGCGGGCAGTCTCGGTCATGGGGCCTCCGGATCTCGTCCCACAAGCTCTACGCGCGCAGGCGCCGGCAGATCCACCCCGCGCGGCGCGCGGCCGGCCACGCTCATCCTCCGTCAAGGCAAGTCCAGCGTCGAGGCAAGTCCAGGCGAGGCGGCAATGCTTGCTCCCGATTGACGCGAACGGCATATTGTCGGGTGCTTGCGCCGCGGCTCAGGGCAAACCATTAAAATACATATGCTCATGACGTATATATAGCGCCGTGCCTGCGGGCGCATAATCTGTGGGTGCGCTGGCGCACAAACTGACATGTCACCCATGATTATTCGGTCGGCGGGCGCGGAGCCGACGATTGTCAGGGAGCGATCTCGGACGTATGCCCCGGCCGGCAGCTTCGCAGGATCCGGACCATGCCGAGAGAGCGCGGAAAACGGCTTCAGATGGCGTTGGCGCTGCGGGGGAGGACCAAGCTCTACGCGTTTGCGGCGGAACTCGACGTCAATCCGAGTTCCGTGACGCGCTGGGTTGGCGGCGGGGAGATCTCGACCGAGCACGCCGTGCGCATATGCGAGGTGCTCGACGTCTCGCTGGACTGGCTGCTCCTGGGGCGCGGCGCGCCGGACCTCGCGGCCGATCGCGCGATCTCGGAGCGGGAGGCGAGGCTGCTGGCGACCTGCCAGCACCTGCCGTGCGACCTCGTCGACCAGGTGATCGGCCTGTTCGCGTGCCTGACCAAGCACGCGCGCTGACCGCGGGGGCGCCGGGACGGTTCGCGGCGGGAGGAGGGCGCCCCGGCGAACGGGGCGCCCTCCCGGGGATCCGCGGTGCCGGCTCCCGCTCGCCGGCGGGCGGCCTCGGGCGGGTTACGCCTCGAAGCAGAGCTTCCTGCCGGCGTTGGTGGGACTCGTGGCATTGTCCAGCCAGCCATTGACGTCCGTCGTATCGAGCGCCACCAGCCGGCCGGCATTGGCCTTGATTTTCAGAGTCAGAACCGAGAACTCGGTGCGGCGCACCTCGTAGCTCTGCTTCGAGACTTCCGATTTTCCGTTCTTGTCGTGCGCCATGTACAGCGCTGTATAGTAGACATAGAGCTTCGGTTGTGACAGATTGCTCATATCAATCGTCGATTGCGAGAACAAGTTCTTCCATTGTTGTGAATGTTCCTGGCCGAAGACGGATTTCGCCATGTCGGCGATGGCCGTCTTGATCGTCTGAAGATCCTTCGACGATACTCCCGTGTATAGATTGCTGATTTGATCGATAAGAAGGTTGTAATCTTTGCTCTCAAAGGTCTGCTTGGTGGTGTTGTTCGTCAAGAGGCCGAAGAACGGGTTGTTGCCGATCTCGGTGACGTAGCCGTTGAACGCTGCCGCCAGGGCCTCCGGGGTGAGCGTGGCCGGGTTGAAGTTGGCGCGCTTCTGGCTGTGCTGGAGGATGCTGGAGACCGCGGTCGGAAGGTTGGTGAGTTCCGTGTAGATCGCGGTCCCGCTCGCGTTCGGGTCGGCGGTGTCCTCACCGAGGAACGTCCCGCGCGCCGTCGCCGCGGCATTGTCGGCGAACACGAAATGATCATAATATTGGGGGATATTGTAAATCCAGCTATTCACGACATCATCTTCACTGAAGGTATTCATGTTAGATCCTCACTGATCATCGGCCACGACTCGGCGGCCGCGGACAGTCATAGCGCAATCCCTCGCGCCTATCTTGCAATGTATTTGCGCCGGTAAGCCGTAAGAGAGGAAGAATTTTCGTCAGGCGCAATCGAAAGCAGCGAAAATTGATTTGTCCATGCAACGGATGGATCATTTCATGTCTTGAGAAGCTGCCCGTGTCCGGAGCCAGGCAGATCGCGACGATCGGCAAATCTCCGGATGCGAGCGAGGCGTCGAGGCGGTCGAGAGAGGCATGCCTTAGAGTTTAATAATCTAACCTAGAGTGCGTTTCGGCCGCCGTCGCGGGGCGCTGCCGCGTGCCGAGCCGGAGACGGCGCCCCTGCGCGGGGTCCGGGTTCCGGGAGAGCGGGCCGGGAGAACCGGGCCGGGGCGGCGACCGCCGCTCAGCGCAGGGGCAGGAAGCCGGAGAAGCCGATCGCGAGTGGGCCGCCGGGATCCGGCGCGCCGGTCGAGCCCCGGGCGGGCGCGTCGCCCGGCCCCGTCACGACGATCGCGCCGTCGGCGGCGGACAGGAAGGCGGTGAGCGGGATGGGGCCGAGGCCGCCGATCTCGCCCAGGGTGACGGGCCGGGAGGCCAAGCTGGCATCGCCCCGCACCGGCAGGCCGCCGATCCTGAGCGGGAGGCGCGGGCGCCAGGAGGGATCGGCCGGCGCGACGACCCGGCCCTCGAAATGGAGGCCGTCCTCCGCGTACCAGTAGCGCCCCTGCTGGGCGGCGCCGCGCGGCGGCGCGCCGGGCGCCTGCCGCGCCAGCACCGGCGTCCAGGGGAACGGCGCGACCCGGTTCGGGCCGTACTGGCCGCGCCGCGCCCCCGGCGGCAGCCCGTAACCCCAGCCGTTGAAGTCGTTGCCGGCGACGCGGTGGCCCGCGAGGTCTGTCCCGATCCTCACCAGCGCCCCCGCGCCCGGGGCGTTCAGCGCGGTGTTGTTCGTCGCCACCAGGACGCCCCCTCCGTCCTGGGACAGGAACCCGGCCTCGAGCCGCGCGCCCTCCTGCACGGCCAGCGCCGTGTTGCTCATCATCAGGCGGCCGCCCGTGACCTCCGCGGCCGGGAAGCGGCCGACCAGCTGCTCGACATGGCCCCCGAGCACGCTGAGGAGGCCGCCCGTCACCCGGAGGCTCGGCGCCAGGGTGCCGCCGGTGAGCCGCAGGCTCTGCACCAGCACCGTGCCGCCCTTCACCAGCAGCGCCGGCCCGTCCGCCCGCGCATCGGCCCCCTTGGTCGAGCTGACCTGGCCGAGCATCACGTCGCCGTCCTCGTGGATGTAGGCGGCGCGGTCTCCGTCGAGCTGGATCTGGGCGATGTGGCGGGCGGCGCCCTTGCAGCAGCCCTGGGCCGTGCAGCAGCCGTGCGCCCTGGCCACGACCTTGTTCTGGAAGGTCGTGATCGCCTTGACGTCGAGCCCGTCCGCCCGCCCGAACTCCACGCAGGTGCCCTGCCCATCGCCCCACACGGCCATCAGCTCGGGATCGGCCGCGAAGTCGAACGGGAAGCAATGCACCGAGGTCACGTGCACGAAGTCGAGGGCGCCGTCGATCAGCAGGCCCTGGTTGAACATCCCGAGTTCGAGCAGGTCGATCTGCAATCCGCCGGGATTCGGGCCCTCGACCGGCTGGTGCCCGTTGATGCCGTTCCAGGCGTTCGAGAGGCGCAGATGGCCGATCTTGTAGCGGCTGGCGTTCCGCACATCGATGGCCCAGGGGTAGCGGCGCAGGGTGTCGCGGCTGGTGGCCCCGCTCTGGTCGAAGACGATGCCGATCCGGTCGATCCCGGAACTGTCGCCCACCGCCACCTCGATGACGGCGGCGGAGCCCTGGTAGCACGGCCCGACCTTCAGGATGGTCGAGGTCACGCCGTCGCCGAGCAGGAGTTGGCCGCTCGCCTGGGGCAGGCTGCCGCAGACCGGGTAGGTGCCGGCCGGGAATCGCAGGGCACGCCCCGTCGCCAGGGCCTCGCGCAGGTAGGGCGTGAGGTCGGCCGTGGATCGTCGCGCGCGGATGCCGGCGCGCAGGGGCTCGGGGATGAACGCCATCACGTCGAGCCCGTCCGGCGCCGCCGCGTCCGGGCCGGCGGCCGGCGCCCCGCCGCGCTCCGGGGCCGCCGGGGCCGCCGCGGGCAGGAGGAGCGCGAGCGCGAGTGCGGTGACGAGTCGGAGGGCCATGCTGCATTTCCCCTGGCTGGTCCCTTGGCCGGCCCCTCGGCCGACCCCTCGGCCGACCCCTGGCCGGTCCCGGCCCCGCCTCCGGCCTGCGCGCCGCCCGGCGCGCTACTCGACGATGCCGAGCGCCCGCATCCGGGCGATCGTCTCCAGGAGTCTGGGCCCGGTCTCGCGGCGCAGCACCGCCTCCGTCATCACGAAGGCCGGACCGCTGACATTGACCGCGAACAGGCCCTGGGCCCCCGGGCTGTGGATCGGGGCCGCCACCGCGTTGATCTCGGGGTGCCAGATGCCGACGCCGACGCAGAAGCCGCGCTCGGCCACCTCCGCCTGGCAGCGGGCGATGGTCCCCTCCAGGCGCGGCCACTCGGCCCCGGCCTCCGCGCGCAGGCGCGCGAGCAGGGGCGCGCGCTCGGCCTCGTCCATGCCCGCGAGCGTCGCCATGCCCATGGCGCTGCGGGCGAGCGGGAGGTGGAAGCCGACCTCCCGCGAGATGGTGATGGTCTGGCCGACGCCGCGCCAGAGCTGGATGTAGACGCTGTGCAGCCCGTCGCGCAGGCCCAGCGCCACGTGGGCCTGGACCGCCGTGGCGAGGTCCTGCAGGTAGGGCTTCGCCATCTGCGGGAAGGAGTTCTGGCGCAGGAAGGCGGCCGAGAGGGCGAGCACCGCCGGCCCCAGCCCGTAGCGCTCGCCATCCTCCCCGTGGACGAGGTAGCCGAGCGCCAGCAGCGTGTGCGTCAGGCGCGACACGGTCGGCTTCGGCAGGCCGGTGCGCGCCGCGATCTCCCGGTTGCCGAGCCACTCGGACGCGTCCCGGAAGGCGCGCAGCACCTGCAACCCTCGGGCGAGGGCGGTGACGAACTGGCGGTCGCCGTCCTCGCCGTCGGGGCGCGCGGGATCCCGCCACCCGGCCGCGGCGCGGCCGCGCGGCGTGTCGCGGCCCGGCGCGAGAGCCTCTGACATGTTCAGCCCCGTCTGGCATGGCCGCGCCCGCGGCCCCGGGCGCAACCCTGCCGATCCGCCGCCATTCCGGCAACCCGTTTCGCGATGCGGACCGCTATTTCGCGTCTTGACCCGTCCCGGGTGCGCGGGCAGGGTTCGGCCCTGGCCGCCCGGCCGTCGCGCCGGCGGCCGGCCCGACGGCGACGCCGAACACGGCGCGCGGTACGATGACAATCAAGACGAAAACGCCACCCGGAGGAGACGCCCTTGTTGAGATCGATCGCACGCACCGCCGCGGCCGGCATCCTGGCGCTCGCGGCCGGGGCGGCGCTGGCCGCGCCCGCCACCCTCAAGATCGCCTTCATCGATCCGCTGTCCGGCGGCGGCGCCGGCACCGGCGAGGCCGGCCTCAAGACCTTCCAGTTCATGGCCGAGCGCCTCAACGCCAACAACCCCGACCTGAAGCTCGAAGTCCTCGGCTACGACAACAAGCTCAATCCGCAGGAGAGCCTCGTCCAGCTTCAGAAGGCGATCGATTCCGGCGCCCGCGTCGTCGTGCAGGGCAACGGTTCGAGCGTGGCCTCCGCCATCGTCGACTTCGTCAACAAGTACAACGATCGCAACCCTGGCAAGGAGGTCGTCTACCTCAACTACGCCGCCGTCGATCCCGTGCTGACCAACGCGAAGTGCAGCTACTGGCACTTCCGGTTCGACGCCAATTCCGACATCAAGATGGGGGCCCTGACGAATTTCCTGAAGGGCAAGCCCGAGGTCAAGAAGGTCTACCTGATCAACCAGGATTACTCGTTCGGGCAGGCGGTGCGCAGCGCGGCGCGCGCGATGCTGAAGGAGAAGCGTCCGGACGTGCAGATCGTCGGCGACGAGGTCGCGCCGCTGCAGAAGGTCAACGACTTCTCGCCCTACGTCGCCAAGGTGAAAGCGTCCGGCGCCGACACGGTCATCACCGGCAACTGGGGCCAGGACATGGCGCTGCTGCTCAAGGCAGCGGCCGATGCCGGGCTTCAGGCCAATTTCTACACGTATTACGGCGGCGGGTCGGGATCGCCGACCGCGATCAAGCAGACGAATCTGGCCGACCGGGTCTTCCAGGTCGCCGAGGGCTACGCCAACATCCCGTACCCGGCCGGGCAGGAGTTCGAGAAGGCGTTCCGGGCCCGGGTCGGCCAGGAGCTGACCTATCCCCGCATCGTCAACCTGATGAACATCCTCGCCAAGGCCGCCGGCGAGGCGAAGTCGACCGACCCGAAGGCGATCGCGAAGGCGCTGGAATCCATCCAC
The DNA here is from genome assembly GCF_029714205.1 of Methylobacterium sp. CB376. Classification (NCBI taxonomy): domain Bacteria; kingdom Pseudomonadati; phylum Pseudomonadota; class Alphaproteobacteria; order Hyphomicrobiales; family Methylobacteriaceae; genus Methylobacterium; species Methylobacterium sp. CB376. Next base: position 3,534,951 of record NZ_CP121648.1, on the reverse strand, counting down.
AACGACACGCTCTACGGCCAGGACAGCTTCATGCGGCCGGACGACCACCAGCTCTTCCAGCCGATCTACATCTCGCAATTCGGCCCCGTGGACACCGCCAAGCAATTCGACAGCGAGAATACCGGCTGGGGCTGGAAGGCGGCGGGCGAGGTCAGCGCGAAGGACACGCTGCTGCCGACCACCTGCAAGATGGACCGGCCGAGCTGAGGGCGGAAGGTCGGGAGGCGGTCGTCGGCCTTGCGCGACGGCCCCTCGGGAGCGAGCGTCGCGCGGCGCAGGGGCGAGGTCTCGCGGCCCGCCCCGCCCGCGCGGCGATGGACGCGGCGGCGGCGGGGGAGACCGCGTGCCCGCCTCCGCCCATCCCCGCGGCGGGCGCTGCCGCGAGCGCATGGTGACCCCGCGAAGAGCCGCGACCGCGCTGCAGGAGATCGCAGTTTGCTCGAACTTCTCATCGTCTCGACTCTGAACGGCGTGCTCTACGGCATGCTGCTGTTCCTGATGGCGAGCGGGTTGACGCTCATCTTCAGCATGATGGGCGTGCTCAACTTCGCGCATGCGAGCTTCTACATGCTCGGCGCGTTCTTCGGCTATCAGATCAGCCGCTTCACCGGCTTCTGGGTCGGGCTCGTGGTGGCACCCCTGGCGGTCGGCGGCATCGGGGCGCTGATCGAGCGCTTCGGCCTGCGCAACGTGCACCGGCACGGCCACGTCCCCGAACTCCTCTTCACCTTCGGCCTCGCCTACGTCATCGAGGAGGCGGTGCAGATGGTCTGGGGCAAGCTGCCGGTCGATTACCGGGTCCCGGCGCTCCTGGATTTTCCCGCCTTCACCATCTTCGACACCAACTACCCGGCCTACAAGCTGTTCATGCTGGTCGTCTCGGTGACGATCTTCGCCGGGCTGCTCCTCGTCCTGACCCGCACCCGGATCGGGCTGATCATCCAGGCGGCGCTGACCCATCCGAGCATGGTGGCGATGCTCGGCCACGACGTCGCCAAGGTCTTCATGCTGGTCTTCGGCATCGGCACCGGGCTCGCGGCGGTGGCGGGGGTCATCGCGGGGCCGGCCCTGGTCACCCAGGCGAACATGGCGGGCCTGCTCGGCCCGATCCTGTTCGTGGTCGTGGTGGTGGGCGGGCTCGGCTCGCTCACCGGCGCCTTCGTGGCCTCCCTGCTGATCGGCCTCGTCCAGACCTTCGCGGTCTCCCTCGACGTCTCGCCGGCGAGCGTGGCCGCCGCGCTCGGGATCGCGGCGGCGCCGGGGGCCGGGGTGCTCGGCGACCTCTGGACGGTCACGATCGCGCAGGTCGGGCCGGTGATCCCCTACCTCCTGCTCGTGATCGTGCTGATCGTGCGACCGACCGGGCTGCTCGGGAACCGCGAAGCATGACCGATCTCGCTCACGGCGCCGCCCCCGACTGGGCCGCGGGCCGGCCGGCCGCCGCGGCGGCGCCGCCGCGCCGCGGCCTGCTCGGCCGGGTCGCCCCCTGGCTCGCCGCCGCCGCGATCCTCGCGGCCGCCCCGCAGGTCTTCTCCGGCGGCACCGCCCTCACGATGCTGAGCCTGATGGGCATCGCGATCGTGTTCGCCCTGTCCTACAACATGCTGCTCGGCCAGACCGGGCTGCTCTCCTTCGGGCACGCGGTCTATTACGGGCTCGGCGCGTTCTTCACGGTCCACGCCATGAACGCCGTCGCGGCCGGGCGCCTGCCCATCCCCCTCGCGGTCATGCCGCTCGTCGGCGCGGCGACCGGGCTCGGATTCGGCCTCGTCTTCGGGGCGGTCTCGACGCGGCGCGCCGGCACCGTCTTCGCGATGATCTCGCTCGGCCTCGCCGAACTCGTCGCCTCGGGCTCGCACATCCTGCACAGCTTCTTCGGCGGCGAGGAGGGCGTCACCACCAACCGCACCAAGATGCTGCGCCTGTTCGACCTCAGCTTCGGGCCGCAGATCCAGGTCTACTACCTGATCGCCGGCTGGTGCCTGATCTGCGCCCTGCTGATGTACGGGATCACCCGGACGCCGCTCGGGCGGCTGTGCAACGCCGTGCGGGAGAACCCGGAGCGGGTCGAGTTCATCGGCTACGAGCCCCGCACCGTGCGCCTGATCGCCTTCTGCCTCTCGGCCGGCTTCGCGGGCGTGGCGGGGGCGCTCGCGGCCATCAACTTCGAGATCGTCAACGTCTCGTATCTCAGCCTCAACCAGTCGGGGGTGGTGCTGCTCGCCGCCTTCATCGGCGGCATCGGCCACTTCGTCGGGCCGGTGATCGGCGCCGTGGTGGTGACGATCCTGCAGGTGTCGCTCTCCGACCTGACCGAGGTCTGGCAGCTGTATTTCGGGCTCCTGTTCATCGCGATCGTGATGTTCGCCCCGGGCGGCCTCGCCGGGCTCGCCCTGATGCACGGTCCCCTGCTGCGCGCCGGCACCGCCCACCGGCTCCTGCCGGCCTACGCCCTCGCCCTGCCGCCCGCGCTCGCGCTGGTCCTCGGCCTGATCGGCCTGATCGAGATGAGCTTCCACGCCCTCGTGAAGGCCGGCGAGGGCAGCGCCCTGCGCCTGTTCGGCCTCGCCCTCGACGTCGCCTCGCCACTGCCCTGGCTCCTCGCCGCGGCCGCCCTCGCGGCGGGCATCCTCGGCCTGCGCGCCGCGTCCCCCCGCGTGGCGGCCGCGTGGCACGAGGCCGCGCCGGCCGGTCCGGAGGCCGCCTCCCGATGAGCGCGCCCGCCCTCGAACTCGCCGGCGTCACCAAGTCCTTCGGGCCGACGCAGATCATCGCGGGCATCGACCTCGCCGTCCCGGCGGGCGAGCGCCACGCCATCATCGGACCGAACGGGGCCGGCAAGTCGACCCTGTTCAACCTGATCAGCGGCCGCCTCGCCCCGACGAGCGGCACCATCCGGCTGGAGGGCGCCGACATCACCGGGGCGCGGCCCGCCGCCATCAACCGGCGCGGCCTCGCGCGCAGCTTCCAGGTCACCAACATCTTCCCCAAGCTCACCGTCTGGGAGAACGTGCGCTGCGCGGTGCTGCGCGCCATGGGCCACCGGCCGGTCTTCTGGCGCAGCGCCGAGCGCCTGCCGGGCGTCGCCGACCGCACGGCGGCGATCCTCGACAGCATCCGCCTCGGCCACCGCGCCGCGATGCCGGCCGGCATGCTCGCCTACGCGGAGCAGCGGGCCCTAGAGATCGGCATCAGCATCGCGAGCGACGCCCGGGTGATCCTGCTCGACGAGCCCATGGCCGGCATGAGCCACAGCGAGAGCGAGCACGCCACCGCGCTGATCCGCGAGGTCACGGCCGGGCGCACCCTGCTGATGGTCGAGCACGACATGGCGGTGGTGTTCGGCCTCGCCGACCGCATCTCGGTGCTCGTCTACGGCCGCCTCATCGCCACCGACACGCCGGCCCGCATCCGGGGCAATCGCGCCGTGCAGGAAGCCTATCTGGGGGTCGCCGCATGAGCGCCGCCGCCTCGCCGCCCGGCCCGGCCCTGCTCGAGGTCGAGGACCTGCACGCCTATTACGGCAAGAGCCACATCCTGCAGGGCGTGAGCTTCACGGTCGGGGCGGGGGAGATCGTCTCGATCCTCGGCCGCAACGGGGTCGGCCGCTCGACGACCCTGAAGGCCATCATGGGGGATGTCGCCCCGCGCGGCACGATCCGCTTCAAGGGCCGGCCGATCGCCGGGCTGAAACCCCACCTCGTCGCGCGCCGCGGCCTCGGCTACGTGCCGGAGGAGCGGGCGATCTTCCCCAAGCTCACGGTGCGCCAGAACCTCGCCCTCGGCGAGAAGGCGGGCTCGGGCGCGCGCTGGACCGAGGCCGACATCTTCCGGCTCTTCCCGCGGCTCGAGGAGCGCATCGACACGCCGGGGGGCGTGCTGTCGGGGGGCGAGCAGCAGATGCTCACCATCTGCCGCACCCTGATGGGCAATCCCGAGCTGATCATGATCGACGAGCCGACGGAGGGGCTCTCGCCCCAGATGGTGGCGCGCGTCGGCGAGCTCGTCGCCGAGATCGCGGCCCGGGGCGTCTCCGTTCTCCTGGTCGAGCAGAAGCTGACGATCGCCCTGAAGCTGTCGCGGCGGCTCTACGTGATGGGCCACGGCCGCGTCGTCTTCGAGGGCACGCCCGCCGCGCTGATGGCCGACGAGGCCGTGCGGCGGGAATGGCTGGAGGTGTGAGGCGGGGGCTCCCCCTCCCTACGAGCCGGGCCCGCGCCGCGATCCGCACCTCGGCTCAGAACAGGCTGAACCGGTAGTCGGCGCCGATCCGCATCAGGTGCGCGTCGAGGCCGACCCGCGCCCGCACCGGCGTTCCTCCGGCCCGGAACGCCACCCTCCGGTCGAGCTCCGCGAAGAGATACTCGGCCTTGAGCGACCAGTCCGGCGTGATCTTGTAGGCGACGCCGCCGCCCACCGTGTAGCCGTCGAGCGGGATCGAGCGGCGGACCGGGCCCGCGAAGGCCCCGACGAACGGCCGGCCGGCGCCGAGACCGAACCGCTGCGTCGCCGCGACGCCCTCGGCGTTGAATTCCGTGAAGGCCCAGCCGCCCGTGGCGTAGACCAGGACCGGGCCCCAGGCGTAACCGATCCGCCCGCGGATCGTGGCGTGGTACGTGTCCGTCTGCAGGCGGCCATTCGCGGTGCCCAGACCCGCCGCGGCGATGATGCCGGTGTGCCGGACGCCGCTGTAGCCGATATCGCCCTCGAGGCCGGCGACGAATCCGTTCTCGGGCGCGAACTGGTAATTGTACCCGACCGTCCCCCCCGCCACGAACCCGCCCGCCGAGGGGCGCGACGCCGCGCCGGGCAGGGGAGCGAGGCTCCGCAGCAGGAAATTCCCGTCCACGAGGCCCGCGACGTTCGCGCCGAAATACGCGCCCGTCCAGGTGAAGGTCGGCACGGGCGCGACGACCGGCGGCGCCGCGCGGCGAGGTAGATCGGCGGCCTGCGCGCCCGTGGCGGCGAGCACGGCCAGCAATCCGGAAGCAGCAACCCTGTTCACGGCAGGCTCTCCGACGAGACTGACGTAAGGTTAGATCACCCGAAGCGAGTCGTCTGTGGCAAGGCCGCCACAGTGCGCGGCGAAGATCGGCGCGACAGTGAGGCAAATATCACGTGATACGACATCCGGCTGATTGCTTCGCCATCTCCCATTTCGGCAATGCGGATGTCGGCTTCGCTCAAGCGCCGCGCGGGCTTGGCAGACGCTGTCCGGAAGATCACTTCCGGAAAGCGTATGAAATGAGCAGAAGATCTCTTGCCGTCGGGTCGCTGTCCCGGTGCTCCGAGGGCGCAATCGTGCGGGCCGCGCGGACGATCGGCAAAAGTTAAGCGAAAGTAAAACGCTGGAGGCCGTCGGACCGAGATGGCTGCGCCGGCCGAGATGCGGCGGTCCCGGTCTGCCGCGAAGGGCGGCGCCGGCGCGGGACGTCGCGAGCGGCGGGCGATCCCGGGCCGGCCGCCCGCGCCGCGGCGGGCGGCCGGCGGCGCGCCTCAGCGCACGCCGAGCAGCTCGACGTCGAAGATCAGGGTCGCGTTCGGCGGGATGACGCCGCCGGCGCCGCGCGCGCCGTAGCCGAGATCCGGCGGGATCAGGAGGGTGCGCTTGCCGCCGACCTTCATGGTCGAGAGGCCCTCGTCCCAGCCCTTGATGACCTGGCCGGTGCCGACCGCGAATTCCAGCGGCTGGCCGCGATCGACCGAGCTGTCGAACTTCTTCCCCTTGCGGCCCTTGTCATCGAGCCAGCCCGTGTAGTGCACGCTGACCCTCTGGCCGGCCTGGGGCTGCGGCCCGGTGCCGACCACGTCGTCCTTGTACTTCAGGCCCGAGGCGGTGGTGACGAAATCGGCGGAGGAGGCGGCGCTGCTCATGGCGATCAACAGGGCTCCGGCACGGAGGAGGGAGGAGGGGCGCATCGCGGACAAGGGTCCTCGTGTCACGAACGGAGGGCCGGGTTAGCACGCCCGCCCGCCGCTGCCGAGAGGCCGGGGTCACGCCCGCGGCAGGCTGTCCGGATCGACGGGCGCGCCCTCGGCCCAGCGCAGGACGAGCGCCCGCACGTCCTCCGGGGCGGCGAGCCGGCGCTGCGCGATCGTCTCGCCGCCGCCGACGCGCACGCTGATGCCGCCATCCGCGTTCACGGTCGCGAAGGCCTTCTCGTCCGTGAGGTCGTCGCCGAGGAAGACGGCGCGGCGCCCCGCATAGGGCGGCCGCTCCTGGAACTGCCGGATGGCGTGGCCCTTGGTGGCGCTGGCGGGCAGGATCTCGCCCACCGCCTTGCCGAGCTGCAGCCGGTAGGCGCTGCCGAGATCGGCCGCCAGCCGCTCCACCGCCGCCTGCGCCCGGTCCGCGTCGCCCGGCGTGGCGAGGCGCCAATGCACCGCCACCGAGCACCCCTTGTCCTCGATCAGCACCCGATCGAGTGCGGCGGCCTGCCGCTTCAGCGCCTCGACCCCCGCGCGCAGGGAGGGGTGGGCGGCGGGCTCGCAGCCCGCGACGGCGTCGCCCCGCCGCATCTCCACCCCGTGCAGCCCGCCCACGTCGAAGCGCTCGGGCGCCAGGAACCCGTCGATGGTCGCGATCGGCCGGCCGGTCACGATGGCGAGCGCGCCGCCGAGCCGCGCCCGCAGGGCCGCGAGGGCGGGCGGCAGCGCCGGCGGCACGACGACCGCGTCGGGCCGGGGAGCGATGTCGACGAGGGTGCCGTCAAAGTCGAGGAACAGCGCGTGGGCGGTGTCGGTCACGGTTCGGCTCTCCGGAAGCGGCGGCGCAGCCTCCCGCCGCGCGGGTCGGGCCCGCGACGGGGGCGAGGCCATAAACCGCGTGGCGGCCGCCGAGGCAAATGCCCCGGGGCCGAGGCAGGGGGTTCGGGGCGGAGGCAGGGGCCTCGGCGGCCGAAGCCTCGGGCATCGTGACGCGGGGCCGGCGGCGCGGGGCCGGCGCATCCTCCCGGGCGAGAGGAGGCCCGCATGCCGCCGCAGCCGATCCCCCCGGGCCCGGGCCAGGAGAGCGTCTGGGCCTACCCGCGCCCGCCGCGCCTGGAGCCCGTGGCCGAGCGCCTCGCCGTCGTCCTCGGCGGAATCACCATCGCGCAGACCCGGGCCGGGTTCCGCGTGCTGGAAACCAGCCATCCGCCGACCTACTACTTCCCGCCCGACTCGGTCCTGCCGGGCGTGCTCGGCCCGCCCCGGCCCGCCAGCCTGTGCGAGTGGAAGGGGCGCGCCGTCCTGCACGACGTGACGGCCGGCGGCCGCACCGTCCCGGGCGCGGCCTGGGCCTACCCGGCGCCGATGCCGGGATTCCGGCCGATCGCCCACTACCTCGCCTTCTACGCCGGCCCCATGGAGGCCTGCTTCGTCGGCGACGAGCGGGTGACGCCCCAGCCCGGCGGCTTCTACGGCGGCTGGATCACCGGCGCGGTGGTCGGGCCGTTCAAGGGCGGGCCGGGCACGATCGGCTGGTGAGGGGGGCCTCCTCGGCGCGCTCCACGGCCGCGTCGCCCGCGAGCCGGTCGAGCCGGTCCAGCATCCGCCGCACGTGGCTGCCGGGCCAGTAGAGGCGCCCGCAGGACGGGCAGGCCCGGAACGGGCCGGGTCCGGCCCGCGCCGCCGCCGGCAGGGCGGCAACCTCCTCGGCCGGGGCCGCTCGCAACGGGGCGTTGTCGACCAGGCAGCGGCTGAAGCGGGCGAGGTGCCAGTCGATCGCGCGCAGCCGCGACAGCTGCCGGGCCTGCGCCTCCGGCCGCTCCTCCCGGATCAGGAGCGCGCGTGCCCGCGCCTCCCGGGCGAGGCGCCGGTCGCGGGTGAGGAGGATCCTCTCCTCCGCGGCCGCGAGCGCCAGGAGGTCGCGGTCGGGCGTGCCCGGCGCGGCGAGCCGCGCGTCGTGGCCCGCCGCGCGCAGCAGGCGCGCGAGCCGCCCCAGCATCTCGTCGCAGAGCCAGCGGGGCGGGGCGTCGACGCTCACGGCGCGGGGCGCGGCGCCTCGATCGCGGGCCAGGGCCGCGCCGCCTCGAAGGCCCGCGCCGCCGCCAGCACCCGCGCGTCCTCGCCCATCGGGCCGACGATCTGCAGCCCGACCGGGAGCCCCGCCGCGCTGAGACCGCAGGGCACGCTCGCCGCCGGCTGACCGGTGAGGTTGAACGGGTAGGAGAACGGCGTCCAGGCGAGCCAGTCGTCGCCCTCGCTCCCGTCCGCCGGCGTGAGCCGCCCGACCGGGAGCGCGGGCACGGCCACCGCGGGGGTCAGCAGCAGGTCGTAGCGGGCGTGGAACCGCGCCATCGCGGTGAAGATCGCGGCCCGCGCGTTGAGCGCGGCCAGGAAATCCGGCGCCGAGATCCGGCTGCCGCGCTCGGCCGCCGCGCGCAGGGCCGGCTCGACCGCCCCGCGCTGCGCCTCCGGGATGGTGCGCAGCACGCTCCAGGCGCCGACGAGCCAGATGCCGTTGAGCGTCTCGACCGGGTCGGCGAAGCCCGGATCCGCCTCCTCCACGGTCGCGCCGAGCTCCGCGAAGGCGGATGCCGCCCGCGCGGTCAGCGCCTCGACCTCCGGGTCGACCCGCGCCGCGTAGCCGAGCCGCGGGCTCCAGGCGATCCGCAGGCCGCGCACGCCCGCCGCGAGGCCGGCCGCGTAATCCGGCGGCTCCGAGAGCCAGGCCAGCATGTCGCGCGCGTCGGGCCGCGCGATCGCCCGCAGCATCAGCGCCGCGTCGGAGACCCGCCGCGCGAGCGGGCCGAGATGCGCCACCGGCCCGAACGGGGAGGGCGGGTAGGCCGGCACCCGCCCGTAGGAGGGTTTCAGCCCGAAGACGCCGCAGAAGGCGGCCGGGATGCGGATCGAGCCCGCCCCGTCCGTGCCCAGATGCGCGAGGCCGAGATCGAGCGCCGCCGCCGCCGCGGCCCCGGCCGAGGAGCCTCCCGTGGTGCGGGACAGGTCCCAGGGATTGCGGGTCGGGCCGGTCAGGGTCGAGTCGCCGAGGCCCTTCCAGCCGAATTCCGGCATCGTCGTCTTGCCGAGCGGGATCGCGCCCGCCTCGAGCAGGCGCTCGGTCGCGGGCGCGCTCGCGGCGAGGGGCTCCGGCGAGGTCGTGGGCGAGCCGCGCCGCATCGGATGGCCCGCCCAGGCGATGTTGTCCTTGATCGTGACCGGGATCCCGTCCAGGGGGCCGCGCGGGGTGCCGGCGCGCCAGCGGGCCTCCGACTCGGCGGCCCGCGCCAGGGCCGCCTCCGCGTCGACCAGGACGAAGGCGTTGATGGCGGGCTCGTGCGCCGCGATCCGGGCGAGGCTGTCCGCCACCACCTCCCGCGGCGAGAGCGCGCCGTCGCTGTAGCGCGCCGCCAGGGCCGCCCCGTCGAGGTGCCGGATCTCCGTCATACCCTGCTCCCTGCCCGCGGGGGCTCACCGCCCCCTGAACTCCCGGCGGAGGGACGGGGTCCCTCCGCCCCCTACGCGGCCGGATAGGTCCGGCCCTTCCAGCTCGCCACCCCCGCCGGGCCGGGGCGCAGGAGCGCGTTCCACTGCAGGGCGAGCGTCAGCAGCACGCTGACCGGGTGCAGCGGCACCGTCCACCACGCCTCGCGCGCCTTCGCGGTCACCGCGACCCGCGTGGCGAGCGAGACCGTCGCGGCGGCGAGCGCGCCCGCGTCGCCGAGGGCGAGCAGCAGCCAGGGAAGAACCTGCCCGCCGAACAGGAGCAGCGTCCAGACCGGCAGCCCCCGCTTCGTCGCCATGCCCTCGTGCGCGTTCTTCGAGAAGCCGGCCCAGGCCTGGGCGAGCCCCGCATACATGCGGCAGGTCGCGAGCGGCGCCCCGTCGACGAGGTCGGTGCGCAGGCCCGCCCGCCGGAAGACCCGCGGCAGCTGCACGCCGTCGTGCAGGCTGGTGCGGATCGCCTCGTGCCCGCCCGCCGCCCGGTAGGCCGTCGCGTCGGCCAGCACCAGCTGCCCGCAGGCCGCGCCCAGCGCCGGGTGGTTGACGAGCCGGGCGAGCGGGACCGGCAGGTAGCCGAGGAGCAGAAAGTTGATCATCGGCACGGTCAGCGCCTCGCCCAGGGTGCCGGTCACCTGCCGCGGCACGCCGCTCACCAGCCCGGCCCCGCCGCGGCGCGCCCGCGCCGCCAGCGCCGCCGCGGCGTCCGGAGCGAGGTGCACATCCGCGTCGATGAAGAGCAGGTGGTCGCCCCGCGCGGCCTCGGCGAGGCGCTGGCAGGCGTGGTTCTTCCCCGTCCAGCCGGGGGGAAGCGGCGGCACGCGCAGGAGGCGCAGCCGCGGATCCTCGGCGGCGCGCGCCGCCACGAGATCGGGCGTGCCGTCCGTCGAGTGATCGTCCGCCACCACCACCTCGAGCGCCACCTGCCGGCTCGCCAGGGCCGCGGCGAGCGTCGCCGGCAGGTTGGCGGCCTCGTTGCGCGCCGGGATCAGGATCGAGACCAATCCCTCGCCCGGCTCCGGGCGCGGGGCGCGCAGGGACGCGAGGTTGCCGATGGCGAGCACCGCCGGGATCAGCGCCAGGACGAGGGCGAGGAGGGCCAGGAGCGTCACGGTCTCAGCCCTTGCCGTGGCCGGGCTCGAAGCGCCGCCCGGCGAGGGCGGCCGCGACCCGCCGCCCGAGATCGTAGATACCCCCGACGCCGCGGCGTCCCTCGGTGAGGGCGACGAAGCGGGCCGGGTCGCGGCTCATCACGTCCGCGCTCAGCCGGTCGAGCACGCCCGTGAGCGCCCCCTCCAGCCGCTCCAGCCGCGCCGCGCGGGGCAGGGCGAGGAGGTCCCGGCCCGCGAGCGCCGGGCCGAAGGCCGCGAAGGCCTCGGCCCCCCGCTCGGACCAGAACGCGTATTCGAGGGCGAGGGGCAGGAACAGCGCGTCCGGCGCGACCTCGGGCAGGTGCGCCACACCCGGGCGCAGCCCGAGCGGGCGCTCGCGCACGTCGCTGAACCGGCCCTGCGCCGTGACCCAGAGCGCCCGCTCCGGGCGGGAGAGGATGCGGCGCGAGGCGGTGAGGAAGGCGGCGGCGCCCCGGCGCGAGGCCGGATCGACCCCGAAGGCGCCGATCCGCCCGAAGACCCCGTACTTCGCCAGCATCTGCGCGTCGAAGGGAGCGTAGCCCTCGCGGTCCGGGAAGCAGCGCTCGGCCAGCACGATGAGCACGGCGGCGTCCCACCAGGCCGGGTGGTTGCAGTAGACCACGAGCGGCCCGGGATGGCCGCGCAGGTCCGGCGCCCCCCAGCGGCTCAGGCGCAGCGCCGTGAGGTGGCGCCGCAGGTAGCGGTCGAAGTAGGCCGCCATGAAGCGCCACGCGAGGGCGGAGCGCCGACGCGTCGGGTCGTCCGGCCCGCGACCGCTCACGAGGCGGTCCGCAGGGCCTCGCCGCGGGCGTCCTGGTCCATGGCGTCGGCGGCGATCCAGCCCGACATCATCACCATCGGCATGCCCGGGCCCGGATGCGCGGCCCCGCCCGCGAGGTAGAGGCCCTGCACCTCCCGCGAGCGGTTGCCCGGCTTGAACGCGCCCATGATCCGCCCGTGCGAGGCGAGGCCGTAGATCGCCCCGTTCAGCACCTTGTAGCGGGCGTGGATGTCGGCCGGGGTGAGGTGCCGCTCGACCACGATCCGCTCCTCGATGTCGTGCAGGCCGGCCGTCCGCTTGAGCTTGTCGAGGATCACCCTCCGGTAGGCCGGCAGCATCTGCGACCAGTCGTGGTGCGGGCGCAGGTAGGGCGTGTGGACCAGTACGTAGAGCGCCTCGCCGCCCGCGGGCGCCACCGACGGGTCGGTGGCGCTCGGCGCCGCCAGGTAGGCGGTCGGGTCGGGGGCGGGCTCGCCCTTCCGGTAGATGGCGTCGAACTCCTCCTCCGGATCGCGCGAGAACACGAAGTCGTGATGGGCGAGGTGGTCGTAGCGCCTGTTGAGCCCGAGATAGAGCACCACGCCCGAGCAGGCCGGCTCGAAGCTCTTCTTCTCGTAGCTCCGGCCGACCTCGCCGCCGACGAGTTCGCGGTAGGTGCGCACCGAATCCATGTTCGAGATCACGCGGTCGAAGCGCGCCACGCCCTCGCGGGTGCGCAGGCCCCGCACGGCGCCGTTCTCGATCGCGAGCCCCTCGACCTCGCTGTCGGGCTTCAGCACGGCGCCGAGTTCGGTGGCGAGCCTCATCAGCCCCTCGGCCACCGCGCGGGTGCCGCCCATCGGGTACCACACCCCCTCGGCGGTCTGCATGTGCGCGATGGCGCAGAGCACGGCCGGCGCCCCGTAGGGCGAGGACCCGACATATTGCACGAAGTGATCGAGCATCTGGGCGAGCCGCGCGTCCCGCACCTTGCCCCGGATGGTGCTCGCGACCGAGGCATGCATGCGCAGGGACAGAACGTCGCGCAGCGTGCCGGGGTTCATGTTCGCGCGGATGTTGATCGTGTCGAACAGGTCCTCGACCGGCTTCCAGAAGAAGAACCGCTCCGAGATCCCGTGCAGGTGCTCGGAGATGCCGATGAAGCGCTTGTAGCCCTCGCCGGCCCCGGCGCCGGGCACGAAGCGGTCCATGGATTCCGCCATGCGGGCGACGTTCTCGACGAGGTCGATGCGGCTGCCGTCGTCGAAGAAGCAGCGCCATTGCGGGTCGAGGCGGCGCAGGTCCATGTAGTCGTGCACGGAGCGTCCGGCCTCGCCGAAGATCCGCTCCAGCACGCGGGGCACCGTCAGGATGGTCGGCCCCATGTCGAAGCGGAAGCCGCCCTCGTGCAGCACCGCGGCCTTGCCGCCGATCCAGGAATTCTTGTCGTAGAGCGTGACCCTGTGGCCGCGCGCCGCCGCCACGCAGGCCGCTGCCAGCCCGCCCAACCCTCCGCCGACCACGGCGACCGCCGATCCAGAGCCCATCACCGACGTCACTCCCCGGGGCACGCCTCGCGGATGCGCGCGCCTCACCCAAAGCTAGGCCGCCCCGCGGGACGGTCAACGCTACACCGGGTCGCGCGGGGGGCTCAGGGGGTGAGCCGGCCGATCACCGCCGGGGTCCCGTCCGGTCCGGCGCGCAGCACCACCACCTCGCCCTCGGCCGGCACGAGGCCGGTGAGCGCCGTGATGTTCACCTGGTGGGTGACGAGGGCAAGGATGCCGGGCCCCCGCCAGGCCGCGATCCGGGCGCGCACGGCGCGGCTCTGCGCCTCGCCGTCGCCCTGCGCGAAGACCGAATCGAGCGGCGGGAAGCCCTCGGCGCGGCCGAAGGCGAGGCGGGCGGTCTCCTGCGCCCGGCACCAGCGGCTCGCCAGCACCGCGCCGACCGCGATCCCGTGCCGGCGGAAGCCCTCGCCGATCTGCCGGGCCTGGGCGCGTCCCTCGTCCGAGAGGTTGCGCTGGGTCGCGCAATCGTCGAGCCGCAAGCCCGGCGGGTCGCCGAAGCCGGGCGCCCGGGCGTGGCGCAGGAGCGCGACGGTGCCGTCCCGCTTCAGGGCCGCCCAGGGATCCTCGCCCGCGAGGGCCGGCAGGCTCAGGACGACGAGCAGGGCGGGGAGGAGGCGCGGCATGACGAGGACGATCTCCGGTCGCGACGAGGACAGATAGGCGGGCAGGCGGAGATGTCGTCCTGCCGCGGCGCCGGCACGATCGCGCTCCCGGCGCGGGCGGGCCACCGGGTCGCGGCGCGTCCCATTCGCCCGCGCGATCGCGGTGATCACGGGATTTGGTTGGAGTGGCGGCCCCGCCGGTGCGATGGTCGCGCCGAAGGAGCCCGCCCGTGCCGACGCTCGTCATCGCCAACAAGGTCTACTCGTCCTGGTCCCTGCGGCCCTGGCTCGCGCTGCGGCACGCCGGCATCCCGTTCGACGAGGTGCTGATCCCCCTCGACCAGCCCGACACGCGCGCGCGCATCCTCGCCCATTCGCCGGCCGGGCGGGTGCCGGTGCTGATCGACGGCGAGGTCACGGTCTGGGAGTCCCTCGCCATCCTCGAATACGCGGCCGAGCGCTGGCCCGAGGCCGGGATCTGGCCGGGAGAGCGCGCGGCGCGGGCCCACGCGCGGGCGATCTCGGCCGAGATGCATTCCGGATTCCAGGCCCTGTGCGCCGCCCTGCCGATGAATCTCGGCCGCCGCTACGCCGCGCGGGACCGCGGCCCGGCCGTGGCGGCCGACTTCGCCCGCGTCACCGCGATCTGGCGCGACGCCCGCGCGCGCTTCGGTGCGGGCGGTCCCTTCCTGTTCGGGGCCTTCAGCGGGGCGGACGCGATGTTCGCCCCGGTGGTGACGCGCCTCGACACCTACGCGGTCGCGGTCGATCCGGAGGTTCGGGCCTACATGGAGGCGGTGCTGGGCCTGCCGGCCCTCGCGGCGTGGCGCGAGGCGGCCCTGCGCGAGCCCTGGATCGTTCCGGCGGACGAGCTGGACGAGGCGCCCGCCGCGACCCTGCGTCCGCAGCCCTGAGCCCGGCCCGGCACCCGCCTCAGACGATCCGGCGCGAGACCAGCGTCAAGGCCGCCGCGAGCCCCGCCGCCGCGATGCCGGCGAGCACGGCCCAGGCCGGCCAGGCCGCCGCGGCACCCTCGCCGAGGGCGCCCTGGAAGGCCTCGATCGCCCAGGCGTTCGGCGTGAACCAGCCGAGCGTCTGGAGCCACGGCGGCATCAGGAAGCGCGGCACCATGCTGCCGCCGATCGCCGAGAGCAGCAGCACCCCGAAGGTCGAGACGAGATGCGCCTGCTGGCGCGTGCGCGCGGCCGCGCAGGCGGCGAGGCCGAGCCCGGCCGCCATGCCGGAGACCAGGATCCCGGTGACGAGCCAGGCCAGGAGGTTCGGCCCGACCGAGACGCCGTAGAGCAGGGAGGCCGCCGCGAAGATCAGGGCCCCCTGGCCGAGCCCCTGCGCGACCAGGAACAGGAACTTGCCGAGCACCACGACCGGCAGCCCGCCCGGCCCGGCCGCGAGCCGGTCGGCGATGCCGGATTGGCGCTCCTCCACCAGCGAGAGCGCCCCCTGCATCGCCGCGAAGAGCAGGAACACCGCGGTGATCGCCCCCGCATAGTAGCCGACCCGGTCGTTGCTGCCCGCCCGCGCGGTGGTCGTCCGCTCGACCAGCGAGGCGAAGGAAAAGGCCTCGCGCTTGGCCCGGCTCTCCGCGAAGGTCTGGTCGAGGAAGGCCCGCTCGTCGGGGCCGATCTTGCCCGCCCGCTCCACGTCCGCGACGACCCGGGACAGCACCACGTCGGGCAGCGATTCGTTGAGCACGCGCTGCACTTGGCCGAGGGCGATCGGCGTCGCCAGCGCGCGGGCCGGGCTTTCCACCAGGAGGAGGGGCGCCGGCTGCCCGGTCCCCGCGCCGCCGCCCGCGAGGTCGGCGCGCAGCACCAGCGCGACGTCCACCTCCCCGCGGCGCACCGCCGCCAGCGGGTCGCCGGTCAGCCGGCTCACCCGCAGCGCCGGGTCGCGCTCCAGCGCCGCGGCGAGGCGCTCGGTGCTGGCGGTCCGGGCGGCGTCGCTCAGGCCGAGATGGATGCGCACCCGGTCCCCGACCGCGCCGGAGAAGATCGCCGCGAAGACCGAGAAGATCACGGTCGGCAGCACGAAGGCCATGACCAGGGCGGCGCGGTCGCGCAGCAGGGTCAGGAGCATCACCCGGAAGGCGGCGGCGATCATCGCGGCTCGGCCTCCGGCAGGGCGTGCGAGGCGCCGACGATGTCGAGGTAGAGCGCTTCGAGGCCCGGCTCCCTCACCCGGATCTCGCGCACCGGCACGCCCTTCTTGCGCAGGTAGGCGAGGAGCGCCGCCCCGTCCCGCCCGCCCGCCACCGCGTCGATCGCCCGCCAGGTCAGCGCGCCCGCCGGGTGGAAGCCCGCCGCCCGCAGCGCCGCCGCGGCGCCCGGCCCGGCCGGCTCGCCGAGCGCCGCCTCGTGCTCGGGCGGGCCGGCCCGGAGGGTGGAGAGCAGCGCGTCGAGGCGGCCCTCCAGGCGGATGCGCCCGTCGCGCAGGAAGGCGACCCGGTCGGCGAGGCGCTCGGCCTCGGCGAAATCGTGCGTGGCGATGAGGATCGCGGTCCCGCTCCGGCGCAGCCGCTCCAGCATGCCGTGGATCGCCGCCCGGGCGACCCGGTCGACGCCCTGGGTCGGCTCGTCGAGCAGGACCACGCGCGGCTCGGCGAGCAGCGCCGCCGCGATGTTGGTGCGCCGCTGGTAGCCGCCCGACAGGGTGCCGACGAGGCGGTCCGCCACCTCGGCGAGGCCCGTCCGCTCCACCGCCCGCGCCGCCGCCCGCGCCCGCTCCCCCGCCCGAGCCCGGCGAGCCGCGCGAACACGTCGAGGTTCTCGGCCACGGTGAGGCGGGGATAGAGGGCGATCTCCTGCGGCACCCAGCCGATCGCGCCGCGCACCGCCCGGTCCGCCGCCGGGTCCCGGCCGAGGATCCGCACGCTGCCGCGGGCCGGGGTGAGCCGCCCGGCGAGGAGCCGCATCAGGCTGGTCTTGCCGGCGCCGTTCGGGCCGAGCAGCGCCAGGATCTCGCCGCCCGCGAGCGCGAGGTCGACGCCGTCGAGGACGGGCGTCCCGCGATAGGCGAGGGCGAGATCCCGGGCGGACGCGGCGAGGAGGGACACGGCATGGCTCGACGGGAGGGGGGATGGGCCGGCGCTCCGGCGACGGTCCGCCCGTCAGCGGGCGCCCGGCTTGAGGGCGGAACCCGAGAAGCGCCCGGCATCGATCTCGGCCGGGCCGCGGGGCTGGAACCGGGCGGCGACCGCGTCGGCCGGCGCGGCGACGAGCCCGGCGGGCAGCGCGCCGCGCAGCGTCGTCCGGGTCTCGGAGAGCCGGACGCCGCCGCGCGGGGAGGCGGCCGGGTCCGCCGCGGCCGCGAACAGCGCGCGCAGCTGCGCCTTCGCGTCGCCCGCCGCGGCCTCCGCGGCCGGGGAGCGCGCCGGTCGCGCCGGCAGGAGCGGCCCGAGGGCCGCCGGATCCGCGGAGGCCACCTGGACCGCGGCCGGCCGCGGCGGCGGCAGCGGCACGGCCACGAGGGCCTCGGCGAGGCCGGCGAATTCCACCGGGCGGCGCGGCGGCAGGGGGCGCCGGCCGGCTCGGCCGCGGCCGGTTCCGGCGCGGCGGCCGCGCTCGCCGGGGCGGGCGCGGGCGGCGGGACGGCCGCCACCGGCGCGGGCGCGGGCGCGGCCGGGGGCGGCGGGCGCAGCAGCGCGGCGCGCGGGTCCGGCACCGGCGCGTAGGCCATGACCCCGCGGGTGCCGGCATCGTCCGCCGCCGCGCTCGCGAGGGCCACCGGGCGCACCCGGGCGGGGGCGGGAGGCGGCGCGGCCCCGCCGGCGGGCTTCGCCCCGCCGAACAGCATGCTGAAGAACTGCCCGATCACGCTCGGGCTGTCCTCCTCGTCGAGGGCGGCGACCGCTTGGCTGTAGCCCATCACCGAGCCGCCGCGGGCGAGGATCTCGGCCTTCGCCACCTCGTAGCCCGGCATCTGGCGGCCGTCCCGCGGCAGGTGGACGGTGCGGCCGTCCGGGAACAGGCGGGCGAGTTGGTCGTAGGGCATGCGCGGCCAGGAGCGCACCGAGCCGACGTCGAGATGCACGAAGGGATTGTAGGCGTGCGGGTACCAGCCGACGCCGCCGCGCTGCATCCGCATGCCGATCTCGCGGACCTGATCGACCGACACGTCGGACAGGTAGAAGTCCATCGCCTTGCCGAGCATGTGCTGGCTGTGCTCGGCGACGGCGCGGGAGCGGCGCCGCAGGGCGGCGTTGGTCTGCGGCGAGCGGTAGGCCGAGACCACGTGGATCGCGTCCTGCGAGCCGGTGGCGCGGTGCGCCTCCCAGACCACGTCGAAGAGCCGCGGATCCATCCGGGTCGGCTGGTCGATGCGCCAGTCGCGCAGGAGCCAGTTGAGCTGCTCCAGGGCGGCCCGGTCGTAGCGGCCATCGCGCTTGAACGTGACGGTCGCGCTCTCCTTGGTGTGCTCGTGGAAGATGGTGATCGTGCGGGTGTCGCCGTTGGCCACCGCGTCCTGGGTGCCGCGCGTGCCGCCGAGCAGGCCCGCCGCCACCGCGGCGGCGACGAGGCCGGTCCGGCGCAGGGCCCGTCGCGGCGTCTCGCAGCGGAGCCGGGCCTCACGGGAAGTCGCCGCCGGTCGGCGGCTGGTCCGCTGCGCTCGCACGTTCGTCTCCGCCCCCGCCGATGCCGCCGTCGCGGCCGCCATGGTGAACGCAGGGTTACCCATAACCGTGAACGGACGGTTACCGGCGCCCCGCGCCGCATTGGTCGCGAGGGGTAAGGCTTAACCGTGGCGAAAATCGGCCGGGGCGCGGGACCTCACCACCAGCCCGACGAGGGGGGCGCCGGGGGCGGCGCGAAGTCGTCGGGGGCCGGCTGGACGACCCGCGGATCCGCGGTGACGAGGGGCCGGCTGCGCCGGGGTGCCTGGGTGGCGACCCGGGGCGCGGGCGCCGCGAGGCGCGGGGCGTGCGCGTCCCGGACCGGCCGGGCGTCGCGCGCCGGAGCCGGCGCCTGCGCGGGCAGCGCCCGGACCTTCGCCTTCTCCTTCTCCCGCTTCAGGGCCTCCGGCGAGGGCGGCAGCGCCTCGTTCGAGAGGCCGAGCGCCACCTTCACGCGGGCATTGATGCCGTAGAGGTCCTCGGCCTCGCGCAGGCCGCCCGCCTCGTCGGCGACGAGGGTGAAGTAGGCGAGGTGGACCGGGAGCTTCTCGGGCAGCATGACGGTGCGCTCGCCCTTGCCGATCAGCTTCTTCAGCCGCTCGGTCGGCCAGGTCGGGCCGAGCACCACCTCGGCGAAGCGGAACGGATCGTCCACCCGCACGCAGCCGTGGCTGAGCGCCCGGGCGCCGCGCGCGAAGAGCGTGCGGTTGGGCGTGTCGTGCAGGTAGACCGCGTGCTCGTTCGGGAACATGAACTTGATGAAGCCGAGGGCGTTGCGCTCGCCCGGCGGCTGGCGCACCGCGATGCTGTTGCCCTTGCGCACGACCTGGTAGCCGAGGCGCGCCGCGTAGCTCGGGTCGCGGGCGAGCCGCGGCAGGAACTCGTTCTTGAGGATCGAGGGCGGCACGTTCCAGGACGGATTGACCACCGCGTAGCTCATCTCGCCCGAGAAGATCGGGGTCGGCGAATCGGGCTTGCCGACGATGACCCGCGCCTCGTCGACGACGCGGCCGCCCTCCATCACCCGCACCTTGAGGTCGGGGATGTTGACCCAGACGTATTTCCGCCCGAGCTCGGCCGGCAGCCAGCGCCAGCGCTCCATGTTGGCGAGGAGGTCGGCCTCCTGCCGCCCGGGCGACGGGCCGGCCAGCGCCGCGACGGTGCGCGGATCGAGGATGCCGGTCGCGGCGAGGCCGCGCTCGCGCTGGAAGCGTTCGATGGCGCCGGCCACGGCCGCATCGTAGGCGGTGGCGTCGTCGGCGCTGCCGAGCCCGAACCGGGCCCGGATCAGCGGCACGCGGGCGTCGCGCATGCCGGGCTTGAGCACCGGCCCCTTCGGCAGCCGCACCATCGGCACCGCGCCGCCGGGCTGGCGGGCGCGCAGGGCCGCGAGCCGCGCCTTCAGGGCGAGGTAGCCGGGCTGGGCCGGGTTGTAGGCGTGCAGGAGCGCGTCCGCGCCGGCCCCGGCCGTGGCGAGTTTCGGCAGCACCGCGTCGGCGAGGGGCAGGTCGAGCTTCGGCGTGATCAGGCGCGACAGGCGTGGCGGGTCGAGGCGCCCGCCGCGGGCGTCCCGCGCGTAGAGGGCGGCGGCGGCCGAGAGCCGAAGCTCCGCGTCGGCGAGGTCCGCCGGGCTCGCCGTCGGCACGCCGAGGGCCGGCACCGGGTAGTCCAGGGGATCGAGCCCGTCCTCCGCGGCGGCGCCGAGCCGCGCGATCACCGCCCTGGCGGCCTCCGTCCAGGCGCGATCGACGATCCAGATCGGCTTGAACGCTCCGAGCGCGTAGAAGGCCTGCAGCGCCTCCCGCTCCCTGCGGCCGAAGCGGCGCAGGAGCGTCAGGTTCGGCTCCGCGAGCTTGGTGGCGATCGCCGCCGCGACCGGATCGTCCGGGAGCGGCGGCTTGGCGGCCTCGACGGCCGGCGCCTCGGGGGCGGGCGCCGGGGCGACGGGCGCCTCGGCGGCGGGTGCCGGGGCGGCGGGCGCCGGGGCGGCGGGCGCCGCCGGGGTGGCCGCGCCGGGCGCGGTCGCCGGTTGGGACGCGTCCTGGGCCCGCGCGCCGGCGAGGCCCGCGGCTCCCGCCATCAGCACCGCGAGGAGCGCGGCGGCCCTGCGCCTGGGGAGCATGCTCATCTCCTGGAGCGCGTGGCCAGCCCCCCGGCCGCGCGAAGTCGTCTCAACCGACACTTAAGCTAACGGACGCCCCCGAACAGGGCGTGCCCTCGCACACATGCCACTCGGTCCCGGTATGGAACACTCGTGCGGCGCCAGAAAGGCGCTGCGGTGCCGGAAAGGCGCCCCCGGGTATCAGGCCGCGTCCTCCGCCTTGTCCTCGTCGATCCCGAGATCCTTGAGCTTGCGGTAGAGGGTCGAGCGGCCGATGCCGAGGCGGCGGGAGACCTCGGACATCCGCCCGCGGTAGAATTGCAGGGCGTAGCGGATGATCTCGCCCTCCAGCCCCTCCATGGTCTTCATCTCCCCGGTCTCCTCGGCGACGAGGGAGATCGCGTGCGGATCGCGCACTTCGACCCGGACGATCTCGCGCAGGGGCGCCGCGCTCGCCACCGCCTCCGGCAGGCTCGGGGCGGCGGGGATGCGCACCTCGAAACCGTCGACCTGGGCGGCGATCTGCGGGAACTCCGCCACGGTGAGTTCGTCGCCGTCGGCCAGGACCACGGCGCGGAAGAGCGCGTTCTCGAGCTGGCGGACGTTGCCGGGCCACTCGTAGCGGGTGAGCAGCGCCATCGCCTCGGCGGTGATGCCCCGCACCCGCTTGCCCTCCTCCGCGGCGAAGCGCGCGCAGAAGGAGCGGGCGAGGTCCGGGATGTCCTCCCGGCGCGCCCGCAGGGGCGGCAGCGTCATCGGGAAGACGTTGAGCCGGTAGTAGAGGTCCTCGCGGAACCTCCCCTGCTTCACGAGGTCGAGCAGCGAGCGGTTGGTGGCCGAGATCAGCCTGATGTCGACCCGCACGCTCTTGCGCCCGCCGACCGGGTCGACCTCGCCCTCCTGTAGGGCGCGCAGCAGCTTCACCTGGGCGTCGAGGGGCAATTCGCCGATCTCGTCGAGAAACAGGGTGCCGCCCGACGCTTCCACGAACTTGCCGACATGGCGCTCGGTGGCGCCCGTGAACGCCCCCTTCTCGTGGCCGAACAGCGTCGATTCGACGAGGTTGTCGGGGATCGCCCCGCAATTGACCGTGACGAAGGGCTTGCCCCTGCGCTCGCCCGAGCCCTGGATGGCGCGGGCCAGCACCTCCTTGCCGACGCCCGACTCGCCCTCGATCAGCACCGGGATGTTCGACTTCGCGGCCCGCTCGGCGAGCCGGATCACCCGCCCCATGTCGGGGCTCTTCGAGGTCAGGTCCTTGAAGCTCAGCGCCCCCGAGGCCCGGCGCCGCATGCGCCGGATCTCGTCCTGGAGCTGGTCCACCTGGAGGGCGTTCTTGATCGAGACCTGCAGGCGCTCGGCGCCCGCGGGCTTGACCACGAAGTCGGTCGCGCCCGCGCGCATCGCCGTGACCACGGCGTCGATCGAGCCGTTCGCGGTCTGGACGATCACCGGGACGTCGAGCCCGGCCTTGCGCATCTCGGCCAGCACGCCGAGGCCGTCGAGGCCGCCCGGCATGACGAGGTCGAGGAGCACCACGTCGACGCGGGTGTCGGGCGCGCGCAGGACCGCGAGCGCGGCCTCGCCGCCCTCCGCCACGGCGGCCTCGAAGCCCAGGCGCCGCACCATCGCCTCGGCGAGGCGACGCTGCACCGGATCATCATCGACGATGAGCACCGTGGTCGACATCCGGGTCCTTTCGGGTTCTGCGACGACGGCGGGTCCCGGCGGAGCCTCGGCCCGCCCGACCGCCCGCCCGAGCGAATCGCGTGGTTGTTTCGTTTCGAGCCGGATGCTCGCCCACAACCGTAAAGTGGCGCTTAACGCCAACAAACCGTTGCCGTTGCGACACGCCGGGCGGCCCCCCGGGCCCGTTCACCCGATTGGGAGGAGCGCTCGGTTGATCGCGGGGGCGAGGCTGCCGATATGACGGCGTTGTCTGTGAGAACCCTGAGAGGACGCGAAGCCATGTCGACCCGAGCCGCGGTGCCGTCGGAAGGTTCCTTGAGCACGGCCCAGGCGACGGCCCGCGCCGTCGATCTCGGGCCGCTGCCGGAGTGGGACCTCTCGGATCTCTACGCGGGCCTCGACGACCCGGCCTTCGCCCGCGACCTCGCCCGCGCCGAGGCGGAGTGCCGGAGCTTCGCCGAGACCTATCGGGGCCGCGTCGCCGCGCTGGCGGGCGGGGAGGGCGCCGCCGACCAGCTCGGCACGGCGGTGGCCGCCTACGAGGCCATCGAGGACCTCATGGGCCGGCTGATGTCCTTCGCGGGCCTCGTCTATTCGGGCAACACGACCGACCCCGTCCGCGCCAAGTTCTACGGCGACACCCAGGAGCGCCTGACCGCCGCGTCGAGCGACCTCCTGTTCTTCACGCTCGAACTGAACCGGGTGCCGGACGCGGACATCGACGCCGCCGCCGCCCTGCCGCCGCTCGCCCGCTACCGACCCTGGCTGGAGGATATTCGCCGCGAGAAGCCCCACCAGCTCTCCGACGACCTCGAGAAGCTGCTGCTGGAGAAGTCGGTGACCGGCCGGTCGGCCTGGAACCGGCTCTTCGACGAGACCATCGCCTCCCTGCGCTTCCCCCTGCGCGGCGAGCAGCTGACCCTGGAGCCGACCCTCAACAAGCTCCAGGACGCCGACGAGGGCCTGCGCCGCGACGCCGCCGAGGCCCTGAGCGGGGTGTTCCGGGCGAACCTGCGCGTCTTCACCCTGATCACCAACACGCTCGCCAAGGACAAGGAGATCTCGGACCGCTGGCGGCGCTTCGGCGACGTGGCGGATTCGCGCCACCTCGCCAACCGCGTCGAGCCCGAGGTGGTGGCCGCCCTGGTCGAGGCGGTGACGGCGGCCTATCCGCGCCTCTCGCACCGCTACTACCGGCTGAAGGCCCGCTGGTTCCAGCGCGACAGCCTCGCCTACTGGGACCGCAACGCGCCCCTGCCGAAGGTCGAGCAGCGCACGATTCCCTGGGCCGAGGCCCGCGAGACCGTGCTCTCCGCCTACGGCGCCTTCTCGCCCCGGATGGCCGAGATCGCCCGCACCTTCTTCGAGGGCGGCTGGATCGACGCGCCGGTGCGCCCCGGCAAGGCCCCGGGCGCCTTCGCGCACCCGACCGTGCCCTCCGCCCATCCCTACGTGCTGGTGAACTACCAGGGCAAGCCGCGCGACGTGATGACCCTCGCCCACGAACTCGGGCACGGCGTCCACCAGGTGCTGGCGGCCGGGAACGGCGCCCTGATGGCCCCGACCCCGCTGACGCTCGCCGAGACCGCGAGCGTGTTCGGCGAGATGCTGACCTTCCGCCGCGTCCTCGACGCCACCCGGGAGCCGCATCAGCGCCGGGCGCTCCTCGCCGCCAAGGTGGAGGACATGATCAACACGGTGGTGCGCCAGATCGCCTTCTACGTCTTCGAGCGCCGGCTCCACCTCGCGCGCCGGGACGGCGAACTCACGGCCGAGCAGATCTGCGCGCTGTGGATGTCGGTCCAGGCCGAGAGCCTCGGGCCGGCGATCCGCCTCGACGAGGGCTACGAGCCGTTCTGGGCCTACATCCCGCACTTCATCCACTCGCCGTTCTACGTCTACGCCTACGCCTTCGGCGATTGCCTGGTGAACTCCCTGTACGGGGTCTACCAGCGAGCCGAGGAGGGCTTCGTCGCGCGCTACTTCGCGCTGCTCTCGGCCGGCGGCACCAAGCCCTACGGCGAACTCCTGGCGCCCTTCGGGCTCGATGCCCGCGACCCCTCCTTCTGGCAGATCGGCCTCTCGATGATCGAGGGCATGATCGCCGAGCTCGAAGCCATGGAGGCGTGAGGCGCCCCCGCCGCGAGAACATGATTGCCGCTTTTTCCCTAAATCGGGAGATAATGCGCGGCGGCCGCGTTATAACAGGGCAGGGCCTCGACGGACTCCAGGGCCGAGCTCGGTCGCGAAACCGGGGCTGGAATCTGCGCGGCGGGGGGACTAGGTCGTTCGGAGCAGGCCGGAATGGGCCGCCGATCTGTCTCCGGTTGGGCACGGGTGCGGAAATACTTGGCGACGCCCTCCAAATGGTCTTGACCGCGAGGGGCCGAATGGAGGATCGGAGTCTTCCGTAGAGACAGAACGGCGGTCGTCCCTGCGAACGCGAATGGTCACGCCCCGCTCTCCTCGCCTGCGGGCCGCGGACGAACCGGATCGGACCACCATGGATTACACGTATCAGGACGGGCGCCTTCAGATCCGTCGCACCGACGACGAGAAACGGCCGATCCTGCAGCGCCTGAAGCGGATCGAGGGCCAGGTGCGCGGGCTCCAGGCCATGGTCACCGAGGACCGCTACTGCCTGGACGAGGTCCAGCAGATGAACGCGATCACGGCGGCCGTGCGCGAGGCGGCGCTCCAGCTCATCAGCGACCACCTCGATGCGTCCGTGAACTACGCGGTGCGCAGCAACGACCGCGACGGGGCGGTGGAGGAGATGATCCGCGTCCTGCGCAGCGCCCTGCGCCAATCCTGACGGGCCGGTGCGACCTTCCCGCCCGGTGGCCTAGCGGGACCGGGGCGGGGGCTTATCTGAGAGCCGTCCAGCGCGTCCCGAGCCCCTGCATGTCCGCCTCCGATACCGAAGCCAACCGCTTCTCCGCCCGCGCCGCCCGCTACGCCCGGGTCGGCGCCAATATGGGGGGCGTGGCGGCCCGGATGGCCGGTGCGCGCCTCCTCGGCCTCAAGGGCGAGGACCTCTCGAACGCCGCCGCCCTCGCCCAGGCGCTCGGCGGCCTCAAGGGCCCGATCATGAAGGTGGCGCAGCTCCTCGCCACCGTGCCGGACCTGCTGCCGCCCGAATACGCCCAGGAGCTGCAGAAGCTGCAATCCGAGGCGCCCCCGATGGGGGCGGCCTTCGTGAAGCGCCGCATGGCCGCGGAGCTCGGCCCCGACTGGCAGGGCCGCTTCGCGAGCT
Source organism: Methylobacterium sp. CB376 (assembly GCF_029714205.1). Taxonomy (NCBI): domain Bacteria; kingdom Pseudomonadati; phylum Pseudomonadota; class Alphaproteobacteria; order Hyphomicrobiales; family Methylobacteriaceae; genus Methylobacterium; species Methylobacterium sp. CB376. Next base: position 3,509,783 of record NZ_CP121648.1, on the reverse strand, counting down.
TCGACCTGCGGCCCGCCGCGGCCGCCTCCCTGGGCCAGGTCCACCGCGCGGTGAGCCGCGAGGGCGAGGCCCTCGCCTGCAAGCTGCAGTATCCAGACATGCAATCCGCCGTGGAGGCGGACCTGAAGCAGCTCGAAATGGCCTTCGCGCTGCACCGGCGCCTGCGCGTGGCCATCGACACCCGCGAGATCGCCAAGGAGATCGGCGACCGGGTGCGCGAGGAGCTCGACTACCAGCGCGAGGCCAAGCACGCCGCCCTCTACGCCGAGGTGCTGCGCGACATGCCGAACGTGCGGGTGCCGGTGGCGCATCCGGCCCTCTCGACGAAGCGCCTGCTGACCCTCGGCTGGCTCGACGGCGAGAAGATCCTGACCTACGCGCAGGCGCCCCTCGACATCCGCAACCGCCTCGCCCACGCAATGTTCAAGGCGTGGTGGCATCCCTTCAGCCGCGCCGCGGTGATCCACGGCGATCCGCACCTGGGCAATTACACGGTCTTCTCGGAAGGGGGCGAGCCGGCGGGCATCAACCTGCTCGATTACGGCTGCATCCGGATCTTCCATCCCCGCTTCGTCGGCGGCGTGGTCGACCTCTACCGGGGCCTGCTGCACGGCGACCAGGACCGCATCGTCCACGCCTACGAGAGCTGGGGCTTCAAGCGGCTGAACCGCGAGCTGATCGACATCCTCAACATCTGGGCGAAGTTCATCTACGGCCCGCTGCTGGAGGACCGGGTGCGCACGGTGGCGGACGGGGTGAAGCCCGGCGAGTACGGCCGGCGCCAGGCCTTCGAGGTCCACCGCGCCCTCAAGGAGCGCGGCCCGGTGACGGTGCCGCGCGAATTCGTGTTCATGGACCGGGCGGCGGTCGGGCTCGGCGCCGTCTTCCTGCACCTGCGCTCCGAGCTGAACTATCACCGCCTGTTCGAGGCCGAGATCGACCGCTTCTCCCTCGACGACCTCGCCTCGCGGCAGAGGGTGGTGCTCGACGCGGCCGGCCTGCCGCTGCCGGCGTGAGGGGCCCGGCTCCCGCCGGGCCCGGGACCGCCTCACCCGAATGGCGAGGGTGCCCTTCGCCCATCGCGCATTGCGGCGACCCTGACCATGCGCTAAAGCGCGACCAAACATCCAAGAAGACCGGGGCCCCGCAGCATGGCTAGCACCAACCACGCCTCCAACGACGCCTACGGTCCCTCGATGGACGGCTCCACCCACGAGGCGACCTATCGCGGCTTCGTGCGCTTCGTGGAGATCGCCACCACCGTGGTGATCTGCTGGGTGCTCTCGCTCGCCATCGGCGGCGTGCGCGAGGCGTGGCTCACCGCGATCTTCGGCGTCGTGATCTCGGGCGTGGCCGGCGCCGTCGGGGCCCTCGCCCCGGCCCTCGGCTGGCGCTCGCCGGCCGCCGTGGCGGTGCTGCTGGCGATTTTGCTCGCGCTCTACTGACGCCCCGCACCGAGTTCGGACGACACCGGGCCGCCGCCTCGCGACGAGGCGGCGGCCTTTACCATTGTGCGACACCGTCTCTGCCGCTTTCAAACCCGATGAAAATCCACTAGAGGCGATCTTAGCGGGAGGAATCAGCTTCACGGTTGTGTGGGTCTCCCCTCGGTGCCGGCGTCGCCGGCGGCCGCTCTCCACACGCGACCGAAGGGTGGATGGATGCGGATCGCGGTGCTATCGGAGACCGACCCGGCGGAGCCGCGCGTCGCGGCGATCCCCGAGACGGTCAAGAAATTCAAAGCTCTCGGCGCCGACGTGACGGTCCAGGCCGGGGCGGGGGGCAGGGCGGGGCTTCCCGACGGCGAGTTCGAGGCCGCCGGCGCCACGATCGCGCCGGACGCGGCGGTCGCCGCGCGGGACGCCGACATCGTGCTGCGGGTGCGCAGGCCCGCCGCCGAGGAGCTGCCGGTTCTCAGGCGCGGCTCCCTCGTGGTCGGCATCATGGATCCCTACGGCCACGAGGCCGAGGTGAAGGCCATGGCGGATGCGGGCGTCGCCGCCATCGCCATGGAGCTGATGCCGCGCATCACCCGCGCCCAGGTCATGGACGTCCTGTCGAGCCAGGCCAACCTCGCCGGCTACCGGGCGGTGGTCGACGGCGCCGCCGTCTACGGCCGGGCGCTGCCCATGATGATGACCGCCGCCGGCACCGTGCCGGCCGCCCGCATCTTCGTGATGGGGGCGGGCGTCGCGGGCCTGCAGGCGATCGCCACGGCCCGGCGCATGGGCGCCGTCGTCACCGCGACCGACGTGCGGCCCGCCGCCAAGGAGCAGGTCGAATCCCTCGGCGCCAAGTTCGTCGCGGTCGAGGACGAGGAGTTCAAGCAGGCCGAGACCGCGGGCGGCTACGCCAAGGAGATGTCGGCCGAGTACCGCCGCAAGCAGGCCGAGCTGGTGGCGAGCCACATCGCCAAGCAGGACATCGTCATCACCACGGCGCTGATCCCGGGCCGCCCGGCCCCGCGCCTCGTCACCGCCGACATGATCGCCTCCATGCGGCCCGGGGCGGTGCTGGTCGACCTCGCCATCGAGCGCGGCGGCAACGTGGAGGGCGCCAGGGCCGACGAGATCGTCGAGACCCCGAACGGCGTGAAGATCGTGGCCTACGCCAACGTGCCGGGCCGCCTCGCCGCCACCTCGTCGAGCCTCTACGCGCGCAACCTCTACGCCTTCGTCGAGACCCTGATCGACAAGGCCTCGAAGAGCCTCGCCGTGAAGTGGGACGACGAACTCGTCAAGGCGACCTGCCTGACGCGCGACGGCGCCGTCGTCCACCCGAACTTCCAGCCCAAAGCCTGATCCTCGCGGAGACCGTCATGGCCACGCTTCCCCCAGACCAGGCGGCCGAGCAGGCGCGCGCGGCGGCCGCCGCCGCCCGCACCGCCGCCGACATCGCCGCCAAGGCCGCCGACCAGGCCCAGGCCATCGCCGACGCGGCCGGCCACGGCATCGCCGCCGCCACCCACGGTGCGGTCGACCCGACCGTGTTCCGCCTCGCCATCTTCGTGCTGGCGATCTTCGTCGGCTACTACGTGGTGTGGTCGGTGACCCCGGCCCTTCACACCCCGCTCATGTCCGTCACCAACGCGATCTCCTCGGTGATCGTGGTCGGCGCGCTCCTCGCGGTGGGCGTCCCGCTCGTCGAGAAGGGCACCGGCGTCGCACGCTTCTTCGGCTTCCTCGGCCTCGTCTTCGCGAGCGTGAACATCTTCGGCGGATTCCTCGTCACCCAACGCATGCTCGCCATGTACAAGAAGAAGGCGTGACGCGATGTCGGAGAACGTATCGTCCCTTCTCTACATCGTCGCCGGCGTCCTGTTCATCATGGCGCTGCGGGGCCTCTCGCACCCGACCACGTCGCGGCAGGGCAACCTGTACGGCATGATCGGCATGGGCATCGCGATCCTGACCACGCTGATCGGCCATCCGCCGGCGGGGATCGGGGCGTGGTTCCTGGTGCTGCTCGGCCTCGGGATCGGCGGCGGCGCCGGCGCGGTGATCGCCCGGCGCGTGCCGATGACGGCGATGCCGCAGCTCGTCGCGGCCTTCCACTCGCTCGTCGGCCTCGCGGCCGTGGCGGTGGCGGCGGGCGCCCTCTACGCGCCCCAGGCCTTCGGCATCCTGGAAGGCGGCCACATCCACAAGCAATCCCTGTTCGAGATGGGGCTCGGCGTCGCCATCGGCGCCATCACCTTCACGGGCTCGGTGATCGCCTTCCTGAAGCTCGACGGGCGCATGTCGGGCAAGCCGATCATGCTGCCGCAGCGGCACGCGATCAACATCGCGCTCGGCCTCCTGCTGCTCGGCCTCCTCGCCGCCTTCATCGGCGGCGAGAGCAAGGTCGTGTTCTGGCTGATCGTGCTCCTGTCCTTCGCGCTGGGCGGGCTCCTGATCATCCCGATCGGCGGCGCCGACATGCCGGTCGTGGTCTCGATGCTCAACTCCTACTCGGGCTGGGCGGCCGCGGGCATCGGCTTCACGCTGGGCAACCTCGCGCTGATCATCACCGGGTCGCTGGTCGGCTCGTCGGGCGCGATCCTGTCCTACATCATGTGCCACGCGATGAACCGCTCGTTCATCTCGGTCATCCTCGGCGGCTTCGGCGGGGACAGCGCCGCGGCGGCCGGCGGCAAGGTCGAGACGCGCCCGGTCAAGCAGGGCTCGGCCGACGACGCGGCCTTCATCATGAAGAACGCCGAGAAGGTCATCATCGTGCCGGGCTACGGCATGGCGGTGGCCCAGGCCCAGCACGCCCTGCGCGAGATGGCCGACCAGCTCAAGAAGGAGGGCGTCGAGGTCAAGTACGCCATCCACCCGGTGGCGGGCCGCATGCCGGGCCACATGAACGTGCTGCTCGCCGAGGCCAACGTCCCCTACGACGAGGTCTTCGAGCTGGAGGACATCAACGGCGAGTTCCCGCAGGCCGACGTGGCCTTCGTGATCGGCGCCAACGACGTCACCAACCCGGCCGCCAAGACCGATCCGCAATCGCCGATCTACGGCATGCCGATCCTCGACGTGGAGAAGGCCAAGACCGTGCTGTTCATCAAGCGCGGCATGGGCTCGGGCTACGCGGGCGTCGAGAACGAGGTCTTCTTCCGCGACAACACCATGATGCTGTTCGGCGACGCCAAGAAGGTGGTCGACGACATCGTCAAGAACATGTGAGACGCGATCCGCTTGATCGAAGCGGATCCCGTATCCCAAGCCTGCGCGGCGCCTGAGCGAAGCCCAAATCCGCCCTCCCGAAGGGATCAAGCGGATTTGGTATGACAAGCCCGCGCGGCGCCTGAGCAAAGCCGACATCCGCATCGCGAAGCGATCAACCGGATGTCATGTGAGCCGGCGCCGCGCGCCGCGCCGACCGGGAAGCGGGGCCTCGCGCCCCGCTTTCGCGTTTCCGGGACCTGCCGCGCGCATCGCGCCGCGCGAGTGTCGCGCCGCGGCGGCAGCCGGGCCGGGCGAATCCCGCTAGACTGGTCCGGTGACAGCCCTGATCGACCTTCCCCGCCCGCTCCTCGACGTCCACCGCTCGGTGCTCGGCCGGCCCTGGCGCGAGCGCTGCGCGGACGGCCCGCCCCAGCAGGCGGCCGCGACCATCGCCCAGAGCCACGGCCTGCCGGAGGTGCTGGCGCGGGTGCTGGCCGGGCGGGGCGTCGCGCCGCGGGACGTGCCGCTCTTCCTGGAGCCGCGCCTGCGCGACCTGATGCCGGACCCGGCCGTGCTCCTCGACATGGAGGCGGCCGCCGACCGGCTCGCCCACGCGGTGCTGCGGCGCGAGAAGGTCGCGATCTTCGGCGATTACGACGTCGACGGCGCGGCGAGCGCCGCGCTCCTCGCCGGCGCCCTGCGCGACCTCGGCGTGCCGTACCGGCTCCACATCCCGGACCGGATCACCGAGGGCTACGGGCCGAACGTCGAGGCGGTGCGCGTGCTGGCCGGGGAGGGCGCGCGCCTCCTCGTCACGGTCGATTGCGGCACGGCCGGCCACGCGCCCCTGGCCGAGGCGGCGCGGCTCGGGCTCGACGTGATCGTCCTCGACCATCACGGCGCGCCCGAATCCCTGCCGCCCGCCCGGGCGGTGGTGAATCCGAACCGGCTCGACGACCTCTCGGGCCTCGGCCACCTCTGCGCGGCCGGGGTGGTGTTCCTCACCCTCGTGGCCCTCAAGCGCCGGCTGCGCCGCGACGGCGTCGACCTGCCCGACCTGATGACCGGGCTCGACCTCGTGGCCCTCGCCACCGTGGCGGACGTGGTGCCGCTCGCCGGGCTCAACCGGGCCTTCGTGCGCCAGGGGCTCGCGGTGATGCGGGGCCGCGGGCGCCTCGGCCTCGCGGCCCTCCTCGACGCGGCCGGCCTCGGGGAGCCGCCCCAGGCCTGGCATCTCGGCTTCCTGGTCGGGCCGCGCATCAATGCGGGCGGGCGCATCGGCGACGCGACGCTCGGCGCGCGCCTCCTCCTCTGCGAGGACCCGATCGAGGCGGCCGGCATCGCCGCGCAGCTGGATCAGCTCAACCGCGAGCGGCAGGCGATCGAGGCCGCCGCCGTGGCCGAGGCCGAGGCGCTGACGGCCCTTCGCCTGGAGCGCGAGCCCGACCAGGCGGTCATCGTGACCGGCAGCCCCGACTGGCATCCGGGGGTGGTCGGGCTGATCGCGGCGCGCCTCAAGGAGCGCTTCGGCCGCCCGGCCTTCGCCTTCGCCCTGCGCCAGGACGGCAGCGCGACCGGGTCGGGCCGCTCCATCGTCGGCGCCGATCTCGGGCGGGCGGTGCGCCGCGCCGTCGAGTGCGGCCTCGCCGCCAAGGGCGGGGGCCACGCCATGGCGGCGGGCGTCACCATCGCTGCCGTCGACCTCGACCGGTTCCGCGACGCGCTTGCCCGGGACCTCGCCGCGTCGGTGGGCGAGGCGCGCGCCGCCGAGGCGCTGTTGATCGACGGGACGCTGTCGGCCGGCGGCGTGCAGCCCGACCTGATCGCCGCCCTGGAGCGCGCCGGACCCTTCGGCCAGGGCGCGCCCGAGCCGGTCTTCGCGCTGGCCCGCCACCGCGTCGCCGACGCGCGGATGGTCGGCACCGGGCACGTGAAGGTGCAGCTGCGCGGGCGCGACGGCGTCACGGTCCCGGCCATCGCCTTCCGGGCCGCCGAGGGGCCGCTGGGCCGGTTCCTGCTGCGGGGCATCGGCCGCGACATCCACGCCGCGGGCACGCTCGCCCGCGACCGCTGGCGGGGCAGCGAGCGCGTCCAGCTCCGCCTGTGCGACGCCGCCGAGGCGACCTGAGGTGCTTGACAGGCACAGGGGGGCTCCACCATAAGGACCGCCGTCGACGCCGCGCGCGCCGACCTCGCGGCCTCGCCGCGATGGGGGAATGTCCCGAGCGGCAAAGGGGGCGGACTGTAAATCCGCTGGCTATGCCTTCGTAGGTTCGAGTCCTACTTCCCCCACCATCCATCCTCGTCAAATTCAGGTTTTCCAGCTGCGCCGGAGACTGGCGCGAACTCGGACACGCAGCTGAATTTCGGCGTTGTGCTGCCCTTTCCCTGAGGCCCGCAAACAGCCCCTGCAACCCCGCCGTCTCGGCCCGATCGCCCGCTCCTCGACCGCAGCGTCCGCGCGCGCCGGACCCCGCGCGCCGCGCGAGAGACGGATCTTGAAAAGCGCCTTTCCGGAAGGCGCCCCACGACCGGCCGCAATCAGCCGGCCGTGCCTGGCCAGAACAGCCGCCGCCTACTTGTCGAAGAAAGCCTGCAGCTTCTTCTGATCTTTGGCGGTCGGCAGGGCCAACATGGTAAGAACGCGGGCCTTATCGCCGGAGAGGTCGCCCGCGAAAACTGCACCGACGCTCTGAAGCGTTTTGCCTCCACCCTTGAAGCCGTATACCGGCAGCGCGCGTCCGTTTTCGACCTTCGTCGCCACCACGACAGGAACGCCCTTATCGACTGCGTACTTGATGGCGTCGAGCATGGCCTCGTTCATGTTACCCCAGCCATAAGCTTCAACGACGACGGCCTCAGCCCCCGTGTCAGCCGCGTGTCGCACATAGCTGCCGTCCGCCCCGGCATACATCGCGAGCAGATCGACCCGCGGCAGCCGCTCAGGGAGATCAACGCTCTGCCGACGAGGGCCCGTGTAGTAGTACACGACCTTGTCCTCGTCGACGTAACCGAGAGCACCCACATCTCCGGATGTGAAGGTCTGAACATTGCTGGTGTGGGTTTTCCGAGCGTAGCGGGCGGCGTTGATGTAACTGTTCATCGTGATCGTCACGCCCTTGCCCCTCGAGTCCTCGGCCAGGACCTGCCGGACCGCATTCAGGAGGTTCCGCGGGCCATCGGTGTCCCAGTCGGAGGCGTTCCGCTGTGCGCCGACCGCGACCACCGGCTTCTCGCTCTTGAGCGTCAGGTCCAGGAAGTAGGCGGTCTGGTCGAGGGTGTCCGTCCCATGCGAGATGACGACGCCTTTGACGGTCGGGTCGGCAAGGACCTCCTCGACTTTCTTGGTCAGGTTAGGCCAGCGATCCGGCCCCATGTAGTCGCTTGGAATATTGCTGAATTCCACGACTCGGATATTTGCGATTTCCTTCAGATGCGGTACGGCTGCGACAAGATCCTCGCCGGAGACAGCAGGAACCGGCGCATGCGAGACGGGATCAAGCTTCATCGCAATAGTGCCGCCTGTTGCCACCACGGCGACAGTAGGACGATCTTGTGCAAATGCTGGCGTGATCCAGAGCGTGCCAGCCACAATCAAACTCTGGAATGCACGCTGCGACGGTAGGTGCCTCATCGGGCTTCCTCCCTTTGATTCTCGGAGCTACGGAACGATCGGCTACAATGGAGGCGCTACTCCGCTCCCTCCAGCCGCACTCCTTCTGAGGTGCGCCCGCCCCGGCCGCTCACCTGCACCTCGGTCGCCGGCCTCCGCCCGCGGCTCCAACCGCGGATTTCGAGAGAGTCGGAGAGACCTATGGCGTGCGGCCCGGCGGCAGGATCATTGCCGTGTCTGGGTCTGAAACGTCGCCCTCCTGCTGCTGCTCGATCCTGAGTTTCGCCGCGATCTCCGGCGTCTTGCCGTTCGCGAGATCGCGCTCGGCCGCCACCTGCGCGTCGCGGGCCTGCTCGGCATTCATCTCACCCCGTACGACCGCCTGCGCGAGGTTGAGGGACAGGATGGTTTCGGCTTCACTGGCGCCGAAGGCGGTGAGCGTGCCCCGGGTCCGGTCGGGAATGACGCTGCCGTTGAACGTCGCCACCGCGCTGTAGAGGTTCAGCGGCACCTTGTAGGGCAGGCTCTGCTCCAGCACGTCCTGGTGCTTGATCGGGAAGTCGTGCTCCGCCCCGACCTTGTGCACGACCGTGCGGATCCACGGGCCGTTCCGGTGCCAGATCAGCAGGGTCGCGGTCTGCTCCTGGGGTGGGCCGTACTTCGCCACGATCGCGTCCGCGGCCGCCCGTGAGGCTGCGGGCCAGTCCTTCGCCGGCCGCTCCTCGGCGCCAACCCGTCCCGCCGCCACGGCGAGGGCCAGCGCGGCAATGAGATGGACGCGCTTTGGAGACCGCATCGACGCTCCCTCCCGCCAAGTCCAGACCGGGGGCGCGGCTCTGACGAACGATGCCCGCCACCCGATCGCCTTGCCTCGAAACTGCACCAGATACAGGCAGGCGAGACCACAATGGTTCCAGGGAGACGCCCCATGGCCCACCAGATGTCTCTCACTGTGAACGGGCGCGCTGCGCCCGTGAGCGTCGATGACCCGGACACGCCGCTGCTCTACGTGCTCCGGGACGACCTTGGCCTGCACGGACCGCGGTTCGGCTGCGGGCTCGGCCAATGCGGGGCCTGCACGGTCCACGTCGACGGGCGAGCCGTGCGGTCCTGCATCACTCCGGTGTCGAGCCTCAAGCCCGAGGCCAGGATCGTCACCCTCGAGGGGCTCGGCTCGCCGGAGACGCCGCATCCGGTGCAGGCCGCCTTCATCGCCGAGCAGGCCGCGCAGTGCGGCTACTGCATCAACGGCATGATCATGCAGTCGGCAGCCCTGCTGAACCAGAACCGCAAGCCCGACGAGGCCGCGATCCGGCAGGCCCTGGCGGGCAATCTCTGCCGCTGCGGCAGCCACCTGCGGATCGTGCGCGCGGTCCAGCGCGCTGCCCAGTCGCTCTGAGGGAGGCCGTCATGAACGCACCCGTGTTCTCGCGCCGTGCCCTGTTGCAGGGTGGCGCGCTCGTGGTCGGCTTCTCCCTCGCGGGCCGCTCCGCGCTGGCGCAGACCGCTGCCTCGGTCGCTACGAATGGCTTCTCGAAAGCCATCGCGCCGGACCAGGTCGACAGCTTCCTGGCACTCGGGCGCGACGGTCGGGCGACGATCTTCTCCGGCAAGGTCGATCTCGGCACCGGGATCGAGACCGCGATGGCGCAGATCGCCGCCGAGGAGCTCGACCTGCCGCTCGACCACGTCACCGTCGTGCAGGGCGATACCGCGCTCACCCCCGACCAGGGACCAACCTACGGCAGCCTCTCGATCCAGAAGGGCGGCGTCGAGATCCGGCACGCTGCGGCCACTGCCCGCGCTCGCCTCGTCCAGCTCGCGAGCGAGCGGCTCGGTGCACCGGTCGACGCGCTGGTGACCGAGAACGGCGGTGTGAGGCCGAAGGCGGGAGGCACCGGCGTCTCCTACGCGGACCTCCTGAAGGACGGGCGCTTCGAGACCAAAGTCGACCCGGCCATCACCACGAAGGACCCGGCGCACTTCGCGCTCGTCGGCAAGTCGGTGCCGCGGCTCGACATCCCCGAGAAGATGACCGGCCGCTTCACCTACATGCAGGATTTCCGCGTGCCCGGCATGGTGCACGCCCGCGTGGTCCGTCCGCCGGCGATCGGGGCGACGCTCGAGGGCGTCGATGACGGCTCCGTGGCGGACATCCCGGGGCTGATCGAGGTCGTGCGCCGGGGCAGCTTCCTGGCCGTCGTCGCGGAACGCGAGTGGGCGGCCATCAAAGCAGCCCGTCAGCTCAAGGCCACGTGGTCCGCCTGGGAGGGCCTGCCCGCGCAGGATCGGCTCTGGGAGCACGTGCGCGCCACGAAAGTGACCAAGGACGACGTCACCAGCAGCACGGGCGACGCGGAGGCTGCGCTCGCCAGCGCGTCCAAGGTGCTCCAGGCGACCTACGACTTTGCCATCCACACGCACGGCTCGATCGGCCCCTCCTGCGCCGTGGCCGAGTTCAAGGAAGGGTTGCTGACCTGCTGGACCGCCTCGCAGATGACGCATGCGCTGCGCATGCAGCTCGCAGCGATGACCGGGCTCGCGCCGGAGGCGGTGCGCTGCATCTACGTCGAGGGTTCGGGCTGCTACGGCCGCAACGGGCACGAGGACGCGGCCGGGGACGCGGCGCTGCTCGCGCGGGCCGTCGGCCGGCCGGTGCGGGTGCAGTGGTCGCGGGCGGACGAGCATGGCTGGGATCCCAAAGGTCCGCCGACCCTGATCGATCTCAAGGCCGGGCTCGACGCGGCGGGCAACGTTGCCGCGTGGTCCTCACAGTTCCACGTGCCGGAAGGGGCTGCCGGCAATGTGCCGCTGGTGGCCGCGACCCTGGCGGGCCTGCCGCACGAGACCACGATGGCGCCGGGCAACGTCATTCAGAACTCGGCGCTGCCCTACGGCTTTCCGAACGTGCGCACGGTGTGTCACCGGCTCGCCGACACGCCGTTCCGCCCCTCCTGGATCCGCACGCCGGGGCGGATGCAGAACACCTTCGCCAACGAGGCCTTTCTGGACGAGTGCGCGGCGGCGGCCGGCGCCGATCCGCTGGACTACCGGTTGCGCGCCCTGAAGGACCCCCGCGGCATCGCGGTGCTCAGGCGCGTGGCCGAGCTGGCCGGCTGGCAGGCGCGGCCCTCGCCTGCGAAGGAGGACGCCAAGGCCGAGGTGTTGCGCGGCCGCGGGCTCTCCTACGTGCGCTACGAGCTCAACCGCACCTACGTGGCGGGCGTGGCCGAGGTCGAGGTCGACCGCAAGACGGGTCAGGTGCGGGTGCCGCGCTTCTTCGTGGCCCAGGATTGCGGTCAGATCATCAACCCGGACGGTGTGCGCAACCAGCTCGACGGCAACGTCATTCAGACGGTGAGCCGAGTGCTGATGGAGGAGATCACCTTCGACCGGAGCGCCGTCACGAGTCTGGACTGGGCGAGCTACCCGATCCTCAGCTTCCCGGACGTGCCGCAGGTGGTGGCCGACTTGATCGATCGGCCGACCGAGAAGCCGTGGGGCGCGGGCGAGCCGTCCGCAGCGATCGTGCCGGCGGCGATCTCGAACGCGATCTTCGACGCGACGGGCGCTCGGCTGCGGTCAGTGCCGTTCTCGCCGGCCAAGGTGAAAGCGGCCCTGCAGGGAACCTGACGCCAGGGGATCGGTGCCGGGAGAACAGGTGTCCGGACAACTCTCGGATCCGGACACTCCCGACCCGCCTCACGAGGGGCCGCTTGGGGTCCCTCTCGCCCGTTTGCGCCCGGTTCGTCCGACGTCGCCTGCAGGCTCTCGCGGTTCTGCGGAGCGGGCGCGGCCGGCGATGTCGACGCTGCGGCGCGGAGGAGCGAAGCCACGGCCCACCTCGACCTCCGTTCTCGGCGGTCGAGCAGGTGTTGCCTGGCCGCGGGCGCGCTTCGGAGCCGATCCATGTCCTGAGCGAGAGCCGGCAGCCGGGCCGGGGGACGCGGTCAGAACACGGCGTGATCGCCGCGCTCGGCCTCGGCCTCGCCCCGGAGCAGGCGCGCGTAGTAGTCGAACAGCGTCTCGGACCCGGTGCTGGGCGTCGCCGCCGCGTCGTACCGGCCCGAGGCGGGATCCAGAACGAGCATCGACTCCGTGGCGTAGTAGCGCCCGATCCGCGCGAGCTCGGCCTTGTCGGCCAGCGAGGGGATCACGCGGCCGCACGCGGACAGCCCGCCGACAACGGCGTCCAGCAGAACCACCGGAACGTGCCGGAAGCGCGGGGATTGGCCGAGCAGGGCGAACAGCGCCTCGCCCTGCTGCCGGGGCGTGATCGCCTCGCCCGGTCCGCCGATCGGGAGCACGCGGTTGCGCCGCTCGCGCTCCTCGACGCACTCGGCGAGGTAGCGGGCGAGATCGTCGTCGCTGATCGGCTTGCAGGCGGTGAGCGCGCCGTCGCCGAACAGCAGCCACGGCCTGCCCCGCCTGACGCGCTCGACCTGCCCGGAGAGCGACTTGAAGAAGGCGGTGGGTCTGACGATCGTGTAGTCGGTCCCCGAGGCGATCAGGGCGCGCTCGAAGGCCAGCTTGGCCTGCTGAAACGCGAGCAGCGGCTTCTGGACGCAGATCGCCGAGAGCAGGACCATGTGCCCGATGCCGGACGCCCCGGCCGCGGCCAGCAGCGCCAGATGGGCGTCGTGGTCGATCGCCCAGGCGTCGCGAGGGCGCCCGGTGCGCGAGGCCAGGCACGAGACCAGCGTGTCGAAGGGCTCGCCGCGCAGGCCGTCATGCGCGAGCGAGGCGGGATCGGTCACGTTGCCGAACCGGACGGCGGCGCCCGCGGGCAGCCCGAGGCGCACGGCAGCATCCGACCCGGGCGACCGGCCGGGGCGGGGCCTGACGAAGCAGACCACGTCGTGACCGCGCGCCGCGAGAGCCCGCGCGGTGGCGCGACCGATCGTGCCCGTCGCGCCGACGAGGAAGACCCGCCGCCCGCGATGGCCGGAGGACGCTTGAGCCATAATTGCCCCCACGATTGCCGCCGCCACCATAACGCCGTCCGGCACCGCCGCGGGCCGCCACGTTCCGGGTCTCAGGCGGCGAGCAGCGGGAACGTGACCCCGAGGTCCCAGGCGAAGGCGACCGCGTTGGTGAGCCCGCCGTGCCCCGTCCGGCGGCAGGCCCAGGTGCCGAGCACCCCGTAGATCAGGAACGGGACCACGATCGCCGGGTCGAGGACGGCGCGATCATCGCGCAGCGTGTCGAGTTCGCGCAGCCGCCGCCGTACGGCCGCGTGCGCGTCGTCGGGCAACGCCTGCCGCCCCGGCCAAGCCCGGCCGACCCGACTGAACGGATCGGCGTGCGGGCACGGCGGCACGCGGTGGGCGTGCCGCATCGCCTGGGTCTCGTTTTGCGCCGCGCGCGATGGCGGAGACCTGATTGCGCGGCGCCACGAGCCGGCGCAGCCGCTCGGTCGCCGCGTCCGGCGTCCAGACCTCCGCACCTCGTGCTCCCGGTGCCTCTGTCCCGGATGGTCGCACCATACGCCAGGACCTGCGTCCCGGCCGAACCGCGGCACCGCCATCGTCACACCGGTTACGAACCCGCTGGCGTGCCCCAACGGCGAGATCAAATGCCGGGCCGAGGTGGCCGGCACTTTCGCAGCGAGGCCGCCATCGCCCGCCCCGTCGGCGCAATCCTGCTCGAACAGAACGACGAAGGGCCGTCCAGCGCGCCCGCTCCATCTCCCTGGAACGCATCGCCCCGATCAGCGATGACCCCCTCGTCAACCTGCCGACCCCGGCAGCTTGATCAGACCGGCCCCAACCGGTGACCGTGGTGGCCGCGCCGCAGCGACGCCACGCCAGGGGACACGATCCATGGCCGTCCCCCGCTCCCTTCGCCAGGCAGGGCAAGTGTCGCGGATCCAGGGCAGTGCCGGTGCTTGTGCCGCGGACGCGAGTGTCGTTCCTGCGCGTTCCTCAAGTGGGTTACCGACCAGGTTCGCTTAAACCACAAGTCGAGCCTTCAGGAGCAGCCATGCGGGCGTACTGAGAAGGGTCTATTTGTGCTTTTGGTAGAGCTCGATCAATCTCTCGCATGATCCAGCGTTTGAGGCGAAGCTTCTGGGATCGCGTCATCTCCGACTCCTCGCAGAGATCTGATGATCAGACCTGATGGTTAACAAGTGGTTAACCATGACAGGCTGGTGGGCGGCATGAATGGAGGAGTTCTGCTTATTGCTCAGCTTACTGCCCGGACAATCATCGTCGTCGTGCGATCGGAGGCCCTGGTCAGGAACGACCGGATCGGCCCTTCGTGCGGCGCCCGCCCGGGATCGCCGACACGCGCTTCGCCTCTGCCTGGCTGTTCGAGGCCGTGCGGCCCGCCATGGGTGAGGACGTCGCCCTCGTTCTGCCGCGCGTCTGCACGCAAGCCATGGACCGCGCCCTGGCCGGCTTCGCCGTCGCCGTTCCGCATCGGTGAGACCAGTGCGCGACTCTGGGGAGCCATCATTCCCGGTATCTTTTCAGAGAAGGAAGGCGCAAGACGCCGTGTTTCGAGCGCCTCGCGCACAGGTCTCATCCGTCGCCTGGGAGAGCTGCATCGAGACACGCGCGTCCGGATCGCTACGGCCGCAACTGGTCTGAGGTCGGCATGCCAGCCTGTGCACCTTCCGTCAGACACGCGAGCGACGCGCCGCGACACGCTCGGGCCATCGCCGTGTGCAGGGTCCGTCCCTCGTCGAGGCCTGCGGCCAGAATGCCGACGAAGGTGTCGCCCGCCCCCGTCGTGTCGACCGGCCGGACTGCTACGGCAGCCGCGGCATGCTGCGAGCCACCCGGCTCGACCGCCAGTGCTCCCTCGGCTCCCGCGGTCACCACACAGGTGAGCGGTCCAGCGAGCGCGAGCGTGGCGGCCGCTTGGCTCAGGGCGCCTTGGCTCAGTGCGCCATCCGGCGGCCCGAGCAGTCGGCTCGCTGCGCGCGCCTCGTGCTCGTTCACGACGAGCACGTCCGTCGCCGCGAGAAGCGCGCGCAATTCGACGGGAGACAGGGTTTCCGGCACGGGTGCGAGGTTCCAGATGACGCGCCCTCCCACGGCGCGGACCCGTTGCGCGGCGGATAGCGAGGCCGCGACGGGAACTTCCATCTGGAGGACGAGCGTCGCGCCGGGCACCAGCATCGCCTCGGGCAGGGCGGAGGCGGTCAGGGCCGCGTTGGCTCCGCTCGCCACCGTAATCGCGTTCTCGGCGGCCGCATCGACCGTGATGAAGGCGCACCCCGTCGGCTCCGCGCCTTGAGCGACACACGCGACGGCCACGCCGTTCGCGGCCAAGTTTTCGCGGCACATCCGGCCGAAGGGATCGTCGCCGACGCACCCGATCATGGCGACCCGCCCCGGCTCCGAGACGCGCGCGGCAGCCACCGCTTGGTTCGCCCCCTTGCCACCAAACAGCGTCGCGTAGCGCGGCGCCAGCACCGTCTCCCCAGGGCGGGGGATCGCGGCGACGCGCGCGACGAGATCGACGTTGATCGAGCCGAACACGAGGATCACCGATGCGTCCTCCGCGCGCGTCAACCTTCCGCGTCCATGGCGTGCAACTTCTCGACCCGACGGCGGAAATCCGCGTCGGTGGAGAACTCGGCCGTGAGATAGGCGGCGATCAGGTCCTTGGCGAGCCAAGGCCCCACGATCTGGGCGCCGATGCACATCACGTTGACGTCGTCGTGCTCGACGCACTGATGCGCGGAGTGGACGTCGTGGCACACGGCGGCCCGGATGCCCTTCATCTTGTTCGCCGCGATCGAGGCGCCGACGCCGGTCCCGCAGACCATCAGGCCGCGGTCAGCCTCGCCGGAGGTCACCTTGCGGGCGACCTCGCGCGCGATGTCGGGGAAGTCGACGGGATGCTCGTCGAACGAGCCGACGTCGATGAGCTCATGGCCCAGCGAGCGCACGTGGTCGATCACCGCTCCCTTGAGCATCCAGCCGGCGTGGTCCGATCCGATCACGAGTCGCATGTCACTTCGCTCCGTTGATGGCTGACCGCGGCGGGATTGCCGCCGCGATCGGAAAAGCGTGGCGGTTGTCGCGCTTCACGAGCCGCGCAGCTCGGGCGGCAGCTCCGAGCCGTGGAACTTCTTGTAGATCGCGTTGAGCTTGCCGTTCTTCAGGTTCGTCTCGATCCACGCGTTGAGCTTTTCGACGAACCGCGGCTCACCCTTGCGCACGCCCATCGCGAGGTCGAACGTCGTAATCGGCACCTTTGGCTCGTAGACGCGCGACGGGTTCTTCACGCCGATCTGGTTGACGATCGTGGCCGAGGTGGCGATGCAATCCGCCTGCCCCGACACCGCCGCCGTGACCATCGTCGCATCATCGTCGTAGCGCGCCAGCCGGAGGTCGCGATCCTTCATGTTGGTGAGCGTGGTGTCCTGCGTCGTGCCGCGCGAGACCGCGATCGTCTTGCCCTTCAGGTCGGGCCAGCTCTTTGCCTCGACCGACTTGAGGCAGCCGACCACGGATTGCAGCGCCGCGTAGGGCTTGGTGAAGTCGATCACCTTCGCGCGCTCGGGCGTGACGGAGAGCGTGGAGATGATCAGATCCGCCTTGTTCGTCTGCACGTTCGGGATGCGGGTCGCCCCCGTCGTCTGCACGAATTCGAGTTCGAGGCCGAGGTCCTTGGCGAGGAGCTGTGCGGTTTCGACGTCCGAGCCGGTCGGCTTCAGATTCGCGTCGATCATGCCGGATGGCGGTATCGCGAGATCGGTGGCGACGCGGATCTTCTTGGCACTCAG
This sequence comes from Methylobacterium sp. CB376, assembly GCF_029714205.1. Classification (NCBI taxonomy): domain Bacteria; kingdom Pseudomonadati; phylum Pseudomonadota; class Alphaproteobacteria; order Hyphomicrobiales; family Methylobacteriaceae; genus Methylobacterium; species Methylobacterium sp. CB376. The sequence goes on along the minus strand of NZ_CP121648.1, from coordinate 3,492,775 downwards.
CACGTCGTCGAGAAGGTCGGCATGCGCCGCGAATGGCATCGCAACGAACGCGGTAGCCGCGAGCAGCGCGGCGAGGATCGGGCGTCTCATGATCGTCTCCCTCCGTGGTTCTGAGTGTTGGCTCACAGACCGGAGCCCACGAACTGCATGAGCTCCGGGGTCGTCGGCGATGCGAGGATCGTGGCGGGACCCCGCTCGTGAACGCGCCCCCGATGCATGAACACGACCTCGTCGGCGATGCCGCGCGCGAACCCCATCTCGTGCGTGACCATGACCATGGTCATCCCGGATGCGGCCAGTCCTTCGATGACCTTGAGGACCTCGCCCGTGAGCTCCGGATCGAGGGCTGAGGTCACCTCATCGAACAGCATGACCTTCGGCTGCATGGCGAGCGAGCGGGCGATCGCGGCTCGCTGCTGCTGCCCACCGGACAGCTGCTCCGGATAGGCCTGCAGCTTGTCAGCGAGGCCGACCCGCGCGAGCACCTCGGCAGCGAGCGCGCGGGCCTCCGCGCGCGGTGTGCCCTTCACCGAAGTTGGTGCGAGGGTGATGTTCTCCTCGATGGTGAGGTGCGGGAACAGGTTGTAGCTCTGGAAGACGATGCCGACGTCCTGGCGCAGCGCCCGGAGATCGAGGCCGGGATCGTCGACGCGATGACCGCAGACGCGGATCTCGCCGCGATCGATGGTTTCGAAGCGGTCGATGCAGCGCAGCGCCGTCGACTTGCCCGAACCCGAGCGGCCGATGATCGCCGTCACCGTACCGCGCGGCACCTCGAACGAGACGCCGTCGAGCACCTTGAGGGTGCCGAAGCTCTTGTGGACGTCGCGCAGGGTGACGACGGGCGCCGGCGTCTGACCTGCTGGGGTATCGGGCATGGCGCGCGGCATCTCCATCAGGCCGGCATCAGGGTGGTGCGGCCGCGCGCGCCTCGCCTCTCGAGTCGCTGGCTGAGCCGCGACAGGGGAAAGCACATGGCGAAGTACACGGCCGCGATGATTGCGTAGATCAGAAAGGGTTCGAACAGGGAATTATTGATGATCTGGCCCGCGCGAGCCAATTCGACGAAGCCGACCACTGAGGCGAGCGAGGTGTTCTTCACAATCTGCACCATGAAGCCGACGGTTGGCGGGGTCGCGATGCGCACGGCCTGGGGCAGGATGACCTTCGTCATGCGCTGGGCGCGCGAGAGGGCGAGTCCCTCGGCCGCTTCCCATTGCGGGCGCGGCACGGACTGGATGGCACCGCGCCAGATCTCGCCGAGGTAGGCCCCGACGTAGATCGTCAGCGAGGCGCCGGCCGCGGTGAGCGGCGACACCCTCAGACCCAGCGGCGGCAGGCCGAAGAAGGTCAGGAACATGATGACGAGGAGCGGCGTGCCTTGGATGAGCTGGACGTAGGCGCCGCTGGCGAAGCGCACCGCGCGCAGAGCCGAGATGCGGCACAGGGCGATGACGAAGCCGAGCGCGCCGCCGCCGACGAGGGCGATGAGCGACAATCCGATCGTCCAGAGCGCACCCTGGCCGAGGAAGAGCAGGTGGTTCGCGTTGAGGGAGCCGGACATCTCAGCACCTCACAGCGGGGTACCGAGGCGTCGCCGCCGCGGGAACAGGACGAGACCCAGCCCCCAGAAGCCCGCACGCATGATGAAGGAGAGCGCGACGTAGATCAGCGCCACCACGATGTAGGTCTCGAAGGCCCGGTACGTGTCGGACTGGATGTAGTTCGCCACCGCCGTCAGTTCCTCGGCCGAGATCTGCGAGGTCACGGAGGAGGCGAGCATCAGGAGCACGAACTGGCTCGTGAGCGAGGGATAGACCCGCTCGATCGCGGGTAGCAGCACGACGTGCCGATAGATCTGCGCGCGCGACAGGGCGAGACCCTCCGCCGCCTCGATCTGGCCGCGGGGGATCGCGTCGAGCCCGGCGCGCACGATCTCGGTGGTGTAGGCGCCGACGTTGATGGTGAGTGCGAGCGCGGCGACGGTTAGGGCCGAGAAGCGGAAGCCGAGACTCGCGAGGCCGAAGTAGACGAGGAAGATCTGGACGAGGAGCGGCGTGTTGCGGATCGCTTCGACGTAGACCTCGCAGAGGCGGCGCAATGCCGCGTGCCGGCTCCTGCGGCCGATCGCCGTGATCCCGCCGAGCGCGCCGCCGACTGCCGTCGCAATGCCGGAGAGTTCAAGGGTGAGCAGCGCACCGTCGAGGAAGCTCGGCCACCGTTCGAGGACGGCGCCGAAGTCGAGGTCGAGGGACACCGGCCGCGATCCCGTGCCTCAGCCTGCCGCCCGACCGGTCATGCGGTCGTAGACGCGGAACAGCGCCTGGTTGCCGTTCGCGCCCTCGCCGTGGGCGCGCGCCTCCACGTACTGGCTCGTCACGAGCGCGGTCGCCGGCAGGGGGACGTCGAGGGCACCGGCTTGCTCGAGGACGAGGCGCAGGTCTTTGAGCATGAGGTCGATGCGGAAGCCCGCGGAGGCATCGCCCGCGATCATCTGAGGCCCGAGCCGGTCAAGCATCCAGGAGGCCGCGGAGCCGCCGAGCAGCACGTGCCGCAGCTGTTCGAGATCGACGCCCGACGCGCGCGCGAGCGCCAGCGCCTCGCAGATCGCCTGGATGGTGATGCCGCAGATGAGCTGGTTGCACAGCTTGACCGCTTGGCCCGCACCGGCGTTCCCGACGTGGGTGATCGTGGTGCCCATGGCGCGGAAGAACCGCCCGGCCCTCGCGAAGGCTTCGGCCTCGCCGCCGACCATGATCGAGAGAGCCGCGTTCTTCGCGCCCACCGGGCCGCCGGAGACCGGCGCGTCGAGGAAGGCGATGCCGACCGCCGCGAGATCCGCCGCCATGCGCCGGACGGCGACGGGCGAGATCGTGCTCATATCGACGATCAGTCGACCGGCCGGGGGGGCCTTGAGAAGGCCCTGCTCCCCGTAGACCACCGCCTCGACGTGAGGCGTGTCGGGCAGCATGGTGATCGCGAGGTCCGCGCCCCGCGCCGCGTCGGCCGGGCTCGTCGCCGTGACGGCTCCGTCGCTCGCGAGCTCCGCCACGGCCTCGGCACGCACGTCGTAGGCCTGCACGGCGTGGCCGGCCTTGAGCAGGTTGCGGACCATCTCGCGCCCCATCGTGCCGAGCCCGATGAAGCCGACGCAGCCCGCCTTGTCGTTCTCCCTCACGTCCGCGTCCCCCCTTCAGCCGGCCCTCGCGGCGCTCACGTGCGCGGAGGCGGCCAGTGCTGCCTGCCGTCGCAAGCCGTCCCCGATCGCGAAGTGCTCGCGCAGAACCGCGTCCGCCCGCGCCGGGTCTCGGGCGGCGATGGCGTCGAAGATCCGGCGGTGGTCCTCAATGAGGTAGGACCGCATGGGTTCGACGACCTGCACGAGGCGGCGCCGGTCGACGTGCGAGCGCATCAGGACATGCGCCATGGAGTCGTGCAGCACGCCGAGGGTGCTGGAGCCTCCCGCGGCCACGATCGCGCGATGAAAGGCGTAGTCGGCCGCGCCGCCTGCCTCGGGGTCGTCGATGGTCTCGACGATTCGCTGCAGCGCCCGCTGCAGGCGCTCGAGGTCCGAGACGGTCGCGTTCTGACACGCGAGCCGGATCGATTGGCATTCGACGGCGATGCGCGCCTGCATGACGTCGTCCGCGAGCCCGTCCTGCTGGGCGAGCGCGAAGGCGAAGAAGTCGTTGAGGACGGTGACGTCTGGCTTGCGGACGATGGTCCCCATGCGCTCCCGGATTTCCACGATGCCGAGCGCGGTGAGTGCGCGCAGCGCCTCGCGGACGATCGGTCGACTGACGCCCAGCTGAGCGGCCAGTTCGCGCTCCGGGATCAAGCGATCGCCGGGGCGCAGGGCACCGGCCAGCAGCCGCTCGCGCAGGAACGCGAAGACGACTTCGAAGCCGGACCGACCCTCATTGGGGCGAGCAATTTCCATCCCGTCGCATCGTTATATGACGTTGGTCATACCAGTAGTTGACCAGGGATGGCCCGTCAAGCCGGCTGGCGGGCACAGGAGCAGCCCGCGATTGATCCGGGATCCGCCTGATCGAAGCCGGTCCCGGATCGCGAGCCTGCGCGGCGCCTGAGCGCGGCGCCTGAGCGAAGCCGACATCCGCATGGCCGAAATCGGAGATGGCGAAGCAATCGATCGGATGTCGGATGATCTGTATTCCCGGGTCTTCACCGGCTCCGCTGCCGCGTGACGGGCCGCAATTCCCGCTGCCCTGCGCCCCTTCGGCGATCTGCATCCAAGTTTGCGGTAGGCCGCTCGACGGCACTCTACTGTCACGCCTGCAAGCCTACCATGTTAGTTTCCGACGTTAACCGTCCATTAACTATGCGCTCGCACAGTATGAAGCCGAGTTTAGCGCGAACGGCACATCGGCGCCTGCATTTAGCACCGACCCCATGATACGTTCCCATGGGTCAGAATAGACTGTACGTGAACTTAGCCTTCCAGCAATGCAGTTCTCATGAATGCTGAGAGCTCCTCGGGAGAGCGGCTGTGCATGTGATCCTAATCGCAGCTCAGAAGGGCGGGGCTGGCAAGAGCACGCTTGCCGTGCATCTGAGCGCCCTCGCTGAGCGTGACGGTAGAGCGCTCCTCGTCGATACCGATCCACAGGGCTCCCTCTCCATGTGGCACGGGCGACGATCGGCCGGAACGCTTCGCCTGACCCGCGCCAGTGCACAGGCCGTCCCGGAGGTTCTCTGCACAGCTCGCCGCGAGGGCATTCGCTGGGCCGTGATCGACAGCCCGCCTCACAATACTTCCCTGGTCTCTGCTCTCATGAGCCGGGCAACGCTGACGCTGATCCCGGTGCGACCCGGCCCGTTCGATCTCGACGCGGTCGGCGCGACGCTCGCGATGGCGCGCAGCCTCAAAGCACCGATGGCCTGCGTGATCAACGCGGCTCCACCACCCGGACGCGGAGAGCGGCAGACGAGCGCCGTGGCGGAGACGCGCGCCGTCCTGACCAACATGGGAGCGCCTGTTCTCCCGGGGCAGGTCTCCCAACGGGCGAGCCTGTCGCATGCCCTCATCTCCGGCCAGTCCGTCGACGAGTACGATCCGGACGGCCGCGCGGCGGCGGAGATCGCCGCGGTGTGGTCGACCGTGTCCGAGCTCGCCCGCTCCTTTCCCCGCCACGCTTGAGGCGTCATCCCCCATGGCAAAGCCAACGCGTCCCTCGTTGATGGGCCTTTCACCGGAGAAGGGCTCGAAGCCGCAGCCGATCGTGGGGGTCTCCGCGACGGAACTCCGGCAGGGCCCCGTGGTCGACCGGAGTTGTGAAAGTCTCGCAGCGGATCCTGACAAGTTCTCATCGGAACGGGATGGCGCGCAGATTCATCTGAATCGTGCCGGCTGGTCGGAGTTGAGTCAGCTGGCGCAGGATCTCAATGTACCGTTTCGAGATCTGATGGGCGAGGCGCTCAATGACGTTCTCATCAAGCATCAGCGACCGCCGGTCGTGGAAGCTAAGCCGCCCGGCCACGAGCTGGCGTCCGATTTCACCGTGATGATCGGCGCTTCTCTGGTGCCTCTTGCATGGCCCCTGCTGGTCAGCGCTTGGTGCTGGCAACAGGCCATGACCCTGCCCCTCCTGGCCATGGGCGGAGGCAAGGGGTACCGGCAGCTCCGGTGAGGCGCGCCACAAAGGCCACGAGGCGATCCCCGACGTCGCGGGGGCGGGTCCATGGGCGAGCGACTCACGGCCGGCTGGCCCGGCCGTATTGCTGCCGGTTATGGTTGAGCAGAAGCGGGAAACCCTGCGGCGCCTCTCATCGTGACCTGCCACGATCGGACGGCGTCCCGGGCTCGACGTCGGCCCCTCGGAATCCGAGACCTTCTCGACGGCGGTCCGTTCAGCGAGGCAGGCGGCGCCGGCCTCATCGGGCTTCGCGGCCGCGCGCCGGACCGGGCTGTCCCAAACCAACCCGCTCGGGCCACTCAACCGCGGGGTCGCGAGCTCTCTGCCCCGACGCGGTCCCGCCGCGCCGATCGTGGCAGAGCCGCCGAATGCGCGACGCGCGCTCCAACCGCTTCAAGCAACTTCGGCTTCGAACCGGTCGAGCATCTCGACAAAATTCGGGATATCCAGCACGAACCAAGCATTCATTTCCGATCGATGACCTTCATCGTGTTTCTCCACCGCTGTGCCGTGAATGGAGAAATACCTCCCCCCGCGCTGACTGGTGAGATCCCAGAAGAAATCGTCCGGCATGAACTCCGAGGCGAGCGCAAGAAGGCCGACTCCGTCGCGTGCGAAGGCAACGTTCGTCAACGCGGCACCGAGGTTTCCCACGATATGCGTACAATTTGCGAAAATCTCGAGTTGCTCATAGAAAGTGTGATTCTCAGGATAAACGATCCTGTATCCACGCGACGTGAGGATCGCAGCGATCTCGTCCTCGTTGACGATGCGGCGCGAATTTCCCTTGTTTCGAGAGACGTACACCTTGGTCGGCTGGGCGCCGGACACCCCGATGCGCTCCATGTGCTTGACGGCGAGCGACCGCAAAAATCTCGCCGAGTAAGGGTGGAAAACAAATGGATGGCTGGAGATCGGCGTCACATAGATCAGTTTGTCGACCGACAGGGGGGCGCCAGACACCTGGAGGATGTTTTCGTTCGTCGCGCCACATAGGACGAGCGACTGCCGCATCACGCTCGCCATTGCGTCCGACCAAGCGGTGATGAGCAGCTTGCAGCTGTCCAGCGGCATGCGCTCCGCCAGCAGGCCGACCCTGGGCAGGGTTTCGACAAGCCAATGGCCGTAATTGGTATCCCAGCGCTGCTTGACGGCAACGATGTTCTCGCCGCTCAGATGCTCGACCTGATCGTGGTCCAGCATCGCGTAGCGGTCGCCGTGCAGCTTCTTGATGTAGGGAAGACGCGGAACGTCCCGCTCGTTCATCAAGCTCTCGACCACCAGGCGGCCGGCGCGATCGACGATGATGCCTTCGCCGAAGATGATGGCGTTGCTCACGGTGCCGATCTGGCCCGCCGGGGGATGCTCGACCTTTCCGACGCGCTCCAGCAGCCGCTCGGTCATCCAAGCCAGCCGGGTTTGGACAACCGGGTCCGTGCGCGTGTACGGCTTGCTCTCGAGCGCTTCCACGACGCCGTCGCCGATCTCCGCGAACGGTTTGGCGTGCAGGATCACCGGCGCGTTCTTCGGCTTGTCGGTGCGCCTCAGGGTGATGTTCGACCTCTCGAAGATCACGGCATCGAGCGCCTTCGTGACGATCTCGTCGTCGAACTGCCGGATCCTCGGCTCTCTGGCCGTCAAGCTGGTCCCGAGGTCTCGCGCGACGTCGATGATGCCCGTGATCCCCGCCTCGCTCAGGCGCGGCGTTTCCGCTGTCGAGGCGAACGCGCTCTCGAAGACGAAGGATCCGCCCGGCGCCAACGCGGGGAACAGGTATTCCAGTGCGATCAGCTGATCCTCGACCACGTGCCGGTCGTTCTCCAGAATGAGGTCGAACGGGCCGTACGCGTGAAGGCTGCAGAGGTAAGCCGGATCGCGGCAATCGCCGCGCGTCAGGAGGAGGCGCGGATGATCGGCGAGCTCGAGGTCCGGGATCTCGCGCTCCGGACCGACGCTGACGACGATCAATCCTGTTTCGATGAACTCCGCCAGCGCGCGCGCGCCGGTGATCTCCAACAACGAGAGATCGAGAATCTTGATCGGGCGCGAAAGTTTCGGGCGCAATAATGCTTCGTAGCGCCGCAGATAGTCGTGAACGTTGGACGCCCGAAGAGTGCCGAGACGAAGTCCGATCTGATCGAGCGACTCGCGTCGAGACGCGGCAAGGTTCACATCTTCCATTACCGTCCGCTCTTGCTCTTCTGGACCCGAGGAGTTGCTTCGACCGTCCGGGAGCCGCAGCGGGCCCAGAAGCGCCGCCGCCTCGGCGGCGGCGCGTCACTCCGGGGCCTCAGAAGCTCTTCTTGTTGATGATTGCGGTGCGACGGGCGAACTCCACCGACTCAATCTCTTGGTAATGGCTATACAAAAAGTTGTCGAAGATCTCGGAAGGGCCGGCAACGTCGTGCGTGCAGATCAGATGGGACAGACGGCTCAGATACTCGAATCCGCTTACCTGCGAAAAACCTTGATAATCTTTTTTCATATGATCGGAGCTGGTGTGAATGTCCTCGACGATGTAGCGTCCGCCGGCCGGGACGAAAGGCAGCAGGATGTTCAATGTTTGAATTTGGTGATCCCAGCGATGCGAGCCGTCGTCGATCACGATGCGAGGAGGTCCGAATTCGTTGATAACGCTGAACAAAAACTTCACACTTGACTGATCGCCGATGCGCATTTTGATCCGACCCGCTTCCGCCGCCTGGGTCGCCGGATTGATGTCGAGGCCAACGATCGTCGCGTTCGGGAAAAACTCCTCCCACATTCGAACCGAGGCGCCCTGATAGACCCCGATCTCGAACAGGGTGAAAGACTCCTCTCTTAAGTGTGCAAGTCTCTTTTCATAGAAATTCAGATAATCGTGAACATTGCTGGCCTTGTCTGTTCCATGTTTGAGACCGATTTCATTCAAGCTTAACATCAGCGAGTCTCCAACGGAACAGCACTTGTCAAGAGAGCGGGTGCGCAACTCATCTGCCGCGTCGCCGCCGCATTCGCCCCAGGCACACCAGTGCGGACCGGCTATATGACGACCTGAGGAGGTGTCAAGGGATCGGGGAATCCGTCATCGGACCGGCGACGGCTCGCCGAGGGATCGACGTTCGGAGCGCGGCCGCGGGACCGGCCCGCACGGCGTGCGCCCCGCCGCGCGCGGTTCGCGGCCGGCCGGCGGGATGCACTCGCGGCTACCCGGCTCGCGCGCCGCGATCCGGTCGGCGCACGAGGCCGCCGCCCTGGACGGCCCCAGGACCCGGGCGGCACCGCTCCGAGAAACCGGCCGGAGCCGCGACGGCGCCCGCGGCCCGTCGCCCAGGGGCTGCGCCGAGGGGCTGCAGGGCCTGCATCGGGCGCTAGCGCGGGCCGCTCGACCGGGCTGACCCCCCTCGATCGTGGTCAGCGTTGTGCGCTCGTGCTCACGGGTCTCCGGCGCGGCCGGGCCGGCCGGTCAGGCCTCCCTCATGCCCTCGCCCTGTCGTCGTTCGCCATTTCTTCGCAGATGAGCTCGAGCTGCCGGCGGGCCGCCTCCGTGTCGCCGGGCGCGCCGGCCGGGGATGCGGCGGACGGGCTCGGGAGCGGGCGGGAGAGGGCCGCTGCCGGCACGGGCGACCGGAAGCTGTGCATGCTGCCGAGGTAGTGCCTCCTGAAGAGGTTCATCACCGTCGCCACGCCCTCCTCCGTCACCGTTCGCAGGTCTTGAGCGAAGAAGCGTCCGCGGGCCTGCGGCCCCATGATGATCTCGTATGACGGGAAGTAATCCACCTCGGCATGTGCGGCGGCCACCTCCTCCGCGGCCACGCGAAGAACCGATTTCGAATAGGTGGTGGCGGTCAGCACGTGGCCGCCGTTCGCCGTCGCGACGAGTGGAACCGGGGAGACCGTGAGCAACACCTTGGCTCGCTTGTTCACGCTCCTGAGCGCGGCGATGAAGCTCGTGAGGTCGTCGACGACCTCGCGCATCGTGAAATTGTGAAAGCGATACTTGGCTGGCTCGAACGTTCCGGCAATCGTTCCGGGGCAGGACGGGAACACGCTCCCGTCGAGCAGTGAGACCCAGGATTCCGTCAGCCCGAGCGTGAATATCAGGACGTCGAGTTCCTCGAACATGCGACGGACGGCGGCGAGGTGCTTGGCCACGTCGCGCTCGAGTTCGCGGCGGCTGGCGAAGCCTTCCGGGATGCCGGGACGGAATGGATCGGCGAAGCCGCGCTCCGTCGGCCAAGCGCTCTCAAGCGGCGCGAATTGCCCATGGGCGCGCAGGAAAAGCTGATAGAGCTGTCGTGCCGTGTAGACGTTGCCGTAACGGGCCGTGTACTGGTGATAGTGAAAATCGGTTGCATAGGCACCGACCTCCGGGTGGCACTCCTCGGTCGTGTAGCGCGGAATGCCGACGTCCTGCAGATAGCGGGCGATATGCTGGGCAAAGCAGCTCCCGGCGGTGGCCACGCGAGAGAAGCGATCGATCGTGAAGCTCGGCGCGACGACCGGGTCGACGTTGTCGACCTCCACGACCGCGCGGTGCCAGAAACTGTGATCGGGGGCGGTCCGGTAGGGATGGGTCATTGGGCTGAGCCGTACACCGCGTCGAGTTGGGCAGCCATGCGTGAGCCGAACCATTCATTGGCGTGCATGACGTCGTTGGCGATCGCCTTCTCCGACATATAGCCCCGCTCGTTCAGCACCTCGGGCGGCAACGGCAGGAACTCGATGCCGTTGGCGAGGCAGGCGTCCGCGACGACGCGCGAGTGGATCCGCCACAGCTTGTAGCGCAAGATGGGACGCGAGACGCCCCAGGCCTGGATGCCGCCCGCCGCCCAGCCCGCATGCGCAATGATGTGATCGTTGTCCTCGATCGGCGGCGGTGACTCGAGATAAGTGATCGGCACCGAACACCGTGCACGGATCAGCTCCACACCGAGCACGATGTGCCTGATTTCGGCCCGCATCTTGCGCATGATCTCCGCATGCGGGATCATCAGCGCGCCCTCGATTTCCTCCAGATCCGGCTGTTCGGGCAGGGTGACATCGAAGTGCACGGGCCTGTTGCTGATGCACAGGGACAGGTAATCGCTGCCGGAAATCGTCAGTGCCAGCCGGTCCGCGTGGATCCCCTGTGCCATCCACGCGTCGAGATCGGCATTGAGCGTGTAGTCGGTCCATCCACCGTCGATGGGGTCGACGATCCGCGCGTCGGGCCTGAAGTCCGCGATCGGCTTGAAGATGTACTCGTTCTTCGTCGATTCAGGGCCAGCTCGGTCAACTGCATGCTTCATAGGAAACATGTGGCTGCCGCCGAGGATCAGAATGGAGTAGCGCGACATCCGGTCATCCAACAATTGCAGTGGCGAGATGCCACCCGGCTCGCCGAACGGCCGGTTAGCTTCGTTGCTTGCAAAGAAGCTCAATCAAAAGCGCTCGAACCATTGGCCCGAGTCTCGGGACGGCCGCGGATCGGGCAGCTTCATACGTCCAACACTCCGCTTTGGCAACCTCAGCCGGGGCCTGCGGTCGCGCGCGGCGGAGGTGCGGGTGCCGGCACTCGCCTGGAAGTTGGTGCGCGCCGGCCCCGTCGCGCGGTTGCGCGGGTCGGGAGCGGCATTCGGCAAGGGGCGGGAGCGTTCGGACACGGCGCCCGCCCCGGGCGACGCGTCGGGTCGAGGCCGGCGCGAGAGCAGGGAGGGGCCGTGCCTCGGCCCGGCGGGCTGATCCGGCCGCGTCGTCCGACCCGGCCGAGCCCCCGTCCTCGATCCTCGAACGCCGTCGTCGGACCGAGTTGCGCGCTCCGCCTCCCGCGGGGACGATGCGTTGCGACATCCGGTTGCGTGTGCCATTCGTGTCATCGGCCGAGGAGCCGCCAGACCTGCGTTGGAAGGTGCCGGAAGCTGAGCTATGGATCCGTCCTCATCGCCGTCCGCACGGACGAGGTGAGATTGGACAGAATGCACCCTCAGCGGTTCGTCGTCGGCCACGGAACCGCGGGTCGAGGGGAGCCGCCGTGGGCGCCCCGGGCCGGGCCGACGGGCACGAGAGCCTGCGCACCTCGCCGTCTGACCGCACGACAGTGGGCGAATTGCCGCTTTCGTCGTAACTGCTATCGGAATCATTAATACGAAGGTGGACGCGGGGGTGAGTTATGGCGGCGCGAATTGGTTTTCTTGGAAATTGCCAGGCGCAAACATTGGACGCCCTGTCGCGACATTTGGGGGCGGATTTTGAATTTGTGGAATTTTCACCGGTTTGGCTATATACGGAACAGGATGAAGACCGTGTTTTAACGCAGGCCAATCGTTGCGACATACTTTTCTGCCAGAGAATTGCCGAAGATTACGGCGTCGCGTTCTTGCGGACCAGCAGATTGAAAGCGGTGATGCGCGAGCGCTGTTTTTCTTGGCCTAACGTCTATTTTGAAGGTTATTTTCCGACGATTGGCTATATATACACGTCGCGCGGCAAGATCACGGGTCCGCTCAGCGATTATCATCTGCCGATTATTCGCGAGGGCTGGCAGAACGGGCGACCGGTGCAGGCCATCGTGGCCGATATCACCAGTCCCGATGGCCCGCTCTTCGCGGGTGACCCGGCCGGGGCCTCGCTGGCCGAGCTTGAGAGCCGGGAGGAGGGCCTGGACATCAAAATGAGCGACTTCATCGCGGAGCGTTTTCGCGAGCAGAAGTTGTTCTTTACGCCAAATCACCCTCGTGACGAGGTCCTGTTCGAGCTTCTAAGGCGAATGATGCGGGCCGCCGGCCTGAATAATCCAAGCTCCGATCGGGTAGGTACGTTTCCGTACACACTCGACAGCATTCAAATTCCCGTCATGTCCGGCTTTTTTCAGAGATATGGCGGCTCGATTCAGGAAAGTGACACGATCCGCGGCCGCGAGATCTCGCTCGAACCTGAAACGATCGGGGAGACCGCGACACCACGGAACTACGATTGGCAAGGGCTCATCGAGACTTACTTTCGCGTCTATGATGCCTATGCGCGCTTGGGCGCGCTGTAGGGGGCTGTCGGACTGGATGTCCTGAGGGGATTTGCCGGGGCCTCGGCCTCTCGACCCGGCGGGGGGCGCGTCGTGTCGGGCTCGCTCCGCGAGGCCGGTTCGGCACCCGCGCGCAGGAGCCCGGTCCCGCGGCCGCTCGTATCGCCATCGGGGCCGCACGCCGACCTGGCCGCGCCGGGGGCGATGCGGCGAGCGGGGGAGCTGTCGGCGCGAGCCGGTCGCCGACGGGTGCGACGCAGTCGTGGCGGACGGGCGGCGCGCGCGGATGCCGTCAGCGCCGCGCCCGCGCGGCGCGGAAGCGCTCGGGACTCGGCGCGCCTCCGTCACGGAACTTTCCTGCTGACCTGGAGCGCGCTCCACCCTTCCATCGCTGAACCGGCGGAATCCCCACACATGCTGAGAATAGCAACCCTCGCATCCCTCCTGCTCTCGTGCTCCCAGGTTCTCGCTGAACAGCAGGGACTCCCGCCCCTCCTGTCGAGCGGGCCGGATGACGTGTCGGAGAAATCCGTCCAGCCCGCCGGAGCGCTCGCGCGGCGACAGCTGAGGGATCGATTCGCCGACGAGATCAATGCCAAGGACTACGGCGCGAAGTGCGACTACGATGCCGGCAACCGGTCGGGCACGGACGATACCGCGGCCCTGCAGGCGGCGATCGACGCCGCGCAGACGTCGGCGGCGCAGGGAGCGGGCAAGCGCCTGCTGCTCCCGACGGGCAACTGCTTGACGGCTCCGCTCACGATATCGGGCCAGATCGACGTCCGAGGCGCGGGATCGCATTCCACGACCCTCTACCTGAAGGCGAAATCCGGCAAGGCGCTCCTCACATTCGACGCCAAGGGCGTCGATTTCTCCAACAAGTACGGATTCCCGCAGGGCAACGTGAGCCTGTCTCATTTTCGACTGACCAGCCAAGATGGCCATAGCGGGCCTGCTTCGGCCCACGGCCTTGAGCTGGTCCGAAGTCAGGCCGGTGTTTTCACGCCCTGGCTTCGACTTGACGACATGGTGTTCTACAACCTGCCAGGTTCGGGCATCGCTTCCGGACCGTTCCAGGGCTTTCTCGAAGCCAGTCGTTCGACGTTTTCGAACAATGGAGGATGGGGAACCGATACAAATTCGACGGTTGATTGGCGCTTTCTCGATTGCGATTGGGCTACGAATGCGGCCGGGAACATGCGGTCCTCGGGCGACGGGCAGATGTTCCTCCTCAATCCGAATATCTACGCCTCGACCGGGGGCTACGGCATCGTCGCCTACTCGACCGATCTCAAAGTCGTTGGTGGGAGCATCGACTACAATGCCAAAGGAGGCATGCAGTTCACCGCCGACAGCACGTCGCTCGGGCGACGCGTGCTCCTGAGTGGTGGCACCGCCTTCGGCGGCAACTCCCGCTCCGCTCGCGGCCTCCACGCGGACATCGAAGTCAGCGGTCGCGGCACGGCTTTGACGCTTCAGAATGTCAGGTTCGCCTCGAAGCCGCACAAACTCGATGCACAGAGCCAGATTTCCTACAACCTGAAGTTCATGGATCCCGGTCCGCTCTTCGTCGAGATCCGAGACACCCTGTTCGCCGCCGGCAGCGTCCGTGGCGAGAACGTGGTCTCCGACCTTCGGCGGGTCTCGGTCGTGGGGCAGCAGGATGGCTCGCTCCTGGCGGTCGGCGGCGTCATCTCCGACGGGCCCGTCCGGCAGCGGCCCCTCGTGTCGGACAGGTCCCCGACGCCCAGCGACATCCAGGACGGCTATTGCGCGATGGTGAAACGCTCGGACGACGGATCGCTGAGAATGTGGTGCAACGATCAGGGGCGGCTCGTCTCCTCGGCGCCGTTGCAATGATGCCGGCCTGCGGCCGTCCGCGCCGCGCTGCCGCGGCGGGCGGGCCGACCGCGTCCGCCCTGCCCACGACGCGCAGCGCGACATCCGACATCCGATTGATGGCTTCGCCATCTCCCATATCGGCCATGCGGATGTCGGCTTCGCTCAGGCGCCGCGCTCAGGCGCCGCGCAGGCTTGTGATCCGGGATCCGCTTTGATCGAGCGGATCCCGGATCAGAGGCCGATCGCTGCTCGGATCTCATCCAGGGTCCGCTGCGGATCCGGCCCGAGGCGGGCCTTGTGGATGCCGCACATCTTCCAGTCCGGATTGTTCCTCGCCGTGTCGACGAGGACGTGAATCTCTTCGGGAGCGACGGGGGTGTCGCCCCAACTCGTGAGCGAGAAGCTCCGGGATCGGCCCGCGCGCTGCCGCTGGCTGTACAAGTAGGCTGAGTACAAGAGAAATTCGGAGTAGCCGCCGCTCGCGCCGAAATTCCTCTCAAAGAACGGTCCGAAGGAGGTCCGCTCCCGCCTCTCGATCTCGGCGATCATGCCGCGCACGAGGTCCGCTTCGAAAACGAACGGTGTCGCCATGGCCGGCAGATGAATATCGGTGTGCGGATCCGGGACAGACCAGTAGGCGAGGTACATGCTTTTCATGTATCGTCTGAAGTCGTTTTCCTCGTAGGATTCGAGGAATGTCGCCGGATAAGAGCCGACGAACAAATCCGACAGGCTGAAATTTTTGACAAGGAAGTTTTTCGTGTCGATCGCCACATAAAAATCAGTCTGCACTCTAAACGCTGTTTCAAGCTTCTGAATCTGTTGCAGGCAATATCCATTGCCCGTCTTAAGTGTAAAGTGCTCTCTGAAAAGCATGCAAGTCCGTATCCCGACCTTTTCGAGCAATGGATATATTTTGCTATAAATAAAATCGCTGGTGGTTCGCGGATCCTCGTCGTTGATGCAGTATATGATCCTGTCCACCGAGGCCGGATCGATGAATTTTGCGATCGATTCTGCCTGCAGGAGGGCCAGGGCGAGCTCTGCTTCGTACAGCACGACGACGATGTCGCATCTCATGAGATCGGTCCTCGGGATGTCTGTTGCGGCGGAGACGATGCCGTTCGCGCGGTGAACAGATGGCCTGTTGCGGGCGATCGCGGAAGCGCCGAAGGCGCGCAACCGCGACCGCGGTCCGGAGCACCGTGTGACGAAGGCCTCGTCCAGGCCAGTCCGGCCGCCGCGGCCCACCGGGG
Organism: Methylobacterium sp. CB376; assembly: GCF_029714205.1. Taxonomy (NCBI): domain Bacteria; kingdom Pseudomonadati; phylum Pseudomonadota; class Alphaproteobacteria; order Hyphomicrobiales; family Methylobacteriaceae; genus Methylobacterium; species Methylobacterium sp. CB376. The sequence continues at coordinate 3,477,041 of NZ_CP121648.1, read as the reverse complement.
CCGAGGTTCCCGGGAGCGCGGCCCGCCCGGGGTCGATCCCTTCCGAGTCGCGGTGGATCAGTAGCCCGCGTAGGCGACGGCGCCGTCGAACGGGTGGGCGCGGAAGACGCGGTCATAGGACGACACGTGGCCGTCGCTGGCATCGTGCCAGGGCGCAAGGCGCTTTAGATAATGGTTCGCCAGGCAGGGTTCGCCCCACGGCTCCTCCCGCATCCCCTCGTCCTGCAGCAGCACCAGGACGAAGTTGTCCGCCTCATGCCTGGCGCGAAGCGCGTCGCGCAGCCGGACCGCCCGGGAGCGGCACGCCGCCTGGTCCGTCACGTAGAAGTAGGCGGTCCGCCACGGAGCGCGGTACGCCTCGCGAAATTTCGCGACCAGGTGCAGCGTGCGTTCCCGCCAGCGCGTCAACGTCGCCGCGAAATCGGGATCGTCGCGCGGCTCCGGGGTCGCGAATGGCGAGTGGAACAAGTAATCATAGCCCTTGTCCCGCACCATGCGGCCGTCGGCGTGCCGTTCGAGGTTGCACTCCTCCAAGATCCCCTCGAAATCATCGTCGATGAGCCGGATTGCGGCTTCGAAACTCGTGACGTTCCAGGAGAAGAAACTTGAACTGTCGGTGCCGAAGATCCTCCGGAACTGGAAGGCTACCTCACAATTCTGACCAAGAGAGACGTATCTTCTGTACATTACGCCCTCTCAGGCTGGTGAGCGCGCGGGAGCCCGCATTCGTCCGGCGGGGGTGGGCGCGAGGCCGCCTCCCCGCGCGTGCCGCCGAACGCGCCGAACGACCCGCCCCACCTTACTCTAGGGAATGATGGGGTCAAACCCGCGCGTGCGCCACGTCGCGGCCCGGTCGCCGGGAAGGCGCGGCCGCCGCCGCGGGATCGTGCGCCGAAGCCGTCATCGGGAGCCGACGCCTTGGCGGAGGCTTCGGCACGGGCTAGATGACCCAAGGTAAGATGGCCGCGGCCCCATCACCCCCCATCGGATCCCAGCCGGTCGGACTTCCCCAGATGCCGAGCGATAGACAAGCGGGCCTCGTCGTCCCGGACCCGGGCGATGCCGCCCCGGCCGCGACTTGGCCGCCCCGCCACGCCTTCGTGGTTCTCGACCGCCTGCGCCAGCACCTGCCGGCGGCCGCCGCGGCCGCCCATTGCGTGGCCTTGTCGGAGAAGCAGATCGATGCCCTGAGGGGCTTCGAGATCTCCGACGCCGCGGGGCGGCCGGACGACGCGCTCCTCGCCCGACCGATCCTCGGCGCGATCCTGGACCGCGACTTCGTCGAGAGGTTTCCGAAGGCCGTGGCCCGGCTGAGGCAGATCGCCCCGCAGGTCCCCGGCGCGGACGCGGTGTTCGACCTCTCCGCCGCGGGACCGGACGGGGTGGCGGCGTGGCAGCTCGACCGCGCGCTGGGGCTGTCGGAGCGCTTCCTCGCCGATCTCGGCGCCGGGCAGCTGGAGATCGGGCGGCTCCAGCAGATCGTCACGGAGCATGTCGAGGCGCTCCACGCGGCGCAGCGCATCGTCGATCAGGCCGTGCCGCCGCAGCCCCGCCTCGGCCTGTTCCTGCCTCCGGGAGACGCCGTCCTGTGCCCGGCCGAGCTGCCGCAGGTCACCGGGCTCAGCCAGAATTCCAAGCGCGAGTTCCGCGCCGTGCACGCTTTCGAACTCCACCTCGCCGCGGCGGACCGCCAGACGCGCGCGAGCGTGGCGATCCGCCTGCGCGCCGCGCATTCGCGGGACCTGCTGGGGACCTGGACCGTTGCGGCCGCCACCCTCGATCCCGGCTGGAACCGCTTCGACTGCCCCGTGACGGCGCGCCCCCTGGACGAGCCGGTCGAGGTCGAGCTCCTCTGGGAGCGCGGCACCGCGCCCCGCCTCGCCCTCAGCCTGGGCGAGGAGACGGCGGATCCGCGCCTGCGGGCCGTGACCTCGGACGGCGCGGTGGGGCAGCGCCCCCTGGCGCTGCGCATCTACGCGGGCGTGCCGGGCCTGCGGCTGCCCTCCCGCGGCTGGGGCCGGCCGGCGGACGGGGAGGCGGCGCCGGAGGCGCCGAGCCACGTGCGGATCGACGAACTGCTCGAGCGCGCGGCCTTTGGCGGCGGGCTGCCGGAGCCGCGGCCCGAACTGCTGCGATACATGGGCGTCGGGTCGGGCCTGTTCCTGCACCCGGCCGACGAGGCGCCGCACGTCGCCGTCATCCGCCACGTGCGGATCGAAGGCGTGCGGGCCGTGCTGGCGGATGTCGCGCTCGCCCACGACGAGGCCGACCCGACGGAGTTCGGCCTGTTCGCGGCCCCCTCCGGGCTTCCGGTAGGCCCGAGGCCGGCCCCCGCGGCGCCGCTCCGCGGCGCTGGCTGCGGCACGGCAGCCCGCGCCCGGGCGACGCGCTGGCCGCGCGCGAGGGATTCGACGGGCGCGCGGCCTGGCTGCGGCTCCGGGCGCGCGAGACCGGGCAGGTCCTGTTCGAGGCGCCCGGCCCGCTCGGCGACTGCTTCGACATCTACCTGGGGACGCGCCGGGCCGGCGCCGGGACGCGGCACGCCCTGGCGCACTTCCTCCACCTCGCGGTGGTCCGCGGGACGCGCCGGGCATGAGCGCCGATCCCGTGCCCCGCGCCCCGGCGGATGCGCCGTCCTCCCCGGCGCGCCCGCGCCTGGCGGTGATCGTCCCGGTCTTCAAGCACAGCGGGCTGGTGCGCGAGGCGGTCGCCTCGCTCACGCGCCAGTCGCGGTTCGCGGACGTGGACGTGGTCCTGGTCGACGACGGGTGCCCCGACCCGCAGACCTTCACGACGCTGACCGCCTTCTGCGCGCGCTGGCCCAACATCCACTGCGTGAGGCAGGCCAATGGCGGCCTCAGCGCGGCCCGCAACCGCGGCATCGCCTTCGCGCTCCGCCGGCTCCCGGCGGCGGAGGGCGTCTACTTCCTCGATGCCGACAACCTCCTCGCCCCCTACGGCATCGCGGCGATGCAGGAGGCGCTGCTCCTTCATCCCGAGGCGGATTGGTTCTACCCGGACATCCGGATGTTCGGTGTCCGGGCCTTCCACGATTACAGCGGCGACTTCAACGCCTACGCGGCCTCGGTCGTCAACCTGTGCGAGGCCGGCAGCCTGATCCGGCGCCGCATGATCGAGGCGGGTCTGCGCTTCGACGAGGGGATGCGGCTCGGCTACGAGGATTGGGATTTCTGGCTCTCGGCCGTGGGGCGCGGCTTCCGCGGCCGCCACCTGCCGAATCTCGGCCTGTCCTACCGGAAGCGGGCGGAGAGCATGCTCGCCGACTCGACCCGCTCGGACACGCAGATCCGGGAATACCTGCGCCGCAAGCACGAGGCGCTGTTCCAGGTGAACGCCTTCGTCGCGCGGGAGCACGACGAGCTGCCGCGCTTCGCCGTGCGCCTGTCCGACGAGGCGAGCGTGGAGATGGCGAGCGACCTGCAGCGCGGCGGCCCGCGCATGGACCAGCAGGCCTTCGAGACGCGGATCTGGCAGGCGATCCGCGAGCCGGCCTTCGTCTGGGCGGGCCAGTACCTCCTGTCGACGACCGGCCGGACGCTCGCCCTGCTGCGCGGGGCGGGCCTGACGCGCTGGCTCTGCCTGGAGATCGAGCGGGCCCTCGCCGGCCACAACTTCGTGTCGCTGACCCTCGCGGCCTCGGACGACGACACCATCCGGGTCCGGCGCGGGCACGGCTTCTCGCCGCACTGCCACCTCCTCGCCGTCTCGCAGAAGCTCCTGCAGGCGATCGCCCTCGACGAGAAGGACGCCTGGATCACGGAACTGCCGATCCACGGCGCCAATTACCGCGTCGCCACCCTGGAGATCCGCCTCCCGCCTCGGGCGATGGCGGCGGAGACCCTGAAGGACGTGGCGGTGACGGACTTCGTCCAGTTCTGCCTGCACCTGCGCTGCCACGGCCTGCGCGGCCGTCCGAGCAACCTGGTCGAGGAGGTCTTCCTCGGCTCCCGCCCGCTCGACGCGATGGCGCCGCGCGCCCGCGCCCAGTTCGACGGCGCCCTGCTCCCGCCGGTGGCCGAGGCGCGCGAGGGCCGCGTCGCCTGCGTGCTGCCGCATTGCGATTTCGGCGGCGTCGAGAAGGTCACGTTCTGCCTCGCCCGCGAGTTGCGCCGCCAGGGGCTGCGCACCAGCCTGATCCTGCTCGGGAGCGACGTCGCCTACCGGGCGCACCGCGCGCTCGAGGCCTTCGACGACATCTACCTCGTCGACGCCGGGGGCCGCATCGCCGCCTGGGCGGGCGATTCCTTCCTGGGCACGCAGCTGCCCAGGATCCTGGACGAGGCCTGGGCCCGCGACTTCGCGAATGTCCTGACCACGTTCGAACTCGTGGTGAGCTGCCACTCGGCCGAGATCATGGGATTGTTCAGCGGGCTGCGGCGCCGGGGCGTCACCACGGCGACCTACCTGCACCTGTTCGACAAGTCGCGCATCGGCGCCGCCTGCGGCCATCCGATGCTCGCCCTCGCCTACGAGCACGCGATCGACCTCGTCCTGACCTGCTCGGAGGGGATGGCCTGCGAGATGGCGAGCCTCGGCATCCCGCGCGACAAGATCCTGGCCCTGCCGAACGCGCCCTCGCTGGAGCCCGATCCGCACCGCGCCGTCGCGCCGCGCGCCCCGGCCGGTCGCCCCCTGCGCCTGCTCTACCTGGGCCGCCTCGATACCCAGAAGGGGCTCGACCGGCTGGCCGAGATCATCGACGCGCTCGACCCGGACCCGCTCTTCGAGATCCGGGTGGTCGGGAAGGCGGTGTTGACCGACGCCCACCTGACCCTCAGCCGGCACGCGCACCTGGTCGAACCGCCGGTCTACGACGATGCCGGCCTCTCCGAGATCTACCGCTGGGCCGATATCCTGCTGCCGTCCCGCTACGAGGGGCTCCCGCTCACCGTGCTGGAGGCCATGGTCCACGGCGTGGTGCCGATCGTGGCCGCCTGCGGGGCGGTGGCCGAGGCGGTCGAGTCGGGCGTCAGCGGCGTCGTCGTCCCGCAGGAGCGCTGCGTTCCGGGCTTCCTCGACCACCTGCGGGCCCTGGCGGCCGCGCCGGAGCGGTTGGAGGCGATGAGCCGCGCGGCGATGGCGAGGGCCGCCGGCCGGCCCTGGAGCGTGCTCGCGGAGCGCCTGCGCGCGCGGCTCGGCGCCGTCCGGGCGGCCCGCGCCCGAGAGAGGGCCGGAGCGGGCCGCGCAGGAGCGGGAGCCGGGCTGATCGGCGCCCGCGGCGGCCGAGCCGTGCCCCCACGGCGGGGCCGCCCCGCTCCCGGCGACCTTGCAGGATCGCGCCGAATCGCTAGCTGGGAAGCGACCCTCCGGAGAGTTCGGCATGAATGCCCGTCCCGACGCGCGCGACTTTGCGGCCCCCCAGCAGTTCGGCATCGGTCAGCCGGTGCCGCGGGCCGAGGATCCCGTGCTGGTGCAGGGGCAGGGGCGCTACACGGACGACCTCGCCCTTGAGGGGCAGGCCCGCGCGGTCTTCGTGCGCAGCCCGGTGGCGCATGGGCGGCTGAACGGGATCGACGCCGAGGCCGCCCGCGCGATGCCGGGCGTGCTCGGCGTGTTCACGGCGGCGGATCTCGACGGCTACGGCCGTATCGGCAACAGCATGGCCTTCACCAACCAGGACGGCTCGCCGATGCGCAAGCCGCCCCAGCCCTCGCTCGCCACCGACCGGGTGCGCTACGCGGGCGAGCCGGTGGCTCTCGTGGTCGCCGAGACCCTGGCGGAGGCCCGCGACGCCGCCGAGGCCGTGATCCTCGACATCGAGGACCTGCCGGTGGTGACCACCGCCGAGGAGGCGGCCGCGCCCGACGCGCCGCTCATCCACGACGAGGCGCCCGGCAACCTCGCCCTCGACTTCGCCCTCGGCGACCGCGCCGCCACCGACGCCGCCTTCGCGGCCGCGGCGCACGTCACCTGCCTCGACCTCGTCAACAACCGCCTCGTCATCAACCCGATGGAGCCGCGCGCGGCGATCGGCGTCTACGAGCCGGGGGACGGGCGCTACACCCTGCATGTGGGCTCCCAGGGCGTCTTCGGCCTGCGCAACAGCCTCGCGGACGGGGTGCTCAAGACCGGGCGCGACAAGGTCCGGGTGGTCACCGGCCATGTCGGCGGCTCCTTCGGCATGAAGGCGCCGGTCTATCCCGAGTACCTGCCGCTCCTCCACGCCGCCAAGGTGCTGGGGCGGCCCGTCAAGTGGACGGACCTGCGCTCCGAGAGCTTCCTCTCCGACCATCACGGCCGCGACGTCGCGGTGACGGCGGAGCTCGCCCTCGACGCGGAGGGCCGCTTCCTGGCCTTCCGGGTGCGCGGCCGGGGCAATATGGGGGCCTACCTCAACCCGCTCTCGCCGCTGTTCCAGACCGTGAACATCGCCCGCAACATGGTCGGCGTCTACCGCACGCCGGTCTTCGACGTGGCGGTCGCCTGCCTCTACACCAACACCACGCCGATCGGGGCCTATCGGGGCGCGGGCCGCCCGGAGGGCAACTACTTCATCGAGCGCCTGATCGAGAACGCCGCCGCCGAGACCGGCCGCGACCGGGTGGCCCTGCGCCGCCTCAACCAGATCCGCCCGGAGGACATGCCCTACGCGGCCCCCTCGGGCATGACCTACGACAGCGGCGACTTCCCGGCCGTGCTCGACCGGGCCCTCGCCGCCGCGGATTGGGACGGTTTCCCGGCCCGCCGCGCCGAGAGCGAGGCGCGCGGCCTGCTGCGCGGCATCGGCATCGGCGACTACCTGGAGATCACCGCGCCGCCGATGAACGAGATGGGCGGCCTGCGCTTCGAGGCGGACGGCACCGTGACGATCATCACCGGCACCCTCGATTACGGCCAGGGCCACGCCACGCCCTTCGCGCAGGTGCTGCACGACCGCCTCGGCATCCCCCTCGACAAGGTCCGCCTGCTCCAGGGCGACAGCGACCAGCTCATCGCGGGCGGCGGCACCGGCGGGTCGAAGTCGCTGATGGCGAGCGGCGCCGCCATCGTGGAGGCGAGCGCCCTCGTGATCGAGAAGGGCAGGGCGGCCGCCGCTGCCGTGCTGGAGGCCGGCCCGGCCGACATCGTCTTCGAGGACGGCCGCTTCGTCGTCGCGGGCACCGATCGCGGCATCGGGCTCCTCGACCTCGCCGCCAAGCTGCGCGAGGGCCTGCCCGACCCGCAGGCGCCGCGCAGCCTCGACGTCGCCCACGTGCACGAGGCCTCCCCCTCGGCCTTCCCGAACGGCTGCCACGTCGCCGAGGTCGAGGTCGATCCCGAGACGGGCGTCGCCGCGGTGGTGCGCTACACCACGGTCAACGATTTCGGCACGGTGGTGAACCCGCTCCTCGTCGAGGGCCAGATCCACGGCGGCGTGATCCAGGGCATCGGCCAGGCGCTGATGGAGCGCACGGCCTACGACGAGCAGGGCCAGCTCGTGACCGGCTCGTTCATGGATTACTGCCTGCCGCGCGCCGCCGACGCGCCCCCGATGAGCTTCGAGAGCCACCCGGTTCCGGCCAAGACCAACCCGCTCGGCGTCAAGGGCTGCGGCGAGGCCGGCTGCGCCGGCGCGCTGCCCTCGGTGATGAACGCCCTCGTCGACGCCCTGCGGGCCCGGGGCGTCGCCCACATCAACATGCCGGCCACGCCCCGGGCGATCTGGGCGGCCCTGCGGGAGGCCGAGGGCGCATGAGCGGGGCGTCGTTGCTGACCGCGCAGGCCCGGGTCGACACGACCCAGGGCAGCCGTTACCTGACCCAGCTCTGCAAGCACTGGAGCCACCGCTTCCCCGAGACGGCGTTCTCCCCGGAGCGGGGCGTCGTCCCCTTCGGAGAGGGGCGCGAGGCCGTGTTCGAGGCCGATTCCGAGGGCCTGACCCTGCGGGTGAGGGCTCCCGACGCCGAGGCCCTGGCGCGGCTGGAGGCCGTGGTGGCCGAGCACCTCGCCCGCTTCGCGTTCCGGGAGGATCTCGGCGGGATCGCCTGGACGCGGCTCGCGTGACGGATAGGCTGACCGCGACAGGGTCGTTTCACGAGGGAATGCCGATGAATGTTCACGTTTCCATGAGCCGCGCGCACGAAACCCGCCTCGACCGCCTCGCCGAGGTCGCGGTGCGGGTCGGGCTCGGGCTGCGGCCCGGCCAGGAACTGGTGATGACGGCGCCGCTCGAAGCCCTCGGCCTCGCCCGACGCATCACCGCCGAGGCCTACCGGGCGGGCGCGTCCCTGGTGACGACGCTCTACGGCGACGACGCGGCCACGCTCGCCCGCTTCGCGCACGCCCCCGACGACGCCTTCGACCGCGCCGCGGGCTGGCTCTACGAGGGCATGGCCAGCGCCTACCGGAACGGCGCCGCCCGGCTCGCCATCGTGGGCGACGATCCCTCGCTCCTGTCCGGCCAGGATCCCGACAAGGTGGCGCGCGCCAACCGCGCCCGCTCGCGGGCCTACCAGCCGGCGCTGGAGCTGATCGCCACCTTCGCGACCAACTGGACCATCGTCTCGGCGGCCACGCCGGCCTGGGCCCGCGCCGTCTTCCCGGGCCTGCCCGAGGAGGAGGCGGTGGCGCGCCTGTGGGACGCGATCTTCGCCGCCTCGCGGGTCGACGGCGAGGATCCGGTCGCGGCCTGGGCGGCGCACAACGCCGCCCTGCGCCGCCGGACCGACCGGCTCAACGGGCGGCGCTACGCGGCCCTGCGCTTCCAGGGTCCGGGCACCGACCTGACGGTCGGGCTCGCCGACGACCACGAATGGTGCGGCGGCGCCTCGGCCTCGCGCAGCGGCATCATCTGCAACGCCAACATCCCGACCGAGGAGGTCTTCACCACCCCCCACCGGCTGCGGGTCGAGGGGCGGGTGGCGGCGACGAAGCCGCTCTCCTACCAGGGTACCCTGATCGAGGACATCGCGGTGCGCTTCGCGGACGGGCGGATCGTCGAGGCGACGGCGCGCAGCGGCGCCGACGTGCTCGCCCGCGTGCTCGACACCGACGAGGGCGCCCGCCGGCTGGGCGAGGTCGCCCTGGTGCCGGCCTCCTCGCCGATCTCGGCCTCGGGGCTGCTGTTCTTCAACACCCTCTACGACGAGAACGCGGCGAGCCACATCGCGCTCGGCCAAGCCTACAGCAAGTGTTTCCGCGAGGGCGGCCAGGGCCTGTCCGAGGAGGATCTCGCGGCCCGCGGCGCCAACCGCAGCCTGATCCACATCGACTGGATGATCGGTTCGGCCGCGGTCGACGTCGACGGCCTCACCGCCGAGGGCGGCGCCGAGCCGGTGATGCGCCGGGGCGAGTGGGTGGACTGATCCGCTGTCCGGACGATCACGTCCGGAGAGCGGGTAACAAGCCCGCGCGGCGCCTGAGCGAAGCCCCAATCCGCCATCCCGAAGGGATCGAGCGGATTGGGTATGCCAAGCCCGCGCGGCGCCTGAGCGACGCCGACATCCGCATGGCGGAGCAATCAGCCGGATGTCGGATGACCCGCGGGTGGGTGGCCGGAGGGGCGCCGCGAGGGCGCCCCGTCCCGCTCCTCAGTGCTGGTGCTCCTGCGCGGCCGGCCCGGACGCGCCGATCGCGCCGACCTGGAACGTCACCTTGACGGTGCCGGCCCGCGCGAAGGTCAGCGTGCCCTCGATCGCCTCGCCCGCCTTGGCGGCCCCCGTCAGGTCCATGAACATCAGGTGATAGCCGCCGGGCTTCAGCTCCACGGTCTTGCCGGGCTCGATCGTCAGGCCGCCCTCGACCGGCGCCATCCGCATCACCCCGTTCGCCACCGACATCTCGTGGATCTCGCCGCGGGCCGCGAGGGGGATCGAGGCGCCGACGAGCCGGTCGGGGGCGCTGCCCCGGTTGGTCACCCGCAGGTAGCCGCCCGCCACCTTGGCGCCGCCCGGCGTCCCGCGGATCCACGGCCCCTCGATCGTCAGGTCGCCCGCCTGGATCGCCGGAGCCGCCTGGGCCGCGACCTGTTGGGCCGTGACCGGGGCGGCCGCCACGATCCGCACGCCCGGCGCGGGCGTCTTCAGGTCGTGCGCGTTCTGGCCCGCGGCCGGGATCTCCGTCCAGGCGATGCGCGCCTCGCCGCATTCCTGCCGGACCGGGAAATAGACCGTCTCGCCGGGCTTGAACGCGTCCGAGATCCGGGCCTGGAAGGTGAACTCGTCGAACTGGTCGTCGGGCAGGTTGCCCCCGCTCCAGGTGATCTCCTTGACCCCCTCGCGGATCTCGCCGTGGTAGTGCGGATAGGCGCGGGAATAGGGACCGGTCACGGTGGTGAGCGTCCAGCCGGGCTTCGGCATCGGCTTGGCGCCGACCACGCCCTCCGGCACCGTGACGGTGACCCGGGTGGTGGCCTTGCCGTCGCAGCCATGGCCGATCTGCACCACGGCCCGGTAGGGCTGGTTGGGCCCCGCCTGGCGCCGCTCCAGCACGGCGTGGGCGAGGGCGGGGACGGAGGAGGCGATCAGGAGGGCGGTCAGGCCGCCGCGGAGAAGGCACGACATCGTGGGAATCCGTTCGCGTGAGGGATCGGGGCGGCCCGCGGGGCCGCGGACCGGGGCGGCCGGGCGGCCGCGCTCACGCGAGGGGAGGGCCTCGGGCCGAGGCGGGGCGGGCCGGGGGCCGACTCGCCAGGGCGTGCGCGGCCGGCCGCCAGGCCAGCCGGATCGCCGCCCGCCCCGGGGCGGCCCGGGCCGCGGCCGGGGGAGGCAGGGGCGTCGCCTGCGCCGCGCAGGCGGCCGCGCAGCAGGAATGCGCCGCGAGCGGGCCCGGACGCTCGGCCGCCGGCCCGTGCTCCGCGCAGACCACCCCCGCGGCGCGCGCGGCCGAACCCGGGGCCATGCCGGCGAGGAAGGCCTGCAGCACCAGCCCGTAGAGCGCGAGCACGGCCAGGGGCGCCCGCAGGCGCCGCGGCCACGCGCCCCGCGCGGCGGCGCGCCGCCTCGATGGGTCCTGCGCCGCGCCGCGGCGCCTCGACGGATGCTGCGCCGGCCGCTCCGTCGGCATGGGAGTCGTCATGGGGCTGCTCTAGCCGATCCGGCCGCCCCCCGCCACGCGCGCCCGGTCGCAGAATCGTGACCGTGCCACCGCCTGTTGCCGCAGCGCCGCAGTCCACACCGAAGGCGGCGTCTCCCCGTGACCTGAGCCGTTCCGCCACAATCTGGCCGGGTCGCCATGGAGTCTTAACCGCATCCGGCCACGGTCGGGTCGAGCGGTGACGTGCCGCCCGCCCCGGTCCGTCCTCCCCAAAGGTTCACGAGCTTTCGTCCCATGCTGACACGCGCTTCCCTCAGCGGTTCGCTTGGCCTGGCGCTGCTGACCGCCGTCGCTCTTCCGGCCCTGGCCGAGGAGCGCGGCCTCGCCCAGGCCGAATGGGCGCAGAACTACGATTCCGCCGCCACGATGCGGGTTCAGCGCTCGAACACGCCGATCCTCTCGCCGCAGACGCTCGCCGCGACCGAGCAGATGATCGAGCGCTACCGCGACATCGTCGCCCGCGGCGGCTGGCAGCCGGTCTCCGGCGCCGACCGGCTGCGGGTCGGTACGAAGAGCCCCGCCGTGGTGGCCCTGCGCCAGCGCCTCATCGTCTCGGGCGACCTCGATCCGGCGGCGGGCTCCTCGCCGATCTACGATTCCTACGTCGAGGCGGGGGTGCGCCGGTTCCAGGCCCGGCACGGCCTCAACGAGACCGGCGCGATGAACCTCACCACCGTCCAGGCCATGAACGTGCCGGCGGACGTGCGGCTGCGCCAGCTCGAACTCAACGCCGTGCGGCTGCGCTCCTATTCGGGCAATCTCGGCGCCCGCTACGTGATCGTGAACATCCCGGCCGCCCTGGTCGAGACGGTCGAGGGCGACCACGTCGCGACCCGCCACGCCGCCGGCGTCGGCAAGATCGACCGCCAGTCGCCGATCATGAACGCCAAGATCCAGGAGGTGAACTTCAACCCCTACTGGACCGTCCCGGCTTCTATCATCAAGAAGGACTTGATCCCGAAGATGCAGAAGGAGCCGAACTACCTGACCGACAACAAGATTCGGATCTTCGACGGCGAGCGCGAGATCGCCCCGTCGCAGGTGAACTGGCGCTCCGACGAGGCGACCCGCTACCGCTTCCGCCAGGATCCGGGCGTCGACCTCAACTCGATGGGCTTCGTGCGGATCAACATCCCGAACCCGCACGGCGTCTACATGCACGACACGCCCGCCAAGGGCATCTTCGGCGACGATTTCCGCTTCGTCTCCTCGGGCTGCGTGCGCGTGCAGAACGTGCGCGACTACGTCGCCTGGATCCTGCAGGGGACGCCGCAGGGCAACCCGGAGACGATCGAGGCGATCATCCAGAGCGGCCAGCGCGTCGATGCCCGCCCGCTGGCGCCGATCCCGGTCTACTGGACCTACATCACCGCCTGGTCCACGCCGGACGGCCTCGTGCAGTTCCGCGACGACATCTACAAGCGCGACGGCGTCGGCGCCCCGACCGCCGCGATGACGGCGGCCGCGCAGGCCCCGCGCAACTTCGCGGACGAGGACGACGGCCAGACCAACTGACGCGCCGCGTCCCGCGGAGGTCCGGGCGCGGCCCGGGCCGCGACGCCGATGACCCGGCCCGGGCCTCGCCCGGGCCGTTCCCTTTCGGAGGGCAGCATGGCCGAGCCGGAGACCCGCCTCGACGACCTGGAGATCCGGGTGGCGCACCAGGAGCGGGCTCTCGAGGACCTGAGCCGCATGGTCGCCGCCCAGTGGACCCAGCTCGACCAGCTCGCGCGGCAGGTCGCCGCGCTCCAGGAGCGCCTGCGCGAGATGGCCGAGCGCCCGACCGCGCCCGGCGAGGAGCCGCCACCGCCCCACTACTGACGAACAGCGTCGACGGCGCGCCCGGCCGCTGGCATGCCAAGTTTTTCTGTCAGGGCATTAAGTTTTTCTGTTCTTTGTCTTCCTTGACTTAAAACGGCTTGAGCGGCTACCACGGCGGGGAGATGCCGGGCACCCGGACGGCGCCCGTGGGCGGGCACCGCGCCGGGATCTGCACGGGACGGGATCCCGCGCGCGCGGGCCGCACCCTGATCCGCCGCGGCGGCCCGGGGCCGGTCTTGGCCGCGGTTTCACCCCCGTGTAAAACCCGGCCAACGGGACGACATGGCTCAACCATCCGTCCACGGGACGAAACACTCCAGCAGTCGAGGTCAACATGAGCGCGGGCACCGCCAAGACTCCCCTGTCGAATTCGTTCTTCTCGGCTTCCCTCGCTGACGTCGATCCGGAACTGTCCCGCGCGGTGCAACAGGAGCTCGGCCGGCAGCAGCACGAGATCGAGCTGATCGCCTCCGAGAACATCGTGTCGCGGGCGGTGCTGGAGGCGCAGGGCTCGGTGCTCACCAACAAGTACGCGGAGGGCTATCCGGGCCGCCGCTACTACGGCGGCTGCGAGTTCGTCGACATTGCCGAGAACCTCGCCATCGAGCGCGCCAAGCGCCTGTTCGGCTGCGACTTCGCCAACGTGCAGCCGAATTCCGGCAGCCAGGCGAACCAGGCCGTGTTCATGGCCACGATGCAGCCGGGCGACACCTTCCTGGGCCTCGACCTCGCGGCGGGCGGCCACCTCACCCACGGTGCGCCCCCGAACGTCTCGGGCAAGTGGTTCAAGCCGGTCTCCTACACGGTGCGCCGCGAGGACCAGCGCATCGACATGGAGCAGGTCGCCAAGCTCGCCGAGGAGCACAAGCCCAAGGTGATCATCGCGGGCGGCTCGGGCTATCCCCGCCACTGGGACTTCGCCAAGTTCCGCGAGATCGCCGACAGCGTCGGCGCCGTGTTCTTCGTCGACATGGCCCATTTCGCCGGTCTCGTGGCGGGCGGCGTGCATCCCTCGCCGTTCCCGCACGCCCACGTCGTCACCACGACCACGCACAAGACGCTGCGCGGCCCGCGCGGCGGCATGGTCCTGACGAACGACGAGGCTCTGGCCAAGAAGATCAACTCGGCCGTGTTCCCGGGCCTCCAGGGCGGCCCGCTGATGCACGTCATCGCCGGCAAGGCGGTGGCCTTCGGCGAGGCGCTCTCGCCCGACTTCAAGATCTACGCCAAGCAGGTGGTGGAGAACGCCAAGGCGCTGGCCGACACGATCATCTCGGGCGGCTTCGACATCACCACCGGCGGCACCGACAACCACCTGATGCTGGTGGACATGCGGCCCAAGAACCTGACCGGCAAGGCGGCCGAGGCGGCCCTCTCGCGCGCCGGCATCACCTGCAACAAGAACGGCGTGCCGTTCGACCCGCAGAAGCCGACCGTGACCTCGGGCATCCGCCTCGGCACCCCGGCCGCCACCTCCCGCGGCTTCGGCGTCGCCGAGTTCAAGAAGGTGGGCGAGCTCATCGTGACGGTGCTCGACGGCCTCGCCCGGGCGGGCGAGGCGGGCGACGGCGCGGCCGAGAAGAAGGTGCTGGAGGAGGTCCACGCCCTCACGGACCGCTTCCCCATCTACGCCTGATCGATTAACACGCGATTCGGGGGCCGGGCCCGTGGCAGCGGGCCCGGCCCTCGTCGTTCATGCGCGCCGCCCCGGGCCGGGGGCGCCTCACGGAGGGTCGGCGGTCGATGCGGTGCCCCTATTGCGGCGGCCTCGACACGCAGGTGAAGGATTCCCGGCCGAGCGACGACGCCTCGGCCATCCGGCGCCGCCGGATCTGCCCGGATTGCGGCGGGCGCTTCACCACCTTCGAGCGGGTGCAGCTGCGGGACCTCACCGTGGTGAAGCGCTCGGGGCGCAGGGTCCCGTTCGACCGCGACAAGCTGCAGCGCTCGATCGACGTCGCCCTGCGCAAGCGCCCGGTCGAGGCCGACCGCGTCGAGCGGCTGGTGAGCGGCATCGCCCGCCAGCTCGAGAGCGGCGGCGAGGCGGAGGTGAGCAGCGAGGCGATCGGCGAACTCGTCATGGAGGGGCTGAAGGCCCTCGACGACGTCGCCTACGTGCGCTTCGCCTCGGTCTACAAGAATTTCCGCGAGGCCCGCGACTTCGAGGAGCTGCTCGGGCGCCTCAACGGGGCGGGGCGCCCCGGGGGCGAGCCGGAGCCGCCGGACGAGGCCGCGCCCGGGCCGGCGGCTGCGCCGGGGGAGGGCGGCGAGGCGCCGGCACGGCGCGCCCGGTCGCGCGCGTGAGCGCGTCCGCCGAGCCCGGGCCCGACCGGGCCGAGCCCGGACCCGACCGGCAGGCCTCCCTCGACCGGCGCTACATGCGCCTCGCCCTGGCGCTCGGCCGTCGCCATCTCGGGCGGACCTGGCCGAATCCCTCGGTCGGCGCCGTGCTGGTCGCCGGCCCGCCGGGCGCGGAGCGGATCCTGGCGCAGGGCGTGACCCAGCCCGGCGGGCGACCGCACGCGGAGCGCGTCGCCCTGGCGGAGGCCGGGGAGGCGGCCCGGGGCGCCACGCTCTACGTCACCCTGGAGCCCTGCTCGCATCACGGCCGCACCTCGCCCTGCGCCGACGCGGTGCTGGCGGCGGGCGTCGCCCGGGTGGTGAGCGCCATGAACGACCCGGATCCCCGCGTCGCCGGGCGCGGCCACGGGCGCCTGCGCGCCGGGGGGGTCGCCGTGACGGTCGGTCCCTGCGCCGAGGAGGCCGCCCGCGACCATGCCGGGCACGTGATGCGGGTGACGACGGGCCGGCCGGCCCTCTGCCTCAAGCTCGCCCGCACCGCGGACGGCTTCGCGGCGGGCGGGGCGGGGCGACTCCTGATCACCGGCGCCCTCGCCAACGCCGAGGTTCACCGGCTGCGCGCCCACAGCGACGCGATCCTGGTCGGCATCGGGACGGCGCTCGCGGACGATCCGGCGCTCACCGTGCGCCTGCCGGGCCTCGGCGACCGCTCGCCGCTGCCGGTCGTGCTGGATCCGCAGCTGCAGCTCCCGCCCGGCGCGCGGCTGCTGCGCCCGGGCGGCCGCGCCCAAACCCTGATCCTGGCCGGCGCCGCGGCCCCGCCCGCGGCCGAGCGGGCCCTGCGGGAGGCGGGCGCCGAGGTGCTGCGCCTGCCCGCCGGTCCGGACGGGCGCCCCGACCTCGCCGCCTCCCTGCGCGCGCTCGGCGCGCGGGGCATCACCCGGGTGTTCTGCGAGGGGGGACCGACCCTGGCGGACGCGCTCGCGGCGGCCGACCTCGTCGATTCCTGCCTCCTCCTCACCGGGGCCGCGCCCCTCGGCCAGCCGGGCAAGCCGGCGATCGGCCCGGCCCTCGCGGCCCGCCTCGCCGGCGGCCTGCGCCGCGTCGCCGAGCGGCCCCTCGGCCCGGACCGCCTCACCACCTACGCGCGGAGTTCCTCATGTTCACCGGCCTCGTCTCCGACGTCGGACGGGTGATCGCCGTCGAGGGCGGCGACCGCCTGCGGCGCATCACCATCGCCTGCGGCTACGATCCCGCCACGATCGCGGTGGGCGCCTCGATCGCCTGTTCGGGCCCGTGCCTGACGGCGGTGGAGATCGTCCCGCAGGAGGGCGGCTGCCGCTTCACGGTCGACGCCGCGGCCGAGACGCTCGCCCGCACCACGGCCGGCGCGTGGCAGCCGGGCACCCGCCTCAACCTGGAGCGGTCGCTGCGCATGGGCGACGAGCTCGGCGGCCACCTCGTCACGGGACACGTCGACGGCCTCGCCGAGATCCTGGCGCGGGAGGCGGTCACGGGCGGGGAGGGCGACGCCTCCGCGGCGAGCGACCGCTTCGTGCTCCGCGCCCCGCCCGACCTCGCGCGCTTCATCGCCGAGAAGGGCTCGGTCAGCCTCGACGGCACCTCCCTCACCGTGAACGGCGTCGCGGGCGACACCTTCACGGTCCTGCTGATCCCCCACACCCTGGCGGCGACGACCTGGGGCGAGCGCCGGGCCGGCGACCGGGTCAACCTGGAAGTGGATCTGATCGCCCGCTACGCCGCCCGCCTCGCTGAGGCGCAAGCCGCGCGCTGAGCGCGCTCGCCCAGGCCCAAGCCGCGCGCTGAGCGCGCTCGCCGAGGCGCAAGGGGCGCGCCTCTCCCGGCAACGCGGCGGCATCGCGGCGCGCGCTCAGCGCGTCGCCCTCTCGAGGAAGCGCACCAGGGCCTCGCGGTCGCGGGGATCCCCGATCGTCTGCTCGGGCATCTTGGTGCCTGGCGTGTAGCGCGACGGCCCGACCTCGAAGAGCCGCGCCACCGTCTCGGGGGACCAGACGAGGTCGAGGCGGCGCAACGCTTCCGAGTAACCGTAACCGGGGGCGGTGGCGATCCGGCGGCCGAAGATCCCGTGCAGCGTCGGCCCGGCGCGGTTGCCGCCGTCCGGCCCGAGCGTGTGGCAGGCCGCGCAGGCGCGGAACACCTCCGCGCCCCGCTCGCCCCGGAAGGCGGCGAGTCCGTCCGCCGGGGCCGCCATCGCCAGCGGGCCGATCGGCTCGCCGGTGCGCAGGTCCCAGCGGCGCACCAGCCGGTCGCTCCCGCCGGTGAGCAATTCCTGGTCCGAGCGGAAAGCGAGGGACCAGACCGGCAGGCCCGGACCGACCAGGGTGAACAGGACCTTGGCGGCGCGCCGATCGATGATCGCCACCGCGCCCCCGACCGTCGCGGCGGCGATCCGGCCGCCATCGGGCGAGACCGCGAGCGCGATGACCGGGCGGGGCGGGATCGCCACCGCGGCGCGCTCGCGCCCGTCCGGGCCGAGGAGGCGCACGGTGCCGTCGGCGCCCGCCGCGGCGATCTCGCCGTCCGGCGCGGTCGCCACCGCGTTGAGCGGCGTCGGCAGCGTGACGGTCAGGGCGGGCCCGTCTTCCGGGACGACGCGCAGCGCCGCGTCGTACCCCACCGTGACGAGGCGGCCGTCGGGCAGGAAGGCGACCCCGTTCACGTTGCCGCGATGCTCGCTCGCCACCCGCCCGGGCCGGTCAGGGGCCGGCCCGTCCGCGCCCGGCAGCGGGCGGATCCGCGCCGTCCCGTCCCAGGAGGCGGAGGCGAGCCGCGCCCCGTCCGGCGAGACGGCGAGCCCGGCGATCGGCCCCGCATGGTCCGCGAACACCGCGACGGGCTCGGCGCTGCCGAGCCGCCAGAGCGCGACGCGGCCATCCTCGCCCCCGGTCGCCATCCGCCCGTCGGGCAGCGCCGCGGCCGCGTTCACGGCACCGTCGTGGAAGCGCAGTACCGCCAGCGCGGCGCCCTCGTCGATGGCCCAGAGGATCGCGGATTGATCGAAGCTCCCCGAGATCGCGACGCGCCCGTCCGGCGATACCGCGAGCGCCCGCACCGGGCCGCCATGGCCGCGCAGGGGCGCCTCCGCCCGGGCCGGCAGGGCGACGAGGACCAGAAGGACAAAAAGTGTTCGCAGGGTCATGCGGAACGGCGATCGCGGGCCGAAGCGGGCCCGCCATCAAACCGGAAGCGCCGCGCCGCCGCAACCGCGCGGTCCGATCGCATCACGCGCGAGAGGAACCTGCGCGAGGCGCCGGTGTAGATAGGACGACGCCCTCGCCGCCCGGAGATCCCCTCCTGTCCGAGCTCCCCGCATCCTCGCCGGATCGCGCGCCTCGCCGCGGGCTCCCCGGCTGCGCCAACGACGAAGGCCGCAGCGAGGCGGCCTCGCTGCGGCGCGATCGCGTCGCGGGTCCCGCCGGGCCGTCACGCGGCCGGCGAGCATGATCGCGCGAGGGACGCGCCGCGCCGCGCCGGGCGTCCCCCGCCAGCGCCCGTCAGGCGCTCGCCTTGGCCTTGCCGTAGCTGCGCAGGGCCTCGAGGGCGCGCTCGATCTCCGCCTTCTGGTTCTCCAGATGGGCGATCTGCTCCTCGACCTGCGCCGGGGTCAGGGCCAGGGTGGGCGTGGTGCCGCCCTCGCCGATCTCCTCGCCGTCCACCATGGCGGCGATCTCGCGAAGCGTGAACCCGAGTTCCTTCCCCCGCAGGATCGTGGCGAGGCGGCTGCGGTCCTCCTCGGTGTAGAGCCGCGTGGTGCCGCGCCGCTGCGGGTGCAGAAGGCCCTTCGCCTCGTAGAACCGCAGGGCCCGGAGCGTCACGCCGAACTCTTCCGCCAGATCACCGATCGTCAGTGTCGCGGGGGCGGTGTGCCGGCTCGAGGCGCTGCGCCCCGACCGCGAAGCGGGGGTGTTCGTCCGTCCGGAGGCCATCCTCATCGTTTCCCCCTGTCGTTCATATGCCATCCAACAACCCCGCATTTTGCGTCGAGGCCCGGGCGCCCCTACGCCGCGCCCGGCCGGAACTATGACACAAAGAAGGTCACCTGACCTACCTTAGGGAAAGGTAACGTCAACTTGGGCGTGTGTTATTTACGGTAAAATGCCCAATGTATCAACACGTTGCCGAGAATTTCAGCTTACCGTTTCGTGGTGCCGCAGGCGGCCTCACCGCTGGCGGGCCGGGCGTCGCGACGCACCAGCTCGATCTGTGGTTGTGAACAAAAATCACTCAATTCGCTGTGCGGGTGGTCGTGCGACTCGCCGGATCGGCCGGCGATCCGGGCCGCGGAGGCCCACTTAACACCTTGTTTACTGTGATTGGGACAAAGTCCGGCTCGGGGTCCCCGTACCTCAACCCGTTGACTATGCCTTCATCGTTGCTTCGGGCGAGGCACCTGCCCCTCCGCCCATACGGCGACGGCGCCGCGCCGATCCTCACAGGTCCCGAGCCGCTCATGAGACGGAACGCTCCCCCCAGCCTCGACGCCTTCGACCCCGATGTCCGGGACGCCGCGCGGGAAGCGGCCCGCCGTGCCGGCCTCTCGGTCGAGGAGTGGCTCGCCGCGGCGATGTCTCAGGAAACCGCCCGCGCGGGCGGGAAATCGCGAGCCCGGGACGGCCGCGCACCCGCCCGCGGCAACGGGCGCCCCGAGGCCAGGGACTGGCCGACCCGCCCCGAATCGCGGCGCGGCGCGGCCCCCGCGGGCCAATCCGCCGCGGGCCAAGCGCCCGCAGGCCAAGCGCCCGCAGGCCATGCCGCCGCAGGCCATGCCCCGGCAGGGGGGCCGCAGCCCGCCGGCATCCGCCCACAGACTCAGGACTTGAGCGGCGCCTTCGCGGCGATGACCCGCCGCCTGGACGAGATCGACCGCCGCCTCGACGAGAGCCTCGACGGTGCGGACCGGACCGTGGCCCGCGCCGTCCAGGGACTCGAGACCCGGCTGGCCCATCTCCTGCGCGAGCAGCCCGGGGCGTCGCATCCGGCGCACCTGCACGACGTCCTGCGCGAGGAGCTCGACCGGCGGCTCGCCGAGAGCCGCGAGGCCGTCGACCAAGCGGTGCTCCGCGCCGTCGACGGTCTCGAAGGGCGCCTTCAGGCGGTGCTGCGGGCGAGCGTCGGCAGTTCCGACACCGCCGCCCTCCAGGAGATGCTGAAGCAGTTCGAGGCGCGCATCACCTCTCTGGGCGAGCGCATCGCGGCGAGCGGCCAGAGGCCGATCGGCCGCCGCGGCGTGCCGGTGCAGGAGGAGCTGCGGGCCGCCGTCGCGGAGATCCGCGAGCGCCAGCAGCAACTCGACGCCGGCGAGTCAGCCGACGACGTGGTCGACGCGATGCGCCGCGATCTCACCCGCGCGGCGGATTCCGCCGCGGCGGCCACCGTCGCGCTCTCCCCGGCCATCGCCGGGCTCCAGGCCGAGACGACGCGCCTGCGCGAGGCGGTGACCGGCCTCGCCACGAGCCGCGACCTCGGCGCGATGGAGCAGGCGATCCGCACCCTCGCCGACGAGGTGCAGCGGGCCCGCCAGCCCGAGGACCTCGCGGCCGTGGTCGGCCCGATCGACCTCATGCGGGTCCAGGTCGGCCGGCTCGCCGACGACGTGGCCGCCGATGTCCACGGCCGCCTCGCGCAGGATCTCGAGCGCCTCTCGCGCAAGATCGACGGCGCCCTCGGCTCCGCCGATGCGGGCAGCCTCGCCAACCGGGACGCGATCGCCAGCCTCTTCCGCGAACTCGACGGGATCCGCCAGCAACTCGCGAGCCTGGCCGCGCCCGAGCGCATCCAGAGCCTCGCGCGCTCCGTCGAGGAGGTGAATGCCCGGGTCGCCGCGCTCACGAGCGGCGTCGCCGAGCAGCGCCCGCTGGTGGCCGAGATCAGGCCGCTCCTGGAGGAGATCCGCAGCGGCCTGCGGGCGCCGGACGAGGCCCCGCCCGCCATCACCCGCGGCCTCGCGGATCTCGACCGCAAGCTCGACGCCCTGCGCGAGCAGGCCGCCGCGCACGCCTCCGCCAAGGAGCCGGCCGCCACGGACGACATCATCGGGCGCATCGAGGCCCTGTCCGAGAAGGTGGACAGGGTCGCGAGCGCCGGCTCCGGCGGCGTGATCGAGCGGCTCGACGAGATCGGCGCCTCCCTGCGCCGGCCCGCCATGGCCGGGGGCGACCTCGCCTCGATCCACGGCATGCTGCGCAGCCTCGCCGACAAGCTCGACCGGATCGGCGACGGCTCCGGCGGCGAGGGGCTCGACGGCCTGGAGAAGCAGGTGCTGGCGCTCGCGGCGCGCCTCGACACGCGCGGCCGCGATCCGGCCCTGGCCGGGCTGGAGCGCACCATGAGCGACCTGCTCGCCCAGGTGGCCCAGCTGCGCGACGAGGCGCCGATCCAGGCCGCCGCCGAGCGGGCCGCCCGCCACGCGGTCGCCGACACGATCGGCGCGGGCCTGCCCGGGACGGCGGGACCGGCGGCGGACCAGCTCAGCGCCCTTCAGGCCACCCTGACGGAGCTGCGCGCGCAGCAGGAGGCCTCCGAGCGCCGCATGCAGGCGACCATGGAGGGCGTCCACACGGCCCTGGAGAGCTTGGTCTCGCGCCTGTCGCAGATCGAGGCGGAGCGCCCGCTCGGGGCGGCGGCCCGGCGCCGGGAGGCGCCGGTGCGCGAGGCGCTGCAGGAGAGCACCGCGCTCCCGGCCGCCGCGGCGCCGTCCGCCGCGCGGGCCCCCCAGGCGCCCGCGGCCCCCCAGGCGCCCGCGGCCGCCCAGGCGCCGGCCGCCGTGCCGCCGAGCGAGGAGATGCTGGAGCCCGGGGCCAGCCGGCCGCGTCCGCCGCGCCCGGCCCCCGGAACGGCCGAGCCGGTCCCGGAGCTTCCGCCCGCGGACATCAAGGCGAACTTCATCGCGGCGGCCCGCCGCGCCGCGCAGGCCGCCGCCGTCGAGGCCGCGGGCGGCAAGGCCGGTTCCCGCGCGGCGCGGGCGGCCGCCCGGGACGAGCGGAGCCCCCGTCCGGAGATCGCTGCCGGGCCGGGGCTGGTGGGCCAGCTGCGCGCGACCATGGAGCGCCGTCGCCGGCCGCTGCTCCTCGGCCTCGCCGCCGTGGTTCTGGCCCTCGGCGCCCTGCAGGCGCTGAACGGCTCCGGCGGCGCGCCCGAGCAGGCCGCCCCCGTCCCCACCGTCGCCGCCGCCAAGCCGCAGCCCGAGGCGACGCCCGGCGATCCGTCCACCACCCAGGCGCTCGGCGAGGTGCCGGCCCCGGCGCGCGAGCCCGCGGCGACGGCCGCCCGTCCCGACCCGGCGCCCGAGAAGGCGCCGGTTCCTAAGGTGGCGGCCGCCGCCTCCCTGGCCCCGGACCTCGCCGGCCTGCCCCCCTCGCTCGCCAGCCTGCGCCAGGCGGCCCTGGAGGGGGACGGCGCCGCCCTCTACGAGATCGCGAGCCGCGAGGCCGACGGCCGCGGCATGGTGAGGGATCTCACCCTGGCGGCCAAGCTGTTCGAGCGCCTCGGCGCGAGCGGCTACGCGCCGGCCCAGTACCGGCTCGGCAGCCAGTACGAGAAGGGCATGGGCGTCACCCGCGACGCCGCCCAGGCCCGGCAATGGTACGGGAAAGCCGCCGACCAGGGGCATGTCCGGGCCATGCACAATCTCGCGGTGCTGCTCGCGGAATCGGGCGCCCCCGGCGGCAAGCCCGATTACGGCGCGGCCGCGACCTGGTTCCGCCGCGCGGCGGAGCACGGCGTGCGCGACAGCCAGTACAACCTGGCGGTGCTGCTCGCCCGCGGCCTCGGCGTGCCTCAGGACCTCCCGCAATCCTACGGCTGGTTCGCGGCGGCGGCGGCCCAGGGCGACGAGGATGCCGGGCGCAAGCGCGACGAGGTCGCGGCCAAGCTCCCGGCCAAGGACCTCGCCGGCGCGAAGGCCGCCGCGGAGGCGTGGAAACCGAAGCCCGCGGACCCGGCCGTGAACGACCCGCCCGCGTCGCAGGGCGAACCGGCCGCCCAGGCCGCCGGCCCGGTCTCCCTGATCGGCGCGCCGCCCCCCAGCCTGGGCGCGCCGCGCCGCTCCGAGGCGAAGCCGGCCGGGAAGTTCACCGGGACCGGAGTGTAGTCGGACGGGCCGGCACCGCCTCGCGCGGCCAGCCGCCCCGGTCACGCTCCGTTCATCGGGCCCCACCTAGCCTCGGGATTCCTCCGCCCGGACGTCGCGCCCGTGCAGATCTACCTCCCGATCGCCGAGATGCCCGTGAGCGTGCTGATGCTCCTCGGGCTCGGCGCGGCCGTGGGATTCGTCTCGGGAGTGTTCGGGATCGGCGGCGGCTTCCTGATGACGCCGATCCTGATCGTGCTCGGGATCCCGCCCGCCATCGCGGTCGCCACCCAGACGGCGCCCATCGTCGCCTCCTCCACCACGAGCGTGCTCGCCGCCCTGCGCCGCGGCGCCCTGGACATCCGGCTCGGCCTGGTCCTCGTCGGCGGCGGGCTCCTCGGCACGGCGCTCGGGGTCTGGTTCTTCGCGGCGATGCGCCGGGCCGGGCAACTCGACCTGTTCATCACCCTCGCCTACGTGACGCTGTTCTCGGTCGTGGGCGGGCTGATGCTGAGGGAATCCCTGCGCGACCTGTGGGCGCGCCGGGGCGGCCGCGCCGCGCCGCCGCGCGCGGGGCGCGAGCATCCCGCCTACATGGCCTGGCCCCTGCGGATGCGCTTCCCGCGCTCGCGCCTCTACGCGAGCGTGCTGCCCATCCTCGGCCTCGCCCTCTTCGTCGGGTTCGCGGGCGCGGTGCTCGGCATCGGCGGCGGCTTCATCCTGGTGCCGGCTCTGCTCTACCTGCTGCGGGTCCCGACCGGCGTCGTCGTCGGCACCTCGCAGTTCCAGATCCTGTGGACGACCTTCGTGGCACTGGTGCTGCACGCGGTGCAGAACCAAGCGGTCGACATCGTACTGGCGGTGATCCTGATCGCCGGCAGCGTGTTCGGCGCCCAGTTCGGGGCGCGGCTCGGCCGCAACCTGCGGGCGGATACGTTCCGGCTGCTCCTCGCCGTGCTGGTCCTGGCGGTGGACCTGCGCTTCGTGCTCGAACTCGCCCTGCATCCGGCCGAGCCCTTCTCGATCGCTGCGGTCGAGGGCCGCTGATGGCGGCGCGGGCCCGATCGCGCCCGGCCCGATCGCGCCCGGCCCAACTCCGCCCGGTCCTGGTCCGCCTGGGCCTCGCCGCGGGCCTCGCCGCGCTCGCCGCCCCGGCCGCCGCCGAGAGCCTGGTCGTCAGCCTGTCCTTCACGCGCCTCGCCGTCACCTCGACCTACGCGGGCGCCTCGCTCGCGGTGTTCGGCGCGATCGAGCGGGACGGGCAGGCGGCGGCCCGGCAGGGGCGCTACGACGTGGTGATCACGGTCCGGGGCCCGCGCCAGTCGCTCACCGTGCGCGAGAGGCAGGCCCTCGGCCCGCTCTGGGTCAACCGCGCGCAGCAGAAATTCGCCGAGGTGCCCGCCTTCCTGGCCGTCCTCGCGTCGCGGCCACTGGCCGAGGTGGCGGACGCTGCCACCCGCCGCCGCCTGCGGCTCGGGCTGCAGGCCATCGTCGAATCGCCCGACCTGACCGCGGCCCCCTCGGACGACGATCCGTTCCGGGAGGCGCTGCTGCGCCTGCGCCGCCGGGCGCGGCTCTTCGTGGAGAACGAGGACGGCGCGCGCTTCCTGTCGCCCTCCGTGTTCCGCGCCACCGTGGCGCTCCCGGCCGCGGCGCCGGTCGGCACCTACGACGTCGCGGTCACGCTGCTCTCCGGGACGGTGCCCCTGGCACAGGAGAGCCTGCGCTTCGACCTCGTGAAGACCGGCATCGAGGCCAGCCTCGCCGGCATCGCCCGGGACTGGTCCCTGCTCTACGGTATCGGGACGGGCGCGCTCGCGCTGCTGTCCGGCTGGATCGCCAGCCTGATCTTCCGGAGGGACTGAATGGACCGCGACGCACCCGCCCCGGCCGGGGCCCTCGTCCTCGGCGCAGCCGGGCTGATCCCGTTCCTCGGCCTCGCCCTGCTGCTGCTCCTCGGCCGGGGCGAGGTGGCCGGGCTCGCCGTGCGGCCGGCCCTCGCCGCCTACGCGGCCGTGATCGCCTCCTTCCTGGGCGGGATCCGCTGGGGCGCCGCTTCGCGCGGGGGCCGCCAGGCGGACTACGTCGTCGCCGTGGCGCCCTCCCTCCTGGCCTGGGCGGCGCTCGCCGCCCCGGCCCCGTGGGACCTGCGCCTGCTCGGCGCCCTGGTGCTGATCTGGGGCGCGATCGACCAGGACATGCCGCGCCGCGGCCTCGTGCCCCGCTGGCTCGGGCGGCTGCGCCTCGCCCTGTCGGGCGTCGCCGGCTTCGCGCTCCTCGCCGCGGGCTATCTCGCCGGGTGAGGAGCAGCCTCGGGCCCGCGCCGACATCCCCCGTCAACTCGCCCAGGGCGCGGCCGCGAACTGACGCTCGAGGAAGGCGATCAGCGCCACGACCCGCGCCGGCCGCAGGGCGCCCGGCGGCATCACGAGGTTGAGGGCGATCGGGGGAGGGGACCATTCCGGCAGCACCCGCTCCAGGCGGCCCGAGGCGAGGTCGTCGAAGATCAGGAAGTCGGGCTGCACCGCGAGGCCGAACCCCGCCAGCAGGGCGGGGGTCAGCGCGTCGGCGTTGTTGGCCCGCAGCCGCCCCGCGGGCGCGACCGCGACCTCGCCCCCCGGGCCGGTGAAGTGCCAGCGCTCGGGATTGGGCAGGTAGGCGTAGCCGAGGCAGGCGTGGCGGGCGAGGTCGCGCGGGTGTCCGGGCCGGCCCGCCCGGGCGAGGTAGGCGGGCGCCGCCACCAGCGAGCGGCGCACGCCGCACAGGCGGCGCACCCGCAGCGAGGAATCCGACAGGGCCGCGATGCGCAGGCCGAGATCGAAGCCGCCGCCGACCAGGTCGACCTGCGCGTCGCTGAGGTGGAGATCGACCGACACCTGCGGGAAGTCCGCCAGGAAGTCCGGCAGGCGTGGCGCCAGATGCGCCAGCCCGAAGGACATCGGGGCCGCCAGCCGGACGAGCCCGCGCGGCTCCCGCGCGCCGGTCTGCACATCCGCCTCCACCGCCTCCCCGGCGGCGACGATCCGGGCCGCGCCCTCCAGGGCCGCCCGGCCGGTCTCGGTGAGCGCGAGCCGCCGGGAGGTGCGGTGGAACAGGCTCGCCCCGAGCCGGGCCTCCAGCCGGCTCACCGCCTTCGAGACCGTGGCGGTGGAGAGCGCGAGCTCCGCCGCGGCCCGCGAGAAGGAGCCCGCCTGGGCGACCCGGGCGAAGATCGCCCAGGCCTCGAAATCCGGGAGTGCCATTCGCCATTTTCCGAAACGATGCCTTTCCATCGTTTCCGTTTCGGGCCGCGAGGGCAAATCCTAGATTCGCCTCATCCGAACGGGACCGCGCGAGGCGGTCCGCCACGGGGGAGATCCCCGGGGGAGCGATCCCCAAGGAGAGCGATCCCCAAGGAGGCAGAGATGGCAAACGGTCTTCACCACGTGACGGCGATCTCCGGTCCGGCCCGCCGCAACCTCGACTTCTACACCCGCGTGCTCGGCCTGCGGCTCGTGAAGCGGACGGTGAATTTCGACGATCCGGGCACCTACCACCTCTATTACGGCGACGAGGCCGGGGCGCCCGGCACGATCCTGACCTTCTTCCCATGGGACAACGTGGCGCCGGGCCGGGTCGGCATCGGCGAGACGCAGGAGACGGCGTTCCGGGTGCCGCAGGGCGCGATCGGCTACTGGACCCACCGCTTCATCGCGGCGGGCGTGCCGCACGAGGCGCCCGCCCGGGTCTTCGGCGAGACGGTGCTGCCCTTCCGCGACCCGGACGGGATGGCGCTCGCCCTGGTCGGGGTGCCGGGCGCGGAGGCGGAGCCGGCCTGGACCGGCGGCGACGTCCCGGCCGAGCACGCGATCCGCGGCTTCCACGGCGTCACCCTGCTCCTGCGCGAGGAGGGGCCGACGGCGCGGATCCTCACCGACGTGTTCGGCCTGACGGAGACGGGACGGGAGGGGGCGCTCGCGCGGTTCAGCGGCGATGCCGGTCGGGGCGGCCACGTGACCCTTCGGGCGGTGGGCGAGTTCCTGCGGGGCCGGCCGGGCGGCGGCTCGGTCCACCACATCGCCTTCCGGGCGGCGGACGACGCGGCGCAGGCCGCGATGGTGCGCCGGCTGACCGAGGCGCACGGCGTCCAGGTCACGGAGCAGCGCGACCGCAACTACTTCCGCTCGGTCTATTTCCGCGAGCCGGGCGGGGTGCTGTTCGAGATCGCGACGGACAGCCCCGGCTTCGCCGTGGACGAGGCCGCCGCGCATCTCGGCGAGGCGCTGAAGCTGCCGGGCTTCCTGGAGCCGCATCGCGGCGAGATCGAGCGCGTGTTGCCGGCGCTGGCCTGAGGCCCGCCCGTCCGGGTGTGGGGTCCCCCCGCACCCGCGTGTGGGGTCCCCCCGCACCCGCGTGTGGGGTCCCCCGCACCCGCGTGTGGGGTCCCCCGCACCCGCGTGCGGGGATCCCCGCACGCATCCCCCGAAAGCCCTCGCCTGAAGCCCACGGCCGGTCGGCGCCGCGTCCGCGCCGCCGCGCCGCCCCACCGCGCCCGCGCGCAGAGGTGCCCGATGTCCCTCGCCGAATTCATCCACCGCCACGAGCCCGCGACCGCGCCGGAGCGCGCCCCGCTGCTCCTCCTGCACGGCACCGGCGGCGACGAATCCGACCTGATCCCGCTCGGCCGCGCGCTCTCGCCCGGCGCCGCCCTGCTCTCGCCCCGCGGGCCGGTGCTGGAGAGCGGCATGCCGCGCTTCTTCCGGCGCCTCGCCGAGGGCGTGTTCGACGAGGCGGATCTGCGCCGCCGCGCCGACGACCTCGCCGCCTTCGTGGGCGAGGCGCGGGAGGTCTACGGCCTCGCCGCGCCCGTGGCGGTCGGCTTCTCGAACGGCGCCAACATCGCGGCGGCGCTGCTGCTGCGCCACCCGGGCCTGCTCGCCGGGGCGGTCCTGCTGCGCGCCATGGTGCCGCTCACCGACCCGCCCGCGGGCGACCT
Organism: Methylobacterium sp. CB376; assembly: GCF_029714205.1. Classification (NCBI taxonomy): domain Bacteria; kingdom Pseudomonadati; phylum Pseudomonadota; class Alphaproteobacteria; order Hyphomicrobiales; family Methylobacteriaceae; genus Methylobacterium; species Methylobacterium sp. CB376. The sequence goes on along the minus strand of NZ_CP121648.1, from coordinate 3,448,800 downwards.
CGGCGGCACTCCCGTGCTGATCCTCTCGGGCCGCATGGACCCGATCGTGCCGGCGGCGAACGCCGCCGACCTCGCCCGCCGGCTGCGGGCGGCCGGCGCGGCGGTCACCCACGAGGTGCTCCCGGGCGGCCACGGCCTGATGCAGGCGGACCTCGCGAGGGCGCGCGACTGGCTGGGCGCGTGAGCGGATCCGCTCACCCGGGTCGGAGGCGAGCCCGCGCCAGCCATCCTGGACGGGACGCGGCCGACGATGGCGCGCCGCACTGGCCGCGCGCGGGCGCTCACGGGTTGCCGGCGAAGAACTTCGGGTCGAGCGCCGCGAGGGCGAGGAGCGGGGCCGGCATCACCACCCCGGCACGGCGCATCGCCTGCGCGGCGGAGCGGCAGGCGCCCACGTCCCTGCTCGCCGCCGCGGCGTCGACCTGCTCGATCATCGCGGGCGTCGGTTTGCCGGCCGGCGGCGGCGCCTGGTTGCTCGTCGGCGCGGCGGCGTTCTGGGTCTGACCCTGCGGGCCTGCGGCGCCCGGCCCGCTATTCGGGACCGGGCCGCTGAGGCCCGATTTCTGCTGCGTCTCGCCGGCCGCGTTCGAGGGCAGGGGCGCCTGTCCGCCCTGGTTGGGCGCCTGGACGGCCACGTTCGACGGCTGGGACTGCCCGGCGGGCTGCGGCTGGCCCGCGGCCTGCGGTGCCTGTCCCGCCTGCGGCGCCTGTCCCGTCTGCCCTGCCTGCGGCGCCTGCCCCGCCTGCGGCTGGCCCGCCGGCGGCGGGGGCGGGGCGGGCGGATGCACGAAGGCGACGAGTTCCTGGCAGAGGTCCTTCGGCCCGCGCGCGGAGGCCCCATCGCTCTGGGCGAGGGACGCCGCCGGCAGCAGCAGGCAGGACGCGGCGAGCGCCGCGCGCAGCAGGGAATGCGCCATGGGGTGGTCTGCGCCTCGCGTCACGATCCCGCCTCCAGGTGCTTGTGGCCCGGCGCCGAATCCTTGGGGTCGCCGGTCCAGTTCGGGCCGACGAGGTTGGTTCCCGGGTTCGAGACCCGCGCCCCCGAGGTCGCGAAGGCCTGGTAGGCGTATTCCTGGTTCGCGGTCAGCACGAAGGCCGCCCCCGCCGCCAGCGCAACGGCCACGATCACGGCCACCACGAAGGCTTTCATCGCACCTCTCTCCCGCGTCTCGCCTCGCGAGCGCCGTGGCCGCATCGGTTCGCGCGGCCGCGGCCCCCGCCGTCCGATCCCTCGCGCACCCGGGCGCCGGAGGCGGCGCTCCGGCGCGCGGGCGCTATTCCGCCGGCACCTGCCCGCGGCCGAGCTGAGGCCCGTCCGCGTTCTTGGCGAGCTGCTCCTTGACCCAGAGGTCGTGGTGCACCCGCGCCCAGGCGATATCGACCTCGCCGCTGCCCATGGCGTCGTAGGCGCCCTCCATCCCGAGCGAGCCGATGTAGATGTGGGCCAGGATGCCGGCGACGAAGACGACGCCGATCAGCGAGTGCACCACCTGCATCACCTGCATCCCGTTGATGTCGGTGAGCGCGAAGGGAAACAGCATCATCAGCCCGGTGGCGCCCATGGCGGTGCCGAAGCCGACCACCATCCAGAAGACCAGCTTCTGGCCGGCATTGAAGCGCTCGGCGTGGGGATGCGCGTCGCTCAGGAAGCCGCCGCCCTTCTTCAGCCACTCGATGTCGATGCGGTTGGGGATGTTGTCGCGCACCCACAGCACGGCCATGAACAGCACGCCGAGCATGAACGGCCAGGCCAGGAAGACGTGCGCGTACTTCGCCCATTGCGACAGGGCCGCGAAGGCGTCGGGCCCGATCAGCGGCATCAGCAGGCGCTTGCCGAAGATGTAGTTCAACCCCGACAGCCCCAGCAGGATGAAGCAGAACGCCGTCATCCAGTGCGAGAAGCGCTCGAACACGTTGAAGCGCAGCAGCTTGCGGCCGGATTCCTCGGTGTGGTCGAGTCGGATGCGCCCGCGGGTGAAGTAGAACAGGGCGAGCGCCGCCACGATGCCGAGGATGACCAATCCCCCGACCCAGGGCATCCAGGATTCGTGGAACCTCCGCCACTCGCGCCCTTGCGGCTGGATCAGGTTCGCGGCCTTCTGGTCGGGAATCGAGATGCGCCCGCCGATCTTGGGGGCCTGCCGGAACAGCAGGTCCTCGTTGACCGAGGAGGTGGTGGGGTTCGGGGCGCCGTCCGGGGCGTCGACCGCGCGGGCCGGGCCGGCCAGACCGACGACCGCCCAGATCAGGGCGGCCATCACCAGGATCCCGAGATGCGTCAGACCTCGCCGCATGGCGCCTTCCTTCCGTTCAGGCATCAGATCGCGACGGTCTCGCGGTAGGCCGTCTTCCAGCCCCAGGCCCCCGAGCCGTAGCCCCGCTTGATCACCCGCTCCTTGTAGATCTGGGCGATCATCTCGCCGTCGCCGGCGAGCAGGGCCTTGGTCGAGCACATCTCGGCGCAGAGCGGCAGCTTGCCCTCGGCCAGGCGGTTCGAACCGTACTTCTCGTACTCGACCGTCGAGAGGTCGGGCTCCGGGCCGCCCGAGCAGTAGGTGCACTTGTCCATCTTGCCGCGGGAGCCGAAGTTCCCGACGCGCGGATATTGCGGCGCCCCGAACGGGCAGGCGTAGAAGCAGTAGCCGCAGCCGATGCAGAGGTCCTTGGAGTGCAGCACGACCGCGTCCGCCGTCGTGTAGAAGCAGTTGACCGGGCAGACGGCCGCGCAGGGCGCGTCCGTGCAGTGCATGCAGGCCATCGACACCGAGCGCTCGCCCGGCTTGCCGTCGTTGAGCGTGATCACCCGGCGCCGGTTGATGCCCCAGGGCACCTCGTGCTCGTTCTTGCAGGCGGTGACGCAGGCGTTGCACTCGATGCAGCGGTCGGCGTCGCAGAGGAACTTCATTCGCGCCATGGTCTTGGCCTCACATCCTTACGCGGCCTGGATCTGGCAGAGGGTGACCTTGGTCTCCTGCATCCCCGTGACGGGGTCGAAGCCGTAGGTCGTGACCGTGTTGACGCTCTCGCCCAGCACCACGGGGTCGGTGCCCTTCGGGTAGAAGGCGCGCATGTCCTTGCCCTGGTACCAGCCCGAGAAGTGGAACGGCATCCAGGCCACGCCCTTCGCCACCCGGTCGGTCACCAGCGCCTTCACCTTGGTCTTGGCGCCGTTCTCCGGCCCGTAGACCCAGACGAACTGCCCGTCCCTGATGCCGCGCTCGGCCGCGTCCTGCGTGTTCACCTCCACGAACATGTCCTGCTGCAACTCGGCGAGCCAGGGATTCGAGCGCGTCTCCTCGCCGCCGCCCTCGTACTCGACGAGGCGGCCCGACGACAGGATGATCGGGAAGTCCCTGGCGACGGCGCGGTCCACCGCCGCCTTCTGGACCGAGAAGCCGAGGTTCGGCATGCGGAACTGGCGCTCGTCGGGCCGGGTCGGGTACTTGGCGACGAGGTCGGGCCGGGGCGAGTAGATCGGCTCCCGGTGCACCGGCACCGGGTCGGGCAGGTTCCAGGCATTCGCCCTCGCCTTGCCATTGCCGAAGGGCGTGACGCCGTGCTCCAGGCAGACCCGCTGGATGCCGCCCGACAGGTCGGTGGCCCAGCTCACCGCGTCGATGTTATTGCCGCCGATCCGGGTGATGACGGCCATCTCCTCGGGCGTCAGGTCCCTGTCCCAGCCGAGCTTCTTGAAGACACCCATGGTGAATTCGGGGTAGCCGTCTGTCAGGTCGGAGCCGACGGAGAAGGAATCCTCGGCCAGCAGGGTCTGGCCGTTGCGCTCGGTGCCGAACCGCGCCCGGAAGGTGCCGCCGCCGTCCTTCACGTGCAGGGCCGTGTTGTAGAGGATGTGCGTGCCGGGATGGCGGATCTCCGGCTTGCCCCAGCACGGCCAGGGCAGGCCGTAATAGTCGCCGCCGACCTCCGGATCGTCCTTGGGCGCGCGCAGCGTCACGAGATCGAACTTGTGCTGGTTGCGCATGTGCGCCTTCAGGCGCTCCGGGCTCTGCCCGCAATAGCCCGTCGACCAGCCGCCGCGGTTGATCTCCCGCAGCAGGTCCTCCGCCTCCGGCACGCCGTCCGTTACCTTGATGTTCTTGAACATCCGGTCGGCGAAGCCGAGCTTGGCGGCGAGCCGGTAGATCACCTCGTAGTCGTTCTTCGATTCGAAGGCGGGCTTCACGATCTGCTCGCCCCATTGCAGCGAGCGGTTCGAGGCCGTGCGCGACCCGTCCATCTCCAGCGAGGTGCAGATCGGCAAGAGGTAGGTGTTGTCCCGCCGCGCGTCGAGCGCCGCGAAGGTGGTCGGGTGCGGGTCGGCCACGACCAGGAGGTCGAGGGCGCTCATGCCCTTCACGGCCTCGGGCAGCCGCGTCACGGTGTTGCCGCCGTGGCCGAACACCATCATGGCCCGCAGGGGCGCCCGCTGGTCGACCTGGTCGGCCGGCAAGGTGACGGCGTCGAACCAGCGCGTCGAGGTGATCCCGGGCGCCTCCATGTTCTCCTTGCGCGAGCGCGCCTTGCGCCCGGCCAGCGTCGGCACCTCGTCGAAGCGCGATTGCAGCCACTCGTACTCGACGTCCCAGACCCGGGCCCAGTGCCGCCAGCCGCCCTCGACCAGCCCGTAATAGAGCGGCAGCGTCGTCACATCGAGGCCGAGATCGGTCGCGCCCTGGACGTTGGTGTGCCCGCGGAAGATGTTGGCGCCCGTGCCGGGCTTGCCGACGTTGCCGGTCGCGAGGCACAGGATGCAGAAGGCCCGCACGTTGGCGGTGCCGACCGTGTGCTGGGTCGCGCCCATGCACCAGATCAGGGTCGCGGGCTTCTCCTTGGCGAAGAGTTCGGCCACGCGCCGCAGCTGCTCGCCCGGCACGCCGGAGACCCGCTCGACCTCCTCGGGGGTCCACTTGGCGACCTCCTTGCGGACATCCTCCATGGCGTAGACGCGGCTGCGGATGAACTCCTTGTCCTCCCAGCCGTTCTGGAAGATGTGCCAGAGCATGCCCCAGATCACCGGGATGTCGGTGCCCGAGCGCAGGCGGACGTACTCGGTGGCGTGGGCGGCCGTGCGGGTGAAGCGCGGGTCGATGACGATCAGGTTCGCCCGGTTGATCTCCTTGCCCGAGAGCACGTGCTGCATCGAGATCGGATGCGCCTCGGCCGGGTTGCCGCCCATGATGATCATGGTCTTGGCGTTGCGGATATCGTTGTAGGAATTGGTCTGGGCGCCGTAGCCCCAGGTGTTGGCGACGCCCGCCACGGTGGTCGAGTGGCAGATCCGGGCCTGATGGTCGACGTTGTTGGTGCCCCAGAACGCCCCGAACTTGCGGAACAGGTAGGCCGCTTCGTTGGTGAACTTGGCAGAGCCGAGCCAGTAGACCGAATCCGCGCCGCTCTTCTCGCGGATGGCGAGGAGCTTGGCGCCGATCTCGTCGATCGCCTGCTCCCAGGAGATCCGCTTCCACTCGCCGTTCTCGAGCTTGATCGGGTATTTCAGGCGGCGCTCGCCGTGCACCAGTTCGCGGATCGCCGCACCCTTGGCGCAGTGGGTGCCGCGGTTGATCGGGCTCGCCCAGGAGGGTTCCTGGCCGACCCAGACCCCGTTCACCACCTCGGCCGTCACCGTGCAGCCGACCGAGCAATGCGTGCAGATGTTCTTGCGGATCGTCACCTCGGGCCCGCTCACCGCCGAGCCGGCGGCCCGGGCGGGACGCACGGCGCCGAGCTGGAGGCCCCCGGCGGCCGCGAGCCCGCCCGCGGCGAGGCCGGAGCGGCGCAGGAAGCTGCGGCGATCCAGGGTCTCTGGCAGAGCGCCTGCGGTCAGGGAATGGTGGGTGCCGGCGGCCGGGGAGGGGGTCGCGCGGCCCGCGGCGCCGCCTCTGCGCTTCTTCAGCATCGCGCCCTCACTTCTTCAGGGTCTCGTAGCCGTTGGTCCGGTAGAAGGCCTTCACGTGGTCCGTCTCCCGGTAGCGTGCGCGTGTCTCCTCCGAGCCCGGATCGTAGGCCTTGGCCTCCCCGGTCGAGAGCGGCGAGACCAGGGCCGCGGCCGCGGCCGCGGTGCCACCGCCGAGCGCGCGAAAGAATTGCCTGCGGCCAAGCTGGTCCTTCCTGTCCCGTTCCATGTCCCGCTCCTCGGTTGCGGTGACCGGCCTCACGCGTCGATGGCGAAGGCGGCGGTCTCGATCTCGATGAAAGTCCGCCCGAGCGCGCCGACCGCCCGGTAGAGGGGCGTCGCCGCCTCGGTCTCGATGTCCTCGAAGAGGCGGCGCGCCCAGGGTTTCAGGTGGCGCTCGAAGAAGAGCTGCTCGCCCGGCGACTCCGCCCCGAAGCGCCGCTCCGCCAGCCCGGCCATCACCTCGAGGAGGATCGCGATGTGGTCCTCGGGTTCGCTCACCCGCGGGTCGCGCTCGATGCCGAGCCGCGCCAGATCCTCGCGCAGCCGGGCCAGCGGGCGCTCGTTGAGGAAGCCGGTGAGGTAGTAGGACGCGTAGGGCAGGATCTTGCCGCGCCCGACGCCGATGAAGAGCTCGAAATAGTCGCGTTCCACGGCGCGAAGGTCGGCCTCGGCGGCCGCGTCCGCCAGGGCGGCGTGCGCCTGCCCGAGCGGCGTATCGTTGCCGCTCACCCCGCGCAGCGCCTCGATGAGGCCCGCATCCGGCGCCTGGCCCAGGATCGCCGCGAGCCCGCCGTAGTGGCGCGCGCGCAGCACGTCGATCTCGTCGACATTCGGGTCCTGATCCGCCACCAACGCGTCCACACCGAGGGCTCGGTCCACTTCGACGTGCCCGACCCCTCGCATCTCCACCCTCGCCTCGCGGTCGATCCGCCGCGTTTTGCAATTTGCACCATATACCGTGGCGGCCGCGCCGCAATCCTACTTTTTAATGCCTCAAAGCGGCATCGCGCCGCCGTGGCGGCGGGCGCGGCGCCGCTTCGCGGCGTTTTCCGGGGCTTCCGGGCGGATCTGCGCCGGCTCCGCCGCGTGGCGGGGCGGGGCGTCCGGGCCGGTCCCGGCCGCATCCGGGGCCTCCTCCCGCCCGGCCTCGTCCCGCCCGGCCTCCTCCCGCGCGGCCTCCTCCCGCGCGAGCTCGAGAGCGGGCGGGGCTTGGGGGCCGGGGAGCGCCGGGGTGACGACGCTCTCGCGCCCGGATGGCCCGTCCGCGGGGTCGTGCCCGGGCGCGGCTCGGGCGGGCTCCCCCGCGATCACGCGCTCGACCATCGCGGCGACGTCGTCGGTCGGCAGGAGCGGCCCGGCGCCCGGGACGTCGCCCGGGACGTTCCAGTCCCAGGCGTATTCGCGGGCCTCGCTCACGAAGTCGCGGATGGCGGGGTCGAGGGACCACATCCGCCGCAGCGCCGCGTTGCGCAGCGCCCTCGGCACGCCCGCCCGCAGGAACTGCGCGAGGTCGGTCTGCGGGGTCAGCGCGTCGAGGGAGGGCAGCCTCGCCAGCTCCTCGGGCGGCAGCTCCGGCTCGGCCGCGTCCGGCCCTGGCGGGGGCGCGGTCTCGCCCGCGCGGTCCGGGGTCTCCCGCACCGGGCGCGCGCCGTCGCGCTTGAGGCGCGACCACCGCGACAGGAAATCCCCGCTCACCGCTCGTCGTCCCGGCGCCGCCCCTGGCGGGCGAGCGCCTCCGGGTCGGCGCGGTCGCGCTTGCGCTTCTCGAACGGGCGCTCGACGTGGTGGGCCGCGTAGTAGGCCGCGAGCCAGGCCTGCATCTCGGGCGGCATCGGCACCGCCTCGACGATCTCGCCGATCCCCTCCGCCAGCGCCTCGCCCTCGTAGGGATCCGCCGTCACCGTGGCGATCTCGTAGGTCTCCGGGCCGACCGGGCGCAGCGCGATCCACAGCGAGGGCTGCGCGGAGGCGAGGTTGTCGCCGTAATGGGCGGTCTCGGCCGGGTGCAGCGCGACCGTGACGCTGCCGGCGTAGAAGGTCTCCTCCGCCTCGCTCGCGCCGAGGCGGGTCCAGGGCGGCGTCTCCGGCCGGCCCGGGAGGGCGGCGACGGGGAGCCAGGCATGGCTCGCCCAGGGCCCCTTGAGGCGGCGCTTGGCGACGATCACCCCGACCTCGTAGCGGGGCGCGACGCCCGCGCGGCGCGGATCCGCCTCGCTCACAGGGGTTCTCCGACGAGCGGGAGGCCGGCGATCAGGTTCTGGGGCTTCACGGTGACGCGGCGATCCGGATTCATGGCGAGCAGGAGGTAGACCGGCTGGTCTCCCAGCCGTGGGTCGAGGCCGGCCGTCTCCGCGAAGGCGAGCGTGAACAGGGCGAGCACCCGGGCGCGGGTCTCCTCGGGCAGGGCCTCGCCGCGCCAGAGCGCGTTGCCGATCCGGGTCGCCTCCGCGTCGAGGCCGACGAACCAGCGCCAGTCCCGGTCCTCGATCCGGGCGACCGGCGCCACGCTCACCCGGCGGTGCAGGAGGTGGCGGATCCAGGCCTCGATCACCCGGGCGAGCCCCTCGCGGCTGCGCGGATCGGAGCCGAGATTGAGCGCCATCGTGAAGGCGTCCGAGCGGCTCCAGTAGGTCCAGGCCGTCTCGGGCGTCAGCACGTCGAGGTCGCCGATCGGCTCGCGGCCCAGCATGGCGACGAGGGGCGAGGGCCGGGCGCGGCCCTCCTCCAGGTCGACCAGCTCGGCATCCGCCAGGAGCAGCGCGCCTTCCGTCGCCGAGACCGCCTGCACCGAGACCGCCTGCGGACGGAAGAACAGCTCGCCCGCCCGCAGCACGTAGGGGTCCTGGCAGCCGTCGAGGGCGTTGCGCAGGATGAGGTGGACGAGCTGGTTGAGGAAGAGCGGCGGCGTCCCCCCGCCGCCCCGGCGCACGAGGTCGAGATACGCGTCCTCAACCGAACGGGCCGCCAGCAGCCGGTCGCGGAAGGCGAGCACGACCTGCCAATTCTCGCGCGCGTCGGCATCCGCGACGGCGGCGACCTCCTCCGGCGCCACGACGCGGCGCGGCGCGGCCCGCAGGCGCGCGTGCAGCGCCCGCTCGGCCGCGCAGGCCTCCGGCGGGGGCACGAGTTCCGGCCGCGCCAGGTAGGCGAGGAGCAGCTCGTCCGTCACCGCGAGCCCGCCGCCCTCCTGGCGCCGGGCGAGGTGGTGGCCGCTCGAGACCCAGAATTCCGTCACGGCGCCCGGCTCCCCATCAGGCCGACGAGGTCGACCGCCTCCTCGGGCTCGTCGTCGGTCTCGGCGAAGTCGAAGGCGCGCGCGTAGGCGTGGCGGCGGTCGGCGCCCGGCACGGCCCCCTCGCGGGGGCGCAGCACCCGGTACTGCTCGCGGATCTCCCCGGCCTCGACGGCGCGGTGGAGCGCCAGAACGGAATTCACCGGAGGCTGGCAGAGGGCGGCGGCGGCGGCGATCTCCTCGGCCGCGGCCTCCCGCGCGGCGGCGAGGCTCGGGGCGCCGAGCCGCGCGTGGATCTGGGCCGCGAGCGCCTCGGTGGCGGCCTCCCGCTCGGCCTCGCTCGCCTCGCTGACCACCACGAGGGTCGAGAAGCCGAACGAGGCGATGCCGAGGAAGCCGGAGCGGAAGGCGATCCGCGCCTTGGGCGCCAGGGCGGCCGGATCGGCGTCGAGGAACAGGAAGGAGCCGGTCACCGCCCATTCGCCGGGCTCGGCGGCCCGCGCGAAGACGAGCGTGTCGGAGGCGTCGAGGCGCAGCGTGCGGGGCAGCTTCAGGCGGGTCACAGGCGCGGTGCTCCGGTCGCCGGATCGAGCCAGGCGGGCGCGCGCAGCGCCTCCCCGAGCGGCCGCGGGCGCGTCCCCTCCGGGCCGACCGCCAGGGCGTCGCCGTGCCCGTCGATGGTGAGGCGCTCGCCCGGCGGCTCGGCCAGGACGGCGCGGTAGCGCGCGAGGGCGAAGGCGAAGCCGTCCTCCTCCAGGTCGGAGAGGCCCTTCATCAGGTACTGGGCGAAGCTCTCGACGATCGGCCCGGCGGTCTCGGGCGCGAACCCCTCCTCCTCCAGCGAGGTCGAGTCCGGCGTGAGGCCGGGATCGCCGGCGTGACGCTTCGAGGCGATCAGCATGCAGGAGAAGACGAGCCAGTCCGGCACCTCGTCCTCGCCGCAGCCCTCCGGCCAGGCGAGGCGCCCGCCGCCGAGGCGCGCCCCGTCGAAGCGCAGGGTCAGCGGCCACTCGACCGCGACCGGCTTGTCGGGCGGGGCGTGGCTGCCGAGCGCGTCGGCGAGCGCGCCCATCCCGATCAGCGCCGCGCGGCGGGCGAGGCGGAGGGGCTCCTCGGGGGCGAGCACGACCGCCGCCTCGATCACGCGCTCCCCGGCCGAGAGGACGAGGGTGCCGGCCGCGTCCGCGTCCGCGGCCCGGCGGCAGGCCTCGGCCTGCGCCGATCCGGGCGGATCGAGCGTGACCAGGGTGAAGGGCGGCGGCAGCATCAGGCCGGTCGCGAGGATCTGCGGCGTGGCGGAATGGGCGGCGGACATGGCGGAGAACCCCCGCGGCGGAGAACCCCCGCGCGCCGGAACAACCCTGCGCGCACGTGTCGGGTCGCACTTTTCAACGCCTCCTATATAGGGGCGGGACGGCCTGCAAGAGGCCCGAATTCCAGTCGAGGCCGAGGACAACACCGTGCCGGATCGCGTCGTGATTGCCTGTTCCTGCGAGGGGACCATCCCGCTCGACGCGGAGGCGATCGGCCGCGGCTGCGGCGGCCGGGTCGAGACCGGCGAGGCGCTCTGCACCCGCGAGCTCGACCGCGCGCGCCGGCTCCTCGCCTCCGGCGATCCGGTGACCCTGGCCTGCACCCTGCAGGCCCCGCTCTTCGACGAACTGGCCGAGGAGGTCGGGGCGCAGGACCGCGTCGCCTACGCCAACATCCGCGAGGCGGCGGGCTGGTCCGCCGAGGGCGCCGCGGCCGGCCCCAAGATGGCGGCGCTCCTCGCCGCCGCCGCGGAGCCGATGCCGCCCGCGCCCGTGGTGAGCTTCGAGAGCCGGGGCGTGGCGCTCGTCTACGGGCGGGACGAGACCGCGATCGAGGTCGGGCGCCGCCTCGCCGACCACCTCGACGTCACGGTGCTGCTGACCCGGCCCGGCGACGTGGTGCCCCCGCGCGGGGCGGAGTTCCCGGTCCTCAAGGGCACGATCCGCCGGGCCGGCGGGCATCTCGGCGCTTTCACGCTCGGCATCGACGCCTACGCCCTGCCGCGCCCCTCCTCGCGGGAGCGCCTCCTGTTCGGGGAAGGCCACGACGGCGCGACCTCGACCTGCGACATCGTGATCGACGTCTCGGGGGAGGCGCCGCTCTTCCCGGCCCACGCCCTGCGCAGCGGCTACCTGCGGGCGGATCCCCGCGACCCGGCGGCCGTGGCCGCGGTCTTGTTCGAGGCCTCGCACCTCGTCGGCACCTTCGACAAGACCCGCTTCATCGCCTTCAAGGACGGGCTCTGCGCGCATGCGCGCTCGCGCATCACCGGCTGCAGCCGCTGCCTCGACGTCTGCCCGACCGGGGCGATCGCGCCGGCCGGCGACCACGTGGCGGTCGATCCCTTCGTGTGCGCGGGCTGCGGATCCTGCGCCTCGGTCTGCCCGACCGGCGCGGCCGCCGCCACGCTCCCGCCCGCCGACGCGCTGCTGCGGCGCCTTCGCCGCCTCCTGCGCGCCTACGCGGCAGCGGGCGGGGAGGGCGCCGTGGTGCTCCTCCACGACGGCGATCACGGCGAGGCGCTGATCGACGCGCTCGCCCGCTTCGGCGCCGGCCTGCCGGCCCACGTCCTGCCGATCAGGGTCAACGAGGTGACTCAGGCCGGGCTCGACCTGCTCACCGGCGCCTTCGCCTTCGGGGCGACCGGGGTGCGGCTCCTGGCGCGGGCGCGGCCGAAGCACGACCTAACCCCGCTCCGGGGCGTCCTGGCGCGGGCCGACGCGATCCTGCAGGCGCTGGGCTACGGCCCCCCGGACGGCGCCCCGGTCGTGTCGCTGATCGAGACCGACGACCCGGACGCGCTCGGGGCGGCGCTGGCGGCGGGCCCCCGCGGCACCGCGACGGCCGCGCCGGCGGGCTTCGTGCCGGAGGGGGAGGCGCGCGAGGTGCTGCGGCTCACCCTTCGCGAATTGCACCACGCGGCGCCGCGCCCGGTCGACCGGATCCCCCTCGATCCCGGGGCGCCCTTCGGCGGGCTCGACTTCCGCACCGAGGCCTGCACGCTCTGCCACGCCTGCGTGGGCGCCTGCCCGACCGGCGCGCTCAGCGACGATCCGGACCGTCCGCTCCTGAGCTTCTCGGAGAGCCTCTGCGTGCAGTGCGGCCTCTGCGCCGCGACCTGCCCGGAAGACGTCATCACCCTGGAGCCGCGGCTCGACTTCGCGGCCTGGGCGGCGCCGCGCCGCGTCCTCAAGGAGGAGGAGCCGTTCGCCTGCGTGGCCTGCGCCAAGCCGTTCGGCACCCGCAGCACGGTCGAGCGGATCATCGGGCGGCTGCAGGACAAGCACTGGATGTTCGCCGGGACGGCCGGCCAGGACCGCCTGCGCGCGCTGATGATGTGCGAGACCTGCCGGGTCTCCCACGTGCTCGCCGAGGGCTTCGACCCCCACGCCGCCCCGCCGCCGCGGACGACCGAGGATTACCTGCGCGAGCGGGGCTGAGGCCCGGAGGCGGAGGATAATCCGGGATCCGCTTGATCAAGCGGATCCCGGATCATCGCGTCATCGCGCGCGTGTGAGGGCCGGACATCGGGAGGCGTTCGATCTCTCGGCGCGAGGACGGGCCTGGAGGATCCGGCCCTCACGCCGCCCGCGGGCGCAGCATCTCGACGCCGTTGCCCATGGTGCGGGCGTAGAGGCCGCTGTAGCTCAGCGCCGCCTTGTCCCAGCCGAAGGTGCGGGCCATCGCGGTGCGCCGCATCGTGTTGAGGTGGCGCTTCGACGCGAAGGTGTCGAGGGCGCGGCGGATCGCGCCGGTGAGGCCCTTCAGCGTCGCCTCGCCGAACAGGAAGCCCGTGACCCCGTCCTCCACCGTGTCGGCGAGGCCGCCGACCCGGCGCGCGATCGGCAGCGAGCCGAAGCGCTGCGCGTACATCTGGGCCAGCCCGCAGGGCTCGAAGCGCGACGGCATCAGCAGGAAGTCGCTGCCCGCGAACATCCGGTGCGCGTCGGTCTCGTCGAAGCCGATCCGCACGCCCACCGCCCCCGGGTGACGGCGCGCGAGGTCCATGAAGGCGCTCTCGAAGCGCGGCTCGCCCTGGCCGGTGACGACGAGCTGGCCGCCCTCCGCCACGATCGCTTCCGCCGCCGCGAGCGTGAGGTCGACACCCTTCTGGTGGACGAGCCGCGACACGATCGCGAAGAGCGGGCCGCGCGAGACGCCGAGCCCGAAGCGCTCGCGCACCGCGTCGGCGTTCGCGCGCTTGCCCTTCCAGTCATCCGCCTCGAAGGCGGTGGCGAGATGGGGGTCCGTCCGCGGATCCCAGATCTCGTCGATCCCGTTGAGGATTCCGGTGAGGCGGCCCTGGCCGGCCCGGGTGCGCAGCAGCCCGTCGAGGCCGCAGCCGAATTCCGGCGAGGTGATCTCCTGCGCGTAGGTCTCGCTCACCGTCGTCACGTGCGAGGCGTAGAACAGCCCCGCTTTCAGGAAGGAGAGCTTGCCGTAGAACTCGACGCCGTCGATCTGGAAGGCGCCCTCTGGCACGCCGAGCCGGGCGAGATTCTCCCGCGGGAACAGACCCTGATAGGCGAGGTTGTGCACGGTGAGGATGCTCGGCACCCGCAGGCCCTGCCAGGCCAGGTAGGCGGGGGCGAGCGCCGTCTGCCAGTCGTTGAGGTGGAGGAGGTCGGCCTGCCAGTCCGGATCGGCACCCTTCGCGAGTTCCACGGCGGCGAGGCTGAGGCGCGCGAAGCGCAGGTCGTTGTCGGCGAAGTCGCCGCCCTGGTCGCCGTAGGGCGAGCCCGCCCGGTCGTAGAGCTCGGCGTTGAGCAGCACGTAGACCGGCATGCCGTCCCCGGTCTCGACGAGGCCGAGCGCCGAGGGCGCGAGCCCGTCCCGGCCCGGCAGCTGGGCGACGACCGGGATGTCGGCGTAGCGGTCGACGACCTGGCGGTAGCCCGGGATCAGGATGCGCACGTCGTAGTGCTGGCGCAGCGCCCGCGGCAGCGCCGCCGCCACCTCGCCGAGGCCGCCGGTCTTCAGGAAATCCGCCATCTCGGGCGTGGCGAAGAGGATGCGCTGGCGCAGCGAGCCGGGGCTGCGGAGGAAGGGGGATGGTGACGACGGGACCGGCGCAGGGGAAACGGAGCGCGCGCACGCCGAGCCGATCATCGAGAATGCCCCCACGCCGCGGGCCGCAAGGATGCTGGCGGACGTCGCCACGGCGCCTGTGTTTGGCCGGCAACGCGCGCTTGCGCGTCCGGTTCCGCCGCGTTGCACAATATCGCATCGCAGCAGGGATTCAAGCGTAAATCGCGCGATATCGTGCGAAACCGAGAGTTTCTGACCCGCGTGGCAGAGCTTCGACGGAATTTCCGCGAAGTTTCACTTAAGTGAAGCTAGACATTTTCGGGTGAAAGCGGCTCCCTCAGGAGGACGAGGGCCTCGTCTCCCGCGAGTGCGAGATGGCCGTCGGCCGGCCTCTCGGCGATGCGGCTGCCCGAACTCGACAGCAGGACGCGCCAGGCGTGATCCGGCGGCAGCGGCACGGTGCAAGGGGCGTGCCCGAAATTCAGGAGGATGCGCAGGACCTCGTCCCCGTGCGCGCGCTCGTAGACGAGGACGTCCCGCGCGACAAAGACCGCCCGGTAGAGGCCGAGGCTCAGGGCGGCGTGCTCGCGCCGCAGGGCCAGGAGGCGGCGGTAGAGGGTGAGGATCGAGCCGGGATCGTCGCGCAGCACCTCGACGTTGCAGGTCGCGGCCCCGGGATCGAGCGGCAGCCACGGCTCGGCGCTGGAGAACCCCGCCCGGGGCGTGCGGTCCCACTGCATCGGCGTGCGCGCCGGGTCGCGGCCGCGGCCGGGCTCGTTGCGCTCCCAGGGGTCGCGCGCCCGCCCGGGCGGGATCGGCACGCGGGCGAGCCCGATCTCGTCGCCGTAATAGAGCGTCGGCGTGCCCCGCAGGGTGAGGAGCAGCACCGCGGCGACCCGGGCCTGCGCGGCCCCGACGCGGGCGGCGATGCGCGGCTGGTCGTGGTTGCCGAGCACCCAGTTCGGCCAGCCGCCCTCCGGCAGGGCCGCCTCGTACTCGGCGACGAGCGCGGCGATCGTCTCGGCGTGCCAGCGGGCCTGGATCAACTGAAAGTTGAACGGCAGGTGCGCGCCGGACAGGTCGACGCCGTAATAGGCCATCAGCCGCTCCAGCGGCAGATAGATCTCGCCGATCAGCACCCGCTCGTCGTAGCCGTCGAGCACCGCGCGCATCTCGGCGACGACCTCCATCACCTCCGGCTGGTCGGCGGAGTAGAGGGGCGTGAGGCTGTTGATCTCGGCGTCGCCCGGGACGTAGTCGGGGTTCGGCGGGTTGTCCCGCAGCGCGGCGTCCTTGATCAGGTGCCAGATCACGTCGACCCGGAACCCGTCGACGCCGCGGTCGAGCCAGAAGCGCAGCACGTCCAGCATGGCCCGGCGCACCTCCGGGTTGCGCCAGTTGAGGTCGGGCTGCTCCTTCAGGAAGGCGTGGTAGTAGGACTGACCGGTGGCCGGGTCGAGGGTCCAGGCCGGCCCGCCGAAATTGCCCACCCAGTTGTTGGGGGGCGCGCCGTCGGGCTTCGGGTCGCGCCAGATGTACCAGTCGCGCCGCGCGTTGTCGCGGGAGGCGCGGCTCTCGCGGAACCACGGATGCGCGATCGAGGTGTGGTTGGGCACGAAATCCATGATCACCCGCAGGCGGCGCCGGTGCGCCTCGGCGACGAGCGCGTCGAAATCCGCGAGCGTGCCGAAGAGCGGGTCGATGTCGCAGTAATCGGAGACGTCGTAGCCGTAATCGGCCATCGGCGAGCGGCAGACCGGCGAGAGCCAGAGCGCGTCGACCCCGAGCCAGGCGAGGTAGTCGAGCCGGGCGGTGATGCCCTTGAGGTCGCCGACCCCGTCGCCGTTCGCGTCCTGGAAGGAGCGGGGATAGATTTGGTAGACCGTCCCGGCCTTCCACCAGAGTTCACCGGGCATCGCTCGCCTCCGTGCGCGTCGCGGGTTCAGGGGCGGGGCCGCGTCCGGGCGCGGCGCGCGGGCGGGCTTGCGCGCGGCGCCCGGTCAAGCAAATCGAAACCATGCAAACCGAAAGGGCGGCGGCGGTTCCCGCGCCGCGGCAGGCTAGCCGCCCCCCGTGACGGTTCGCCGACGCTCCCCGCGACCCCGGGGCGTGAGGAACCGCACCGCGGCCACGGCGTTCGTGGGCGATGATCCGCCCTGACTCTGCGGGAAACCCGTCCGAACGGCACGGCTTCCGGGGCGTCGCGACCGTTCATGACGCCTTCAGCCCGCCTCGGCCACAGTCGCGTCGGGTTTCGGTGCCACGTGTCGCGACGGCCACACGCCGGGAGACTTGTCGTCAAGCGCTCCGGCCGTCTCGACATGATGAAAAAGACGTCACACGATGAAGCAGTTCGGCCGATGATCTGCTGCCCGCAACGCGACCAAGAGCGCGGGGCAGAGAAGAGGATCGTCGGCGCTGAAGGGGGTTCCGAGGTGCTGAACGAAGCTCTACTGGCCGGTGATCGGCGACCAGAGACCGCCCCTGCGGCCGAGCCGCAGCTGTTCTGGCGGCCGCCGGCCGCGAGCCCTCCGTCCAGCGCGGACGATGTCTCGCTCCTGCGCGATGCAATTCTGGGCAAGCTCGCCTACGCGCTCGGCAGGTCGCCCGCGACCGCCCGCGACCGCGACTGGTTCGTCGCGACCGCGCTCGCCCTGCGCGACCGGGTCGTGGATGCCTGCCTGGCCTCGGACAGCCCGGCGGTGCCGCCCAAGCGCGTGCACTACCTGTCGCTCGAGTTCCTGATCGGGCGGCTCCTCTCCGACGTGATGGGCAATCTCGGCCTGACCGGGACGGCGCGGGCGGCCCTGGCCTCGCTCGGCGTCGATCTCGACGCGGTGGCGGGCGCCGAGCCCGACGCGGCGCTCGGCAACGGGGGCCTGGGCCGGCTCGCCGCCTGCTTCATGGAGAGCATGGCGAGCCTCGCGATTCCGGCCTACGGCTACGGCATCCGCTACGACCACGGCCTGTTCCGGCAGCTGATCGAGGACGGCGTCCAGCGCGAGGTGCCCGAGACCTGGCTCGCCGAGGGCAATCCCTGGGAGTTCGAGCGGCCCGACGCGGCCTGCCAGGTCGGGTTCGGCGGCGATGTCGCCATGACGGTGCTGCCGGACGGCGCGATCCGCCGCGTCTGGCGCCCGGCCGAGATCGTGCGGGCCGTGCCCTTCGACACGCCGGTGGTCGGATTCCGGGGCAGGCACGTCAACGTGCTGCGCCTGTGGCAGGCGCGGGCCGCCGAGCCCGTCGACCTCGCCCGCTTCAACGGCGGCGACCATGTCGGGGCGATGGCCGAGCGCGACCGGGTCGAGGCGATCTCCCGGGTGCTCTACCCGAGCGACGGCACGCCGGCCGGGCAGGAGCTGCGCCTGCGCCAGGAATTCTTCTTCACCTCGGCCTCGCTGCAGGACCTCGTGCGCCGCCACGTCGTCGAGCGCGGCGACCTGCGCACGCTGCCCGACCACGCGGCGATCCAGCTCAACGACACCCATCCGGCCATCGCGGTGCCGGAGCTGATGCGGCTCCTCGTGGACGAGCACGGCCTGTCCTGGGAGGATGCGTGGCACGTCACCACGCACACCCTCGGCTACACGAACCACACGCTCCTGCCCGAGGCGCTGGAGACCTGGCCGGTCGAGCTGATGGAGCGGCTGCTGCCGCGCCACATGCAGATCATCTACCTGATCAACTGGATGCACCTGGAGGAGCTCTCCAAGCACGGCCGGGTCGATGCGGGCCAGCTCGCCGAGGTCTCGCTGATCGAGGAGACGCACGGCAAGCGCGTGCGCATGGGCCACCTCGCCTTCCTGGGCGCGCGCCGGGTGAACGGCGTCTCCGCCCTGCACACGGAGCTGATGCGCAGGACGGTCTTCGCGCCCCTCCACGCCCTCGACACCGACAAGATCGTCAACAAGACGAACGGCATCACCTTCCGGCGCTGGCTCCACAACGCCAATCCGGGCCTGACCGCGCTCGCCGCGGAGGTGGTGGGCGAGGCGCTCCTCGACGATCCGACCGCCCTCGCCGGGCTCGCCGCGGTCGCCGACGATGCCGGTTTCCAGGCGCGCTACGCCGCCGTGCGGCGCGAGCGCAAGGAGGCCCTGGCCCGGGTCGTGAGGGAGCGCACCGGCATCGCCCTCGATCCGGCCGCCCTGTTCGACGTCCAGATCAAGCGCATCCACGAGTACAAGCGCCAGCTCCTCAACATCCTAGAGACGGTGGCGCTCTACCAGGCGATCCTCGCCGAGCCGGGGCGCGACTGGCCGGCCCGGGTGAAGCTCTTCGGCGGCAAGGCGGCGCCGAGCTACAGCCAAGCCAAGCTGATCATCCGGCTTGCCTGCGACGTGGCCAAGCGCGTCAACGCCGATCCGGCGGTGGCGGGCCGGCTGCAGGTCGCCTTCCTGCCGAACTACTCGGTCAGCCTCGCCGAGGCGATCATCCCGGCGGCCGACCTCTCCGAGCAGATCTCGACGGCGGGGCTCGAAGCCTCCGGCACCGGCAACATGAAGCTCGCGCTCAACGGCGCGCTGACGATCGGCACCCTCGACGGCGCCAACATCGAGATCAGGGAGCATGTCGGGGCCGAGAACATCTTCATCTTCGGCCTCGACGCGGCCGGGGTGCGGGCCACCAAGGCGCAGGGCGGCCACGCGGAGCGGGCGATCGCGGCCTCGCCGCGGCTGGCGGCCGCCCTCGACCTCGTCGCCTCCGGGGGCTTCTCGCCCGAGGAGCCGGGCCGGTTCAGGCCGCTCGTGGACGAACTCGCCGGCCCGGACCGCTACCTGCTGACCGCCGATTTCGACGATTACTGGCGGGTCCAGCGCGCGGTCGACGCCGCGTGGCGCGATCCGCGCGGCTGGTGGCGGGCGGCGATCCTCAACACCGCCCGAACGGCGTGGTTCTCCTCGGACCGCACCATGCGGGAATACGCCGAGGACATCTGGCGGGTGCGGGTCGGCTAAGCATCGTGCGTCGAAGCGGCCACCGGTTCGGCGGCGAACCGAAGCACCGCGTCAGCGAAAACGATGCACGAAGGACAGTGAAGCAGAGTTGCCCGGCGCAACTCCGCCGAGGATCCGGCCGGAGAACCCGACGGGGCGTGCCCCGGCCTCACCCGGCGATGTCCTGCCCGCCGCTCAGCGCTCGGTGAGCTTCAGCTCGATGCGCCGGTTGCGGGCGTAGGCCTCCTCGGTCGTGCCGGTGTCGAGGGGCTGGAACTCGCCGAAGGCGCCCGCGAGCAGGCGCTGGGGCGGGATCCCCCGTCCCACCATGTACTGCACCACCGCGATCGACCGGGCCGCCGACAGCGCCCAGTTCGACGGGAAGGTCGCCGAGCTGATCGGCCGCGCATCGGTGTGGCCGTCCACCCGCAGCACCCACGGGATGTCGGGCGGGATCTGCCGGCCGAGTTCGATGATCGCCACGGCGATGCGGTCGAGCTCCGCCCCGGCCTCGGGCCGCAGCGTGGCCTGACCGGCCGCGAACAGCACCTCCGATTGCAGCACGAAGCGGTCGCCCACGATGCGGATGTCGGAGCGGTTGCCGAGGATCTGCCGCAGGCGCCCGAAAAAGTCCGAGCGGTAGCGGGCCAGTTCCTGCACCCGCTGGGCCAGGGCCACGTTCAGGCGGCTGCCGAGATCGGCGATCCGGGCCTGGCTCTCCCGGTCCCGGGTCTCCGAGGCGGCGAGCGCGTCCTCCAGCGCCGCGAGCTGCTGGCGCATCGCCGCGATCTGCTGGTTCAGGAGCTCGACCTGGGACAGGGCCCGGTTGGTCGCGCCCTTCTCGGCCTCGAGCTGGCGCCCGAGATCGCTCGCCTTGCCCTGCGCGCCCTGGTCGGCCGACAGCGCGTCCTGCAGGCGCCGCCGCTCCGTCTCCGATTCTTGCAGGTTGGCCCGGAGCGAGGCGGCCGTCTCCTCCAGGGTGCGCCGCCCGGAGCGTTCGAGGGCGAGGAGGTCGGTCAGTTCGGCGATCTGCCGGTTGAGCCGGCCCAGCACCGTGTCGCGCCCGGAGATTTCCTGCGACAGGAAGAACTGCCCGGTGACGAAGATCGTCAGCAGGAACACCACCGAGAGCAGCAGGGTCGTCAGCGCGTCGACGTAGCCCGGCCAGACGTTGAGGGCGCGCTCGCGGCGCAGGAGGCGGCCGGCCATCAGATCCCGTCCCGGCGCGTCATCCCACGCGCTCCCGGCCCAGGCGGTCGAGCACCTGCTTGAGTTCGCGCTCGCGGCTCGCCTGGGCCTCGACCCAGTCGCGGATCATCTGCTGCTCGGCGCGCATGTGCTGGACGAGGCCCTGGATGCCCTCGGCGAGGTTCGCCATCGCCTGGGTGCTGGCGCGGCTGTTGCCCGTGCTGTCGCCGACCAGGGCGGAGAGGCGGGTCACCGCCTCGGCGAGGTCGCGCAGGGACGCCTCGGAGCTGCGGTTCGGCGCCTGCGGCGCGCCGGCCGCCTCCGGGCCGGCGCGGGCGACCAGCCAATCCTCCAGCTCGTTGTAGAAGCGCGTATGCGCCTGGCCCGCCTGGAGGTCGAGGAACCCGATGGTGAGCGAGCCGGCGAGGCCGAACAGGGAGGCCGAGAAGGCGAGCCCGATGCCGGAGAGCGGCACCGCGAGCCCGCTCTTCAGCTCGTCGAACATCACGGCGGCGTCGCCCCCGCCGGCGCGCATCGAGCGGATCACGTTGCCGACCGCCGAGAGCGTGTCGATGAGGCCCCAGAAGGTGCCGAGCAGGCCGAGCAGGATCAGGATGCCGGCGATGTAGCGCAGAGCCTCGCGGCCCTCGTCGAGGCGCGAGGCCACGGTGTCGAGGAGCGGGCGGAACCCCGCGGCGGGCACGGACTCGCCCGCGGCGGCGTCGCGGATCACGGGGGCGAGCGGGGCGATCACCCGCGGCTCGCCCGGATTCGTCTCCCGCATCGCCGTGCGGTTGACGAAGCGGATCTCGCGGAACAGGCGCCGCACCTGCCCGAAGGCGAGCAGGATCGCGATGAACAGGACGCCCAGGATCAGGCCATTGAGCCCGGGATTGGCCAGGAAGGCCGGCACGATCTGGCGGTAGAGCACGAAGGCGAGGAAACCGACCAGGATCAGGAACACCGCCATGCGGACGAGGAAGATCCGGGGCGATGTCAGGGGAGGGGACGCAGCACTCGCCGCCATCGCGTGGTTCGTCTCAGCTCGCGTGGGCCGCGGCGGGACTCGCCGCGCGGATCGGTCTCCGGCCCCGACCGATCCCGGGGGAAACCGGCGGCACTGTGCCGATTGGCCGGCCCGGGATCAAGCCGGCGCGGCTTCGGCCGGACCACGTAGGAGATCGGCCGGTGCGGGATCTCGGAGGCTGACAGGGGATCGTCCGGCTCCGACGGTCAGGGGAAAGAGGATGGATGGCGATCGCGCCAGTGCGGCCGATGGCGTTCGAGCGGCGTGCCGACCCGATTGCCGAGGCGCCACCGCACGCGACCGCCGGACCCCGCGCCCCTCCCTCATGCCGAGGAGCGGTGCGGATGCCATGAAGCTGCGGGCTCATGGCCCGCTCTGCGGAGGCGATCCCGGCCGGACAGCTCCGCGGCCTCGTCCAGGTCCTCGAATCCCGGCGGCATGGTCGTCCCGGAGACCGGGAGATCCTCGACCTCTCAGTCCCAGTCCCGGGGCCAGGCCTCCTCCAGGTGCGGCCCGAGCCGCACGGCGTGGACGCGGCGGGCGAGTCCGGTCTCGTCGTCGGTCTCGACGGCGAGTCCGCAGAGCGTGCCCTCGCCGGTCGCCGCCTCCAGCCGCGATCCCGGCGTCTTCTGCAGGAAGCGCCGCAGGGGCTCGTCCTTCTGCATGCCGAGCACCGAATCGAAATCGCCGCACATGCCCGCGTCGGATTGGTAGGCGGTGCCGCCCGGCAGGATGCGGTGGTCGGCGGTGGGGACGTGGGTGTGGGTGCCGACCACCAGCGAGGCGCGCCCGTCGAGGAAGTGGCCGAAGGCCTCCTTCTCGCTGGTGGCCTCCGCGTGGACGTCCACGATCACCGCGTCGGCGGCGCTGCCGAGGGGGCAGGCCGAGACCTCCCGGTCCGCCGCCGCGAAGGGATCGTCGAGGGGATCGAGGAAGATCCGGCCCATCACGTTGACGACGAGGACGCGCCCCCCCGCCCGGGTCTCGATCACGGTGGCGCCGCGCCCGGGCGTGCCCGGCGGGTAATTGGCCGGGCGCACCAGCCGCGGCTGGCGCGCGATGAAGACCAGGGCCTCGCGCTGGTCGAAGGAATGGTTGCCGAGGGTGACGGCGTCGGCGCCCGCGTCGATGAGTTCGTCGCAGATCGCCTCGGTGATGCCGAAGCCCCCGGCCGCGTTCTCGCCGTTGATGACGACGCAGTCGAGCTTCCAGCGCTCCCGCAGGCCCGGCAGCCGCTCCGCCACCACCTGGCGGCCGGGCCGCCCCACCACGTCGCCGAGGAAGAGGAGGCGCATGGCTCAGACTCCGGCGGGCAGGCTGGGGCTCGTGGCGGGCCCGATCACGCCCGCCTCGGTGACGATGTGGTCGAGGCTGTGATCGTGCGGGCCCTCCGGCACCTGCGCGATCTCCTGCACCGCGAAGGCGACGCCGACGGTGAGGATCGGCCCGTCCCGGGACAGATCCGCGAGCGCCCGGTCGTAGTAGCCTTTCCCGTAGCCGATGCGGTGCAGGCGGCGGTCGAAGGCGGCGAGCGGCACCAGCAGGGCCCGGGGCCGCACCTCGGCCGCCTCCGGCCCCGGCTCGCTCAGCCCGAAGCCGCCGGCGCTGAGCGCGTCGTCCTCGGCCACCTGGCGGAAGACCAGGCCGGCCGGCGTGACCTGCGGCAGGGCGACGGCCTGGCCGCGGTCGCGCAGGGCGGCGATCAGCGGGCGCACGTCGACCTCGCTGCGGATCGGCCAATAGGCGCTGACGAGGCCGGCGCCGGCCAGGGCGGGCAAAGCGAGCACCGCCTCGGCGATGCGCCGGGACGCCTCGGCCCGATAGGCCGCGTCGAGCCCGTCCCGCCGCGCCAGGGCCTCCCGGCGGAGGCTGGCCTTGTCGGTCGGGACCAGGATGTCGTCTGTCATGGAGGAGCGCGGAGCCACGAAAGCCGTTGGAGGATCGATCCCGGGAAACCTACAGCGTAGGTGGGCGCCGTGTGCCCCGGTCCACGGACCAGGGCGGGGACAGCTCCCGAGGGAGTCGATAAGGCCCCGGGGATATGTGTCTCCTGACGCACCCCGCAGCCCCGCCCCCCTCATGTAGCGCCGGCGGGCAGCCGGCGCCAGGGGCGAGATGGCGGGCGGGCGTCCCGCTCATGCCAGCCCGGCGAGCGTGCGCCTTGCACGCGCGGTGATCGCCTCGAAGCGGCCTTCGCGGATCTCCGCCTCGGGGGCGAGCCAGGAGCCGCCGACCGCGACCACGTTCGGCAGCGCCAGCCAGGATTTCGCGTCCGCCTCGGCGATGCCGCCGGTGGGGCAGAAGCGCGCCTGCGGGAAGGGACCGGCGAGGGCCTTCAGGGCCGCCTGCCCGCCCGCCGGCACGGCGGGGAAGAACTTGGCGATTCGGAACCCCGCCGCCAGCACCTGCATCAGCTCGGAGGGGGTGGCGACGCCCGGCATGAAGGCGAGGTCGCTCTCCGCGGCGGCCCGCAGCAGGTCCGGCGTGGCGCCCGGGCTAAGGGCGAAGCGGGCGCCGAGCGCCCGGGCCGCCTCCAGGTCGTCGGGCGTCAGCACCGTGCCGATCCCGACCACGGCGTCCGGCACCTCCGCCATGATCGCCCGCGCGGCGTCGCGGGCGACCGGGGTGCGCAGGGTGATCTCCAGGGTCCGGATGCCCCCCGCCACCAGGGCCCGGGCGAGGGGGACGGCGTGGGCGAGCTCCGGCACCGTGATCACCGGGATCACGGGCGACTCGGCCAGCAGGGCTTCGAGGCGGGCTTGGCGGGTCGGCTCTTGGCGGGCCTGATCTTGGCGGGTCGGCTCTTGGCGGGTCGGCTCTTGGCGTGACTGATCTTGGCGGGCCTGATCTTCGCGGGATGCGGCGGGACTCGTCATGCGGGGGTCTCTCCGGGGGATCGGAAGGGCAGGGCGGGCATCGCGGCGGGCGGGATGACGGCGCCGCGATGCCCGATCACCGCGCCCGCGAGGCGGTGGCCGCAGGCCGCGGCGTCGGAGGGCGGCAGGCCGGCGAGCCGGGCGGCGATGTAGCCGGCCGCGAAGCTGTCGCCCGCGGCCGTGGTGTCGACGACGGTCTCGACGGGGCTCGCCGGCACGGTCTCCTCGCGATCCCCGTGCAGGAGCCGCGCCGCCGGAACGCGGGCGCTCGATTCCTTGAGCACGATCTCGGCCCGGCCGCGGTGGCGCAGCACCTCCGCCTCGCCGGTCTCGCCGTAGAGCCAGTCGAGATCCTCGACCGAGGCGAAGATCAGGTCGGCGCGGGCCAGCGCGGCCCGGAAGACGGCGCGCGCCTCCTCCCGGTCGGGCCAGCCGCGGGGGCGGTAATTGGTGTCGAAGGCGACCCGGCCGCCCCGGCCCTGCAGCGCCGCCAGGGTCTCGTCCAGGGCCGCGCGCCCGGCGGGCCCGTAGAGCGACAGGCTGATCCCGGACAGGTAGACGAGGTCGTAGCCGGCGAGCGCCTCCCGGGTCGCCCCGGCGAGCGGCTCGGTGAACAGGTCGCGGGCCGCGGCGCTGTCGCGCCAGTAGTGGAAGCTGCGCTCGCCCGCCGCGTCGGTCCGGATGATGTAGAGGCCCGGCATCCGCCCGGGCAGGCGGCGCACGCGGCCGAGGCCGATCCCCTCGCGCGCCCAGGCTTGCGTCATCTCGTCGCTCCAGGGATCGTCGCCGAGCGCCGTGACATAGTCCACCGTCACGCCGAGCCGGGCGAGGTACAGGGCGGTGTTGAGCGTGTCGCCCCCGAAGCCGCGGCTGAGCGCACCGTCGGGGCGCTCCGCCAGCTCCACCATGCACTCGCCCAGGCAGGCAACCCTCATCCGACGTCCTCCGGTCCCGCCCGGCGAGGCCTAAGCCGCCTCGCGGGCTTGTCAACGCTGCGCGGCGTTGCCCGCGTGGGCTCCCACCCGGGCGGGATGCTTGCGCATTCCCTGCGAACAAGGCCATAGATGCAGGCCACCTGACCTTACGGGAGCTTCAGACGGCATGCCAACCTTCCGTCTTCGCGTCGCCGCACGCGGCCGGCACGGCACGGTCGGGCGCGCCTTGCGCGACGTGTCCATCGAGGCGGCGAGCGTCCGCGAGGCCTCGGCCCGCGCGCTCGGCCGGGCCGACGAGTTCTTCTGCGACGAGGCCAACCTCGCCTGGCTCACGGACGATGCCGGAAACCTCGTCTGGACCCTCCCGATCGAGGAGGCGGAGCGGGCCGAGGCGTGACCGTGCGAGCGCCCCGGCGCCAATCCTGCGCCGCAGCGCCTTTCTGGCGCCGCAGCGCCTTTCTGGCGCCGCAGCGCCTTCCTGGCGCCGCAATGGGACGGCGAGTGCGGGGAGCGAGCGCTGCCAGGCGCGCCGGACCCTTCCCGATGAGACGATCCCTCCTCGCCCTCGGTCTCCTGCTGCTGACGGGTCCGGCCCTCGCCGACTGGCGCTACTGCCTCGCCCGGGGGCCGCAGCAGGTCGTGTATGTGTCGCTGCCGTTCACGACCGTCGACGCGATCGACCGGGTGGGCGCGGCCTTCGCGCACGCCCTCGACGAGGAGCGGCGCGTCCACGACCCGGTGCAATGCCCGCGGGCCGACGGGGCCCTGGCCCTGCGGGCCATGCGGCAGGCCGCGCTCCGCTTCAATCGCGAGGAGGGGCAGGCCGTCGTCGAACTCGACTGGACGCCCGAGCGCGGATCCCGCTCCGCCCAGGCCTCCCGGTGAAGGCGGCCGCCGCGCCGCGGTGAATTCCCGTGCCGATTGTGGACGCGGCCATGGCTCGGCTAAGACTCTCGTCCGGCACCGGCCTTGCGGGGCGCGAACCGGGCCCAGCACGGCACAGGAGGGACGACGTTGCGCAAATACTTCGGAACCGACGGCATCCGGGGCCGCGCGAACGGCGTCATCACCCCGGAACTGGCGCTCAAGGTCGGGCAGGCCGCCGGGTTGCTCTTCCAGCGCGGCGACCATCGCCACCGCGTGGTGATCGGCAAGGACACCCGCCTCTCCGGCTACATGATCGAGACCGCGCTCGTCGCGGGCTTCACCTCCGTGGGCATGGACGTGCTGCTGCTCGGGCCGATGCCGACCCCCGCCGTGGCGATGCTCACCCGCTCGATGCGCGCCGATATCGGGGTGATGATCTCGGCCTCCCACAATCCCTACGAGGATAACGGCATCAAGCTGTTCGGGCCGGACGGGTTCAAGCTCAGCGACGAGGTCGAGCACGAGATCGAGCGCCTGCTCGACGCCGACCTGCAGAAGCGCCTGTCGGGCTCCGCCGATCTCGGGCGCGCCAAGCGGATCGAGAGCGTGCACGCGCGCTACATCGAGTTCGCCAAGCGCACCCTGCCGCGCAGCATCACCCTGGAGGGGCTGCGGGTCGTCGTCGACTGCGCCAACGGCGCCGCCTACCGGGTCGCCCCCGAGACCCTGTGGGAGCTGGGCGCGGAGGTGATCGCCATCGGCACCGAGCCGGACGGGTTCAACATCAACCGCGACGTCGGCTCGACGGCCCCCGACGCCCTGGTGCGCAAGGTGCGCGAGCTGCGCGCCGACATCGGCATCGCCCTCGACGGGGACGCCGACCGGGTGCTCGTCGTGGACGAGAAGGGCCAGCGGGTCGACGGCGACCAGCTGATGGCCGTGGTCGCCCGCTCCTGGAAGGAGGACCAGCGCCTCACCCAGCCCGGCATCGTCGCCACGATCATGTCCAATCTCGGCCTCGAGCGCTATCTCGGCGAGCTCGGCCTCGGCCTGGTGCGCACCGCCGTCGGCGACCGCTACGTGCTCGAATACATGCGCGAGCACGGTTACAATCTCGGCGGCGAGCAGTCCGGCCACATCATCATGTCCGATTACGCCACGACCGGGGACGGGCTCGTGGCGGCCCTGCAGCTCCTCACCGTGGTGCAGCGCCAGCAGCGGCCGGTGAGCGAGGTCTGCCACTGCTTCGACCCGCTGCCGCAGGTGCTCAAGAACGTGCGCTACCGGGCGGGCGAGCCGCTGCGCCAGGATTCCGTCGTCACCGCCATCGAGGGCGCGCGCCAGCGCCTGGGCAATGCCGGGCGGCTGGTGATCCGCCCCTCCGGGACCGAGCCGGTGATCCGCGTGATGGCCGAGGGCGACAACCGCGACCTCGTGGTCGAAGTCGTCGACGAGGTGGTGGAAGCCCTGCGGCAGGCGGCGGCCTGAGCGCCGCCCGGCGGCGCGGACACGCGCCGCGTGGAGTGCACCCCTGCAGTAAGCCTAAGGTTTAACGTTAAACGTAAGTTTACTTCTTGCGTCGAAAGTCATGACGCTATCCCGGAGGGGCCGCCTGAGGTGCAGCACGGCCCTGAGATCAAGGATTCGTCATGGGCCGCTCCAAGCCACGCGCGCTGGCGCGCATCGTCACGCTCGCGGCGGGCATCGGCGTGCCGGGCTTCGTCCACGCCGCCGACCTGCTCCCGCCCCCGCCGCCCCCTCCGCCGCCCGTCGAGGTCGGCGGGGGCTGGTACCTGCGCGGCGATGTCGGCGTCGGCATCACCGACCTGCGGCAGACCATCGCCGAGGACGTCACCGTTCCGGCCAAGCCCTACAAGTACAAGACGATCCAGGATCACCTCTCCGACCAGTTCTTCATCGGAGCCGGCGTCGGCTACCAGTTCAATCCCTGGCTCCGCGCCGACATCACCGGCGAGTACCGCTCGCAGGCGGATTGGCGGTTCGTGTCCAAGGACGTGTCGCCGGGCGTGGGCCCGGGCCAGAACCTGTACAACCGCGACACCGGCAAGCTCTCGACGGTGGTGTCCCTCGCCAACGTCTACGCCGATCTCGGCACGTGGTACGGCGTGACGCCCTTCATCGGCGCGGGCGTCGGCGTCGCGCACCACATGTTCGGCAGCGTCACGGACGAGGGGCTGGGCGACGCGGCGGGCGGGTTCGGCTACGGCCCGTCGAACGCCAAGACCAACCTCGCCTGGGCCGTCCACGCCGGTCTCGGCTACGCGGTCTCGCCGAACCTGAAGCTCGAACTGGCCTACCGCTACCTGAACATGGGCGAGGCGCGCTCCGGCCGGCTCGACTGCTTCCCCGGCTGCGTGAATCCGCCGCTCAGCACGGTCTACACGCTCAAGGACATCGAGTCCCACGACATCAAGATCGGCATGCGCTGGATGCTCGGCGGGCCGGTCGTGGCGCCGGTACCGGTCCCGGTCGCCAGCTTCGAGCCGGCGCCGCCTCCCGGGCCGATCGTCCGCAAGTACTGAGCGAGGATCCGGGCCGGATCATCGCGATCGCGCGGCGCCGTCGGAGGGCGGCGCCGCGCGTGCTCGTGCGGAAACCGCCGTCACGGCCGGCCCGGACGAGGTCGGATTAGGGTTAATCCCTCTCTAACCTTTGTAGTTTACGACATTCCGCTGTGGTCCTGACCGCCCTGCCGCGGGCCGCCAGAGGAAGAGGGTGATCGCATGCGTGGATGGCCTGATTGCCGGCCGGCGATGGCGCTGGGCTTCGTGCTGCTGGGCGCGGCCGCCGCCCAGGCCGCCGACCTGCTCCCGCCCGCCCTGCCGCCCGCGCCTCCCCGCCGGCGCCGGTCGAGATCGGCGGCAGCTGGTACCTGCGCGGCGACTTCACGGCGAGCGACTTCAACCGGCCGGGCGACGACACCCTGCCGGGCACGCCGGGCGCCAAGCTGGAGAATCTGCGCCTGGGCAGCAGCCAGGGCGGCGGCGGCGGCATCGGCTACCGGGTCAACAGCTTCCTGCGGGCGGACTTCACCCTGGACGCGCGCGGGGGCACCCGCTTCCACGACACCAGCTCCCGCACCCGCTACGTCGAGGGCTTCAACGAGGAGGGCGGCAAGCTCGACGTGCTGACCGGCCTGTTCAACGTCTACGCCGACCTCGGCACGTGGTGGGGCTTCACCCCCTATGTCGGCGCCGGGGTGGGCTTCGCCGAGAAGCGCTTCCACGACGGCTGGACCCAGACCACCTGCCTCACGGTCACCTGCGGCGACACGCAGCCCACCTACGTGATCGGGCCGCAGACGCGGGACGCCCGCGCGAGCCGGACGATCACGACCTTCGCCTGGGCGGCGATGGCCGGCCTGTCCTACGATTTCGGCAACGGCCTGAGCCTCGACGCCAGCTACCGCTACCTCGACATCGGCAAGGCGCGGACCGGCTTCGACGCCTATAGCGGCAACACGCGCCTGAAGGACATCACGGCGAACGAGGTCCGGGTCGGCCTGCGCTGGGCCTTCGGCGCGAAGCCCTTCGGGGATCTCATGGGCCCGCCCGGCGCCTACTGAGACGGGATCAGCTTGATCGAAGCGGATCCCGGATCACGAGCCCGCGCGGCGCCTGAGCGAAGCCGACATCCGCATTGCGAAGCAATCAACCGGATGTCGTATGAGACGGGATCCGCTCGATCGAAGCGGATCCTGTCTCCGCAAGCCCGCGCGGCGCCCGAGCCAAGCCGACATCCGCCATCCCGAAGCGACCGAGCGGATCGGGCATGGCTCAGGAGATCAATCCGTTCACCGCAGAGGCCCGGAGCCCCCGCTCCGGGCCTCTCGCTTTCGAGATTGCGGCCGCGAGGAGGTAGCGGCGCAAGACTATCTTAAGGTTACCAGCGGATTATGCGGCATCGAGATCCACTACCGAAGCCGACGCACCCGTCGGGGGACCGCCCTCATGCGTATCGTGACCTCAACTTTGCTCGCGGGATTGTGCGTCTGCGGCCTCACACCGGCGCGCGCGGCCGATCTCGATTTCGCCACGCTGCGCGGCACGAGCTACGACGCGCCCGCGCCGGCGGGGAACTGGGACGGGTTCTACTTCGGCGGCCATGGCGGCTGGACCAGCACCAGCTTCGGCTTCGGCAGCGTGTTCCAGGCCCCGGTCGCCAATTACCTGCGTCAGACGAAGTTCGAGTCCGATCTCAACGCCTCGACGCTCCTGCATCCGGGATCGATGCGGCGCGACAGCACGACCTTCGGCGCCTACGTGGGCATCAACTTCCAGCTCGACGAGTTCGTGGCGGGCGCCGAGCTCGACTACACCCACCTGAGCGCGCGCGGCTGGACCTCGGACGAGATCGGGCGCGCGATCGTCGGCAGCGACGGCTGGTGGCGCGCCGTCTACCTGACCGGCAATGCGAGCACCCGCATCGACGATTACGCCACGCTGCGCGCCCGCTTCGGCTACGATGCGGGCAATTTCATGCCCTTCGTCACCGGCGGTTTCGCGATCGGGCGGGCCCAGATCAGCGAGACGATCGGCGTTCAGCCGATCGAGTACGATCAGGCGACCTACAAGAGCAATCAGAGTGCGGCGAGGCCTGCTTACGTCAACTATTCCGGCTACAGCAATTTCGATCAGACGAATCCCGGCGCGAGCACTCCGAGCGCGCCCCACCTGCTGGTCCGCTCGCGGGAGAAGATCGTGGGCGGCATCGCGGCCGGCGCCGGCATGGAATTCGCCATGACGGCGAACATCCTGCTCCGCGCGGAGTACCAGTTCGTCCAGTTCAACGACTTCGACGGGCACAAGGCGAACATCAACACCGTGCGCGGCGGCGCGGCGCTGAAATTCTGAGTCCCGCCTTGCGGGCGGGCCCGAACCGTCCCAGTCTCGCGCCCCGCCCGAGGGGGCGAGGCACGGGGTTCGGGCCATGCGGCGTCTCTCCGGCAAGGTCGCGCTCGTCACCGGCGGCGCCCGCGGGATCGGGCTCGCGACCGCGCGGCGCTTCGCCGAGGAGGGCGCCGCCGCGGTGATCCTCGCCGACATCGACGCCGAGGCCGGCGCCCGGGCCGCCGCGACGAACCCGGTCTTCCGCTTCGCGCCCCTCGACGTGACGCAGGACGCGGCGTGGCAGGACGCCACCGACGAGGCGGTCGCGCGCGAGGGCGGGCTCGACGTCGTCGTCAACTGCGCCGGCATCGCGGTCGTGGCGACGATCGAATCCGTGACGCTGGAGCAGTGGCGCCGGGTGCAGGCCGTCAACGTCGACGGCACGTTCCTGGGCTGCCGCCACGCGGTCCGGGTGATGAAGCCGCCCGCGGGCCGCGGCGGGGCGATCATCAACCTGTCCTCGGTCTCCGGCATCATCGGCGGCCACAACCTCGCCGCCTACAACGCCTCCAAGGGGGCGGTGCGGCTACTGACCAAGTCGGTGGCCCTGCACTGCGCCCGGCAGGGCTACGGGATCCGCTGCAACTCGATCCATCCGGGCTTCACCGAGACCGACATGCTGCACGACCTCGCGGCGGGCGGGCGGGACCCGGAGGTCCTGCGCGAGCGCCTGCGCGCCTCGGTTCCCCTCGGCCGCAACGCCCGGGCCGACGAGATCGCCGCGCTCGCCGCCTACCTGGCGGCGGACGAATCCGGCTTCGTCACCGGCGCCGAGCTCGTCATCGACGGGGGCGTCACCGCGCAGTGAGCCGGAAACCATAACGGGCGATCGCGGGCGCCGCTTAACGCTCCGCTGGCCCGGGCCGGCGATGCTCCGGGCGGTCCCGGAGACTCCGCCCGCGGGACCCCGCCCGTGAGACCTCGCCCGTGAGATCTCGCCCGTGAGACCTGGCCCGTGAGACCTGGCCCGTGAGACCTGGCCCGTGAGACCTCGCCAATGCGTCGCCCGCTCCTGATCGCCGGCCTCCTCGCCGCGCTCGCCGCTCCCGCTTCGGCGGACGGGATGCCGGAGGTGCCGTTCCCCCGCCATCCGGCCGGCGCCCGGCCGCACCCGGCCCGAGTGCCCGCCTCCGCCGCGGCCTATCCCCGCCCCGTGCGCGACGGCTTCGGCCCGCCCCCGCCCGGTCCTGGCGCGGCCCGATCCGGGTGCAGCCGGTCGGCTACGGCGAGACGGACGGCGCGGTCTACCACGCCTGGATGCCCCGCAACGACCGCCTGCCGATCTACAACGAGCCGCCGCCCGTCTTCCCCGAGGAGTGAGGCGGCACGCCGCGACGGCCCCGTCCCACCGGCCCAGGATGCTGACGCAGCGGGCCGTCGACCCTCTCGAATGGCCGGCGCCGGCCGCTGGCTCGACGACAATTCGAGATCCGACCCAGCGGTCACGGGACATGACCGTCGGGATCAGGTCTCCAGCTCGCTGTCCCAGTAGAGGTAGTCGAGCCACGTGTGGTGGTACTGCCGGTGGTCGAATTCGGGCTGGCGGCGGTGCAGTTCGTAGCGGCTCGGCCGGCGCGGCGGGTTGAGGAGGGGCATCTCCGCCTCCTCCGGCGTGCGGTTCGCCTTGCGCAGGTTGCAGGGGCTGCAGGCCGCCACGACGTTCTCCCAGCTCGACTGCCCGCCGCGCGAGCGCGGCACCACGTGGTCGAAGGTCAGCCCGCCGGCCGGGAGCCGGATCCCGCAATACTGGCAGCTGAACGTGTCGCGCAGGTAGATGTTGTAGCGCGTGAAGGCGGGCGAGCGGGCCATCGCCACGTAGTTCTTCAGCGCCACCACGCTCGGCACCTTGAGCGAGCGACTCGGAGAGCGGGCCTCGACGTCGTAGCTCGCCACCAGGGTGACGCGATCGAGGAACAGGGCGGTGAACGCGTCCTTCCACGACCACAGCGAGAGCGGGTTGTAGGAGAGCGGCCGGTAATCCGCGTTCAGCACGAGGGTTTGAAGATCCAGCATCATCCTTCCCTGGCAACTGGCCGGAAGCGGCGAGGGGGCCCGGCGGGGAGCCGGGTCTCGCGACGCTCGCGGAGGGAGGAGATGGGGCGCATCGCCTACCTCACGCTCTGTCCGGGGGGAGTGAGGGGACACGGCGGAAGGCCGGCACGGCCGCCCGGCGGGCGGTTGCCGCGGATCGTCGGAGCCCGGGATCGTGCCGGGCCTCTGTGCTGCTGGACCGAGATGAGCGACGCCATCGGCTCACAGCAGACCGGAAGGGCCGAGTCCATTGCGCACTCATTCTAGAAGCACCATGACAGGGTTGTGAAGGTTCGGGGCCTCGCCCGCGGTGTCGCGCCCCCAACTTGTATCGGTGCCCGCGCGGTCGGGGGCCGGCGATTTTTCGCCCCATTGCGAGGCGATGTCCGGGCGCCCCTCCCGCCTCCGCTGCGTTAGGGTCCTGTGGCCCGGGGCCGTCGCGGCTCCGGGCCGCCGCGGCGGGGGCGGGGGCGCGGGGCGGGTCCGCCCCGTGCTCGCCCGTCAGCCGAGAAGGATCGCCATGACACCGTTGCGCCGTTGGATCGCCGCCCTGCTGGCCCTCGCCGTGCTGGCACCGGGCCTCGCGGCCGCCCAGCCGGGACCCGCGGCGAAGCCGGACGCCAAGGCGCCGGCCGCCGCGCAGGCTCCCGCGGCGCCGGCCGGCGCGGCGGCCGCGCCGGATGCCGCCCCCAAACCCGCCGACGCGCCGAAGCCGCCGCCGACGCCGATCTCCGAGCAGATCAAGCAGATCCGCGCCCAGCTCGATTCGGAGAAGGCGGATCTCGACCAGCGCGAGCAGGCCCTCACCCACCACGACCTCAACAAGGACGACCTCGCGCTCCTGCGCGAGGGCATCGACCCGGTCGCCGAGCGGCTGCGCCACGTCATCGAGACCCTGACCCCGCGCCTCGACGCCGCCAAGGAGCGGCTGAACCAGCTCGGCCCCAAGCCGAAGGAGGGCGCCGAGGCCGCCGACGTGGCCCAGGAGCGCGCCCAGCGCGAGGCCGGCGTGGCCGAGGTCGACGAGACGATGCGGCTCGCCCGCTCGCTCCTCGTGCAGAGCGACCAGATCATCGACCAGATCAGCAACCGCCGCCGCGCCGCCTTCACGCGCGCCCTGTTCGAGCGCACGGACGGGCTCCTGAGTCCGCACCTGTGGACCCGGGCCGCCTCCACCCTGCCGCGCGACCTCAAGACCGCGCAGGCGGCGCTCGACGACACCATCGCGCAGCTGCGCCGCAACGCCACGCCTTTGCGCCTCGTCGTGGTGGCGCTCGCCATCGGGATCTCGGTGGCGCTGTATGTCGGGCGGCGCCACATCGCCCCGCGCCTGGGGCGGCGCGACGCGCGCGCCGACGCGGCCAAGGCGCCCTCCCGCCGCGCCAAGGTCCTGGCTGCCTGGCGCGTCGTGCTGGCCGGGGCGGTCCCGGCCGTCGTCGGCAGCTTCGTGGTGGGCATCGCGATCGAGGCGACGGAACTCGTGCCGGAGCGCCTGACCGACGTGGTGCACGGCATCCTGGCCGCGCTCGCCTTCGTGGCCCTGGTCGAGGCGGTGACGGACGGGCTGCTCTCGCCGGACAAGCCCGACTGGCGCCTCGTCGCCATGGAGGACGCGACCGCCGAACGCCTGGTCCGCCTCGTCGTCGGCATCGCCTTCGTGATCACGATCGGGCGCACCATCGAGGAGTTCAACGAGACGATCGCGGTCGGCCTGCCGATCAGCATCGTCACCCGGGGCGTCTTCGCGGCCGTCGTCGCGGTGGTGCTGGCCGAGGGCCTGCGCCGCTTCGCGGCCCGGGCGGAGACCGAGGAGGCCTGCCTCGGCCCCTACATCGCGGCCGAATCGAGCTCCGGGATCGGCGGCCCCCTGCGCATCCTCGGCTGGATCATCGCCGCGTCGGTGGGGGCCTGCGCGCTGACCGGCTACATCGCGCTCTCGTCCTTCCTGATCGACCAGCTGATGTGGACCGCGATCGCGGTCGCCCTGCTCTACCTCGCCATCACCAGCGCGGACGCCTTCATCGGCAGCACGCTGCAGAACGACTCCCACATCGCCACCGTGCTCCAGGCCAATACCGGCCTGCGCAAGAAGTCCCTCAACCAGATCGCGGTGCTGATGGGCGGCCTCGTCCGGGTCGCGCTGATCACGGCGGCGGCCGTGCTGCTGCTGGCGACCTGGGGCGTGGATTCGACCGACATCTACGCCTCGTTCCGGGCCGCCTTCTTCGGCTTCAAGGTCGGCGACGTGACGATCTCGCTCTCGACGATCGTGTTCGCGCTCGGCCTGTTCATGCTCGGGCTGGCCATCTCCCGGGTGGTCAAGAGCTGGCTGGAGAACACCTACCTGCCCGCCACCGACCTGGACCCGGGCCTGCGCAACTCGATCGCCACGGTCACCGGCTACGTCGGCTTCCTGGTCTCCCTCGCCATCGCCTTCTCATATCTCGGGCTCAGCCTGGAGAAGATCACGATCGTGGCCGGCGCCCTGTCGGTCGGTATCGGTTTCGGCCTGCAATCGATCGTCAACAACTTCGTCTCGGGCCTGCTCCTGCTCTGGGAGCGGCCGATCCGGGTCGGGGACCTGGTGGTGATCGGCGACAACGAGGGCTACGTCCGGCGCATCAGCGTGCGCTCGACGGAGATCCAGACCTTCGACCGCTCCTCCGTGATCGTGCCGAACTCGAACCTGATCTCCGGCGTGGTGAAGAACCGGGTGCGGGGCGACCGGACCGGCCGGGTGACCGTCACGGTGAGCGTGCTGCGCAACCAGGACCCGGTGCGGGCGGCCGAGCTGATCGCGGGCTGCGCCAAGGCCCATGCGGACGTGCTGAAGGAGCCTCCGCCCCGCGTGGTCTTCCGCAAGATCGGCGATCCCTACCTCGAATTCGAGCTGATCGCGATGATCAACGACGTCGGCCTGCAGCTGAAGGTGCAGAGCGACCTCAATTTCGCGGTGTTCAAGACCTTGTCGGACGAGGGATTGATCCCCAATCTCGGGCCCGGATCGAGCATCGTCACCGTGCAGGGGCTGGAGCCGGTCCGGGACGCCCTCGGGCAGATCGCGCAGGGCCTGGTGCCGGCGATCATCCCGGCGGACGAACCGGCGCCGCGCGCCCCGGCCGCGGGCGAGCGCCGCCGGAGCCCCGAGACCGTGCCGTGAGACCTGCCCTGCCGCCCCTCCGTTTCGCCGCCCTGGCCGGGCTCGCGCTGGCGCTCGCCTCCTGCGCGGGGAACGAGGTCGCTCGCCAGACGCCGCCCGGACCGAGCCTGTACTGGCCGATGACGAGCGCGAGCGCGCAGCTCGACCTCGACACGGCCCGCGACATGATCGGTGCCTACCGGCGCAACAAGGGTCTGCCGGCCCTGGCGCTGGATCCGGGGCTGCAGCGCCTCGCCGAGACCGAGAGCGCCGCGATGGCGGCGGCGGACCGCCCGAGCCAGACCGACATCGTCCGCACGGTGGCGGCCCGGATGGGCTTCGCGGCCCCGCAGGCGAATCTCTCGGCGGGCTACCACACGCTGGCCGAGGCCTTCTCCGGCTGGCGCGACAGCCCGGCGCACAACGCGGTGCTGCTCTCGCCCGAGGCGACCCGCATGGGCATCGCCACCGCCTACGCGCCCGGCTCGAAGTACAAGGTCTACTGGACGCTGCTCGTGGCGAAGTAGAAGGGGGCCGAGCGGAGCGTGTCGCGCCGGTCACCGGTGCTCGGGGCGCAGAGGACCTCGGCACGCCAAGGGCGGCATCCTCGAAGTTCACCTGATCGGATCGGACAGACCTGCGTCGTGCTTCGAGGCTGGCTTCACGGCCGATCGTCGATCGTCGGCGCCTCAGCGCGACGAAGGGAATGGGTGCCTTGACCGTCCGGCCTTCGTCCGTTCTTCGAGGTTGATCCAGAATTGCCGGGTCCGCGACCTCGTCGGACGTCTTGAGGCACCCGATCCTGTTGGGAAGCCCGGGAACGCCGCCCTCTCGGCGCACGCGCCCGGCGGCTCACGGAAAGCCCTGGCCCGGCGGCAGGGGCGGGGTGTCGCGCAGGAGCGTGATCGTCACCCGGCGGTTGGCCGCGATGTAGGGGTTGTCCGGGAAGAGCGGCTCGGTGTCGGCCTTGCCCGACACCACCGTGAAGCGCTCGTCCGGCACGCCGTTGCTCGCCAGGATCTCGCGCACGCTGATCGCCCGGCCCGCCGAGAGCTCCCAGGGCGGGGCCGGGGCGCGCAGCCCCGGGCGGGTCGCCGCGGTGTAGCCCGAGATCGCGATCTTGTTCGACATCCGCCGGATCGCCGGGGCGAGCCGCTCCAGCACCTGGCGGGTGCGGTCGTTCGGCCGGGTCGAGCCGTCCGGGAACATCGAGCGGCCGTCCTGGTCCACCAGCGAGACGTCGAGGCCCCGCGCCGTCTCGTGGATCA
Source organism: Methylobacterium sp. CB376 (assembly GCF_029714205.1). NCBI lineage: Bacteria > Pseudomonadati > Pseudomonadota > Alphaproteobacteria > Hyphomicrobiales > Methylobacteriaceae > Methylobacterium > Methylobacterium sp. CB376. Next base: position 3,411,433 of record NZ_CP121648.1, on the reverse strand, counting down.
GCACGTTCTTCGAGAGTTCGGCGATGTCGGGCAGGTCCTGCAGGGCCTGGCGCAGGCTCGCCATCGCGAGCCCGAACCCGTCCCGGAAGCCGTTCTGCGGCACGCCGTTGTCGAAGACCTCGTCGGGCAGCGGCGGCGTCGTGCGGTCGGAGGCCTTGTCGGGCGTCACCGGGCGCAGGTCGCGCAGGCGCGTGGCGCTCGGCAGCCCGTCCTTCTCGATGATGCCGTTGAAGCGGCTCTCCTTGTTGACGCCGAACGCGTCCCGGAACGAGCCCGCGACCGCCTGGAGCTTGCGCTGGTCCTGCGTCGAGTAGGCGCAGACCATCACGAAGAAGCTCATCAGGAGCGCCATCAGGTCGGCGAAGGTCACGAACCAGCCGTGGCCCCCGTGGGCGCCGCCCCGCTTGCGTCTGGCCACCGATCCACCCTCCGGCTCGGGAGAGGCTCACGCCGCTTCGGCGGCGAGCTCCTCGCGGTGGTTGTGGGGCAGGTAGGCGATCAGCATCTCGCGCACCAGGGAGGCGCTCTTGGCGTCGCGGATCAGCAGGACCCCGTCGATGATCAGCGAGCGCGACACGTCCTCCTCTTCCAGCTTGACGTGCAGCTTGTCGGCGATCGGCAGCGTGATCATGTTGGCGATGAGCGCGCCGTAGAGCGTGGCGAGCAGCGCCGTCGCCATGGCCGGGCCGAGCTTGGAGGGATCCGACATGTTGGCGAACATCGACACCATGCCCAGGATGGTGCCGATCATGCCCCAGGCCGGGGCGCAATCGCCGAAGGCGCGGTAGACCTTGGAGCCTTCCTCCAGGTGCATGAGGAAGTTGTCGCGGTCGCGCTCCATCGTGTCGCGGATGAAGTCGCGGTCGTAGCCGTCCGCGATGTAGCGCACGCCCTGGGCCAGGAACGGGTCGGAGATCTCCATGTTCTCCAGCGCCATCGGGCCCGACTTGCGCACCACCTCGGCGATCCGGGTGATCTCCTCGATCAGGTCGCGCGGCCGGACGGCCCGCATGCTGAAGGCGTAGCGCAGGCCCATCGGCACGCCGTGCACGATGACCGAGAAGGGGAAGCGCAGCATCGTGGCGGCGGTGGCGCCGCCGAAGATCACGATCAGGGCGTGCTTGTCGACGTAGGACGCGAAGTGGCCGCCGTCGACGAGGATCAGCACGATGACCACGGCGAAGCCGCCGATCAGGCCGAGGCCGGTTGCGAGATCCATGGCGCCGACGGGTCCCCGAGGCCCCGCGGGACGCCGGGGCTGCCTTTAAGGTTAAGGCGGGCCGGCTCAACGAAGCGTAAAGGCGCGGCGCGGCGGCCCGACCGTCATGCGGCGTTCAGGCGCGATGCGCCATACCAGGATCGGCCGACGGAGCGGCGGCGCGCCGGGTTCCCGAGAGGATCCGCGCCAGGGGGTTTCGGAGTCTCGACCACATGCGTCTGATGCGTCTCTACGCGCGGGTGATGCGCCTGCTCGGACCCGACCTGCGCCTCGGCGTCCTGCTCACCGTGGCCAACGTCGCGCTCGCCGCGGCGGCCTTCGCCGAGCCGGTGCTGTTCGGCCGCATCATCGACCGGGTCACCCGGTTGCCGGCGGGGGCCGAGGGCGCGCCGGGCTTCGGCGAGCTGACGCTGCTCGTCGGCGCCTGGGTGGGCTTCGGCTTCTTCACCATCGCGGCCGGGGTGCTGATCGCGCTCCACGCCGACCGCCTCGCGCATCGCCGCCGTCTCGGCGCGATGGCCGGCTACTTCGAGCACGTCCTCGACCTGCCGCTCGCCTTCCACTCCGCGAACCATTCGGGCCGGGTGCTCAAGGCCATGCTCGAGGGGACGAACGGCATGGCCTGGCTCTGGCTCGGCTTCTTCCGCGACCATTGCGCCGCGCTCCTCTCGCTGACCGTGCTGCTGCCGATGACGCTGTTCCTGAACTGGCAGCTCGGCGCGATCCTGCTCGTCCTCGTCGCGGCCTTCACGGCCCTCACCGCCTTCGTGCTGCGCCGGACCGAGACCCTGCAGGGGAGGGTGGAGCAGTACCATTCCGGCCTCGCCGAGCACGCCTCCGACGCCCTCGGCAACGTCGCGGTGATCCAGTCCTTCACCCGCGCCAAGGCCGAGAAGGACGCGATGCGCGGGATCATCCGCAACCTCCTCGACGCGCAGACCCCGGTCCTGTCCTGGTGGGCGCTCGCCTCGGTGGCGACCCGCGCCTCGGCCACCCTGACCATGACGGCGATCTTCGTCACCGGCCTCGCCCTGCACTTCCGCGGCCAGGCCAGCGTCGGGGACGTCGTCTCCTTCATGAGCCTCGCCACGCTCCTGGTCGGGCGCCTCGACCAGGTCGTCTCCTTCGTCAACGGGCTGTTCATGCAGGCGCCCAAGATGCAGGAATTCTTCGACATCCTCGACACGGTGCCGGCCGTCCACGACCGCCCGGGCGCCCGCGCCGCCGGGCGCATCGCCGGCGCGGTCGCGTTCGAGGACGTCACCTTCTCGTATGACGGCCGCCGCCGCGCCCTCGACGGGATCAGCTTCGCGGTCGCGCCCGGCGAAACCGTCGCCCTCGTGGGCACGACCGGCTCCGGCAAGTCGACGACCCTGAGCCTGCTCCACCGCGCCTTCGATCCCGCGACGGGCACGATCCGCATCGACGGCGAGGACATCCGCGACCTCTCGGTGGCCTCCCTGCGCCACAATATCGGCGTCGTGTTCCAGGAGCCGATGCTGTTCGCCCGCTCGATCCGCGAGAACCTGCAGGTCGGCCGCCCGGACGCCACCGACGCCGAGATGCTGGAGGCGCTGGAGCGGGCGCAGGCGAGCGATTTCCTGGCCCGCCAGCCGGACGGCCTCGACACGGTGATCGGCGAGCGCGGCCGCTCGCTCTCCGGCGGCGAGCGCCAGCGGCTGTCGATCGCCCGCGCCCTGCTCAAGGACCCGCCGGTCCTGATCCTGGACGAGGCGACGAGCGCCCTCGACGCCGCCACCGAGCGCAAGCTGCAGGGCGCGCTGGACGCCGTCATGCGGGGCCGCACCACCTTCGTGATCGCCCACCGCCTCGCCACGATCCGCAACGTCGACCGCATCCTGGTCTTCGAGGCCGGGCGCATCGTCGAGGCGGGCAGCTTCGACGAGCTGGTGGCCCTGGGCGGGCGCTTCGCGGAGCTCGCCCGCGCCCAGTTCATGGCGGCCGAGGCGCCCTCCGACGCCCTCGCCCTGGCGGCCTGAGCGACCGGCGCGCGCTCGTCCGCGCGGAGCGGTGCCGGAGGTCCGGCGCCGGACCGGTGCCGGACACCGCGTGCCTCGCGGCGCGGCTTCGACCGCCCTGCCGCCCTCGACGGGGGCGCGAGAGACTGGCTGGACCTCGTGCGTAGGTTGAGCGCGGCGCCTCCTCCGCGGAGGCGTGCGCGCCGTCGGCGTCGCGTCGGAGCGGTCTCGTCCAGGATCGTCGCGGCCCCTCGCGCGACATTGCCCGGCAACCAGGCCCGCACGCGAGATCACGGCCGTCCCGGTCCTTCGCGTCCCGGCAGGTTAATCTGAAATCCTCATTCGTTTAAGACGAATTTAAGCGCACGCCTCTCCCGAAATCGACGGGGGGACTTCACGTCCTGCCGGAAGTACACTCTCCATGGTTCCGCCGAAATGCTGGACGAACGTGTCGCCCGCGGCCCCGATCGTCGGCCGCGCCTCCGGGTTGGAGGCGCGGTCGGGGTGGGCGCCCGCTGGGTCACGGATGAAGAGTTCCCCAATGTCGGATGCGTCGCTTCTCCTGAAACTCGCCGCCTCGATGACGCTCGTCGCCGCCGCCGGCCAGGGCATCCGCATCGCCCTCGACGCCTGGATCCGCCTCGCGCCCGCGGGAGCCGCGGAGGAGGTCGCCGAGCAGTAGCGCGGGGCGCGAGATCTTCGATTACACTCCCTTCCGGTTGTGCTGCCTCGCCCCGCGCGGCCGAGACCGGAGGGCTCCATGATCCGCCGCTTCACCGCCGTCGCGTCCGCCCGGAACGAGCGCGCGGCCGACGAGCTCCTCCCCGCGCTGGCGCGTCTCGCGGCGCATCGCGGCTGCGACCGGTCGCTGCTGGTCAGCGCCGTGCTCGGGCGGCTGCTCGCCCCCGCGGGCCCGTTCGGGGCGCCGCCGGGCCTCGCGGTGTTGCGCGACCGCCTCGCGGCCCTGCGCGCGGACGCCAAGTTGGTCGAGTACCTTCGGACGAACATCGCGTTCGAGACCGACGCCGCCCATCGCCGGTCCGTCGATGGCGATTGAGGGCGGCCGGCCGCCGGGGCGATGCGACCGCTGATCCGGGATCCGGTTGATCCAAGCGGATCCCGGATCACGCGCCCGCGCGGCGCCTGAGCGAGGCCCAGATCCGACATCCCGAAGGGATCGAGCGGATCACGAGCCCGCGCGGCGCCTGAGCGAGGCCCAGATCCGACATCGCGAAGGGATCGATCGGATCACGCGCCCGCGCGGCGCCTGAGCGAAGCCCACATCCGACATCCCGAAGGGATCGATCGGATGTGGGATGACCACCGGGCGGGGCCTAATGCAGCGTCCCGTCCGGCCCGGCACCGGGATCGAGCGCCTCGGCGAAGGGGAACTCGAACAGGACGAGCCCAGTCTCGTCGGTGACTTCGAGGCTCGCCGAGAGCAGGCGGGAGGAGGCGGCGCTCTCGCGCAGCACCTCCCGGATCAGCGCGCGGGCGACCTCCCAGGCCTCGTCCGCGTCGCGCAGGACCCGGCCGTCCCGGTCGGGGAGAAGGTCCTCGCCGACGCGGGTCGCGAAGAAGTAGCGGGGCATCGGGTGGCCTCGTCAGGGTTTGGGGCAGGCGGGATCCGCGGGACGCGGCGCCCGCGGGAAGTCGAGGACGGCCCGCGCGTAGGTCTCCACCACCTCCGAGAAGGGCTGGCGGGCGGCCGTGAACAGCACGGCCCGGTGGCTGAACAGGGCCTCCGGGATCGGGAGCGGCCCGCAGGCGCCGCCCGCCGGCGCGGCCTGATCCCAGCCCTCGGGAAGGGGCTGCCACAGGAGGCGGCTCTCCACCGTCTGGCGGGTCGGCTTCAGCTCCTGCACGGCGCGGCCGAACGGCGTGTCGGTGGTCTCAAGCACCCGGTTCATCTCCGGCGTGAGGCGCGCCGGAACGTACCAATTGTCCGCTTCCGACAGGACGTGCTCGCCGCAGGCGAGGCGCACCCGGCGGTAGTGCACCGGCTCGTCGGGGCCGACCTGCAGGCGCTGGCGGGTCTCGGGGCTGGCGGGGCGGTCGATCTCGCGCACGAGGCGGGCGACGAGGCGGGGCTCCGGGGCGAGGCGATGGGCCCCGCACCACGCTTCGAGGGTCGCGGTGGCGCTGCGCGCCGCGAGGAGCTGGGCGTTCAGCGTCTGAACCACCGCCGTCGCCTCGACGCGGCTCAGGTAGGTGTCGGGCCAGGGGCTGGGCGCGGCCGGGGAGGCGGCCTGCGCGGGCAGGGCGGCGAGGGCGATGACGGGGAGCAGCGGGCGGATCGGAACCATCGGGGCGTCCTCGGGAACGGTGGCGGGTCGTCCCGCACCGCCTGCCTCACCGCCCGCGCCGAGGGAAGTGGCAATGAGGCCCCTGGCGCTCGCCGCCCGGTCGCGTATGAGGGAGCCGCGCTGACGCAGGGAGACGACGATGTCGGGCGGTCACGGGTCGGTCGAGGGGTCGAACAAGAAGGTGGCGCTGCTGATCTCGGTTCTGGCGCTGTTCCTGGCGCTGGGCGAGACCTTCGCCAAGAGCGCGCAGACGGACGCGCTCGGGGCGAACGTCCAGGCGAGCAATCTGTGGTCGTTCTTCCAGGCCAAGACGATTCGCGCCACGATGGTGCGGACGGCCTCGGAGCAGGCGGCGCTCGAGGCCGGCGCGGCGCCGGACGCGGTCAGGAAGCAGGTCGAGGATTGGCAGAAGACGATCGCGCGCTGGGAATCCGAGCCCTCCACCGGGGAGGGGCGCAAGGAACTCGCCGCGCGCGCCAAGGAGGCCGAGGAGAGGCGCGACCTCGCGCTCGCGCGCTACCACCATTACGAGGTCGCCTCGGCGGCCTTCCAGATCGGCATCGTGCTCGCCTCCGCCCAGGTCATCACCGGGATCGTGGCGCTCGCGGTGGCGGGCGGCCTGCTCGGCGTGGCCGGGATCGGCATGCTCGGGGTCGGCCTGCTCGCGCCCCACGCCATCCACCTGTTCTAGAGCGGCAACCCGATCACGTTGCAATCGGGTGCCGCTCTCGATCTTTGATCTTGCCGCATTGTCCGCGACGAACCGGCATCCACTTCGTCGGAAAATGCTCTAGCGCAGCGCCTCACCCGAAGACCTCGCCCGTGATGGTCCGGTACCACGCCGCCGCCTCGGCGGCCTCCTCGGCCCGGACCGCCGCGGGCGCGTCGAGCGGGCTGGTCCCGCCCGCGCCCTCGACATCGGCCAGCACGCCGTTCGCCGGGTGGTACACCCCCGCGACGGAGATGCCGTAGCCGGGGGCGACGAGGCTGTAGCAGGTGTTGATCAGCTTCGGGGCGGCGGGCGCGCGCCCGGCCAGGAGGTCGGCGACGGCCTGCGCGCAGACCTTCGCCTGGGCATTGGCCGAGAAGGCGGATTTCGGCATCGCCCCGGCGATCGCGGCGTCGCCGATGACGTGGATGCCGGGCACGAGGCGGGACTCGAAGGTGACCGGGTCGATCGGGCACCAGCCCGACCGGTCGGCCACGCCCGCCGCCGCGGCGATCGGCGCCGCCCGCTGCGGGGGGATGATGCAGGCGACGTCCGCCCGGTAGTCCTGGAAGTCGGTCCTGACGGTCATCCCGGCCGGATCCACCGCCGTGACCTGCCCGCCCTCCGCGAGCGGCACGTATTCCAGGTGGTCGGGATAGAGCGCCGTCCAGGCCGCCTGGAACAGCTTCTGCTTCGAGAACGTGTCCTTGGCGTCGAGCACGATCAGCTTGGAGCGGGGCTTGCGGGCCTTGAGCAGCCAGGCGATCAGGCTGGCGCGCTCGTAGGGGCCGGGCGGGCAGCGATACGGGTTGCCCGGCACCGCCATCACCACCGTGCCGCCATCCGGCATCGCGGCGAGCTGCCGGGCGAGGAGGTCGGTCTGCGCCCCGGCCTTCCAGGCATGGGGCATCGCCTCGGCGGCGGCCTCGTCGTAGCCAGGGATCGCGTCGAAGCGCAGGGCGATCCCGGGCGAGAGGATCAGCCGGTCGTAGGCGAGGCTGCCGCCCCCCGCCAGGGCGACGCTCCGCCTCGCCCCGTCGATGCCGGTCGCACGGTCCTGCACCACCGCGATGCCGGCGGCCCTGAGGCCCTCGTAGCCGAAACGCTGCGCCGCCATCGGCTGCAGGCCGACGATGACCTCGTTGCTGAAGGGGCAGGCCGTGTAGCCGGGCTCGGCCTCAACCAGGGTGACCGCGGCGCCCGCGTCGCGCAGGGCCCGGGCCGCCGAGGCGCCGCCGAAGCCGCCCCCGACGATGACGACGCGGCCCCCCGCGCCCTCGGCCAGGGCCGGCCGGCCGAGCGCGAGGCCGGCGAGCCCGCCGAGCACGATCCGTCGCGTGGTCCGCGTCACGGCGCCCCCTGCTGCGAGAGATAGACGGCGATGGCCCGGCTCTCCTCGGGCGTGAAGCCCTTGGCGATCCGGGTCATCACGCTGGCCGGGCGCGCGCCCGCCCGGTAGGCCGCGAGGGCCTCCTCGATCTCCGCCGCCGGACGGCCGGCGATCGGCCCGAAGGCGCCCTCGCCGTGGGCCGCGTGGCAGCCCGAGCAGGAGGAGGCGCCCGGCGGCGCCCGCAGCGGCGCCGCCCGGGCCGCGGGCGGGACGGCGAGCGCCGCCCCGCCGAGGAGGAGCGCGCCGAGACCCTTCACGCGCGCCGCAGGTCCGTGTTGCGCAGCGGGAGCTGGCGCACCCGCTTGCCCGTGGCCGCGAAGACGGCGTTGAGGACCGCCGGCGCCGCGACCGCGATGGTCGGCTCGCCGACGCCGCCGATGAAGCCGCCCGAGGGCATCAGGATCGCCTCGACCGCCGGCATCTCGTCCATCCGCATCACCGGGTAGGTGTCGAAGTTGGTCTGCTCGATGCGCCCGTCCTTGACCGTGCACTCGCCGTGGAGGGCCGCCGAGAGCCCGTACACGAAGGAGCCCTCGACCTGGGCGGCGATCTGCTGCGGGTTGACCGCCACGCCCGGATCCGTCGCCGCGACGATCCGGTGGATCCGGACGCCGCCGTCGTCGCGCAGCGACACCTCGGCGGCGCCCGCCACGTAGCTGCCGAAGCCCATGATCTGGGCGAGGCCGCGATGCACGCCCGCGGGCGGCGGGCGATCCCAGCCGATCCGCTCCGCGACCGCGTTCAGCACCGCGAGGTGCTTGGGATGGTTCGCCATCAGCTTGCGGCGGAAGGCGAGGGGATCCTGCCCGGCCGCGTGCGCCACCTCGTCCATGAAGCACTCGAGGTAGATGGCGTTCGGGTTGGTGTTCACGCCCCGCCAGAAGCCCGGCAGGATGTGCGGGTTGCGCATCGCGTGGTCGATCAGGAGGTTGGGGATCGTGTAGCCGATCGCTGCCTCGGCCCCGCCGGGATTGAGGCCCTGGAAGGTCACCGGATCCTTGCCGTCCGGCCCGAGCCGGCCCGGCACGATCGCCGCCAGGATCGACTGGCCGGAGATGCGCATGTGCAGGCCCGTGAGCTGTCCGTCCCGGTCGAGGGCGGCGCGCATCCGGCACTGCGTGACCGGGTGGTAGCGGCCGTGCGTCATGTCCTCCTCGCGGGTCCAGATCAGCTTGATCGGCGTCCCGGGCATCTCCCGGGCGATCAGCACCGCCTGCCGCACCCAGTCCTGCGTCGCGCCGCGCCGCCCGAAGCCGCCGCCGAGGTGGATCTTGTAGACCTCGCATTGCCGCGGGGAGAGGCCGGCCGCCTCGGCCGCCGCGGCCAGCGCCGCCTCGCCGTTCTGGGTCGGCGTCCAGACCTCGCACCGCTCCGGCGTCCAGCGGGCGGTGGCGTTCATCGGCTCCATGGTGGCGTGGTTCTGGAACGGGACCGCGTAGGTCGCCTCGACCACCCTGGCGGCGTCCCGCAGGGCCGCCTTGGCGTCGCCGGTCTTGTTGCCGACGAAGGCCTCCTCGGCGTCGAGGCCCTCCCGCAGCATGGCGGCGATGGTCGCGCTCGACGCGGCGGCGTTCGGGCCCTCGTCCCAGACGATCGGCAGCGCCTCGACGGCGGTCCTGGCCCGCCAGAAGGTGTCGGCCACCACCGCGACGGCGGTCTCCCCGACCGGCACCACCTTCCTGACGCCGGGCATCCGCTCCACCGCGGCGGCGTCGAAGCTCCTGACCCGGCCGCCCACCACCGGGCAGTCGCGGATCGCGGCGTTGAGCATGCCGTCGAGCCGCAGGTCCATGCCGTAGACCTGGCTGCCGTCGAGCTTGGCGGCGGTGTCGAGCCGCTTCAGCGGCTTGCCGGCGATGGTCCAGTCCTTCGGATCCTTGAGGGGAACGTCCTTGGGCGGCGGCATGGCGGCGGCGCGGGAGGCGACCGCTCCGAAGGTCGTGGTGCGGCCCGAGCCCGGATGCGCGATCACGCCCTTCTCGACCCGGCACTCTCCGGCCGGCACGCCCCATCCGGCCGCCGCCGCGGAGACCAGCATCAGGCGGGCGGCGGCGCCGCCCTGGCGGACCGCGACGTAGGATTCGCGGATGCCGCGGCTGCCGCCGGTCGAGAAATCGCCCCAGACGCGGCGGCGGGCGAGGTTCTGGCCCGGCGTCGGGTACTCGGTCGTGACCCGGTCCCAGTCGCAGCCGAGCTCCTCGGCCACGAGCTGGGCGAGGCCCGTCAGGGTGCCCTGGCCCATCTCGGAGCGGGCGATGCGGATCACCACGGTCTCGTCGGGCCTCACCACCACCCAGGCATTGATCTCGGGCGCGGAGGCCGCGGCGGCGCCCGGCGCGGCCTCCTCGGCGCCCGCGCCGGGAACGTGGAAGCCGAGGCTGAAGCCGCCGGCGACGGCGGCGGCGGCGGCCAGGACGCCGCGGCGGGACGGGGCTCGGTTCAGGTCCTGCGTCATCCCGGCCTCCCTAGCCGCGCCCGCTCTCGCCGCCCTCGGCGGCGAGGCGGATCCCGGCGAGCACGCGGTTGTAGGTGCCGCAGCGGCAGATATTGGTGATCTCCCGGCGGATCTCCTCGTCGGAGGGCCGCGGGTTCTGCGCCAGCAGCGCCGCCGAGGCCATGATCATGCCGGATTGGCAGAAGCCGCATTGCGGCACGTCGAGGGCGGCCCAGGCCTTCTGGACCGGGTGCGAGCGGTCGGGGCTCAGCCCCTCGATGGTGACGATCCTCTGGGATTCGCCCAGCGACGAGACCGGGACCGAGCAGGAGCGCACGGCCTGCCCGTCGATGTGAACCGTGCAGGCCCCGCATTGCGCGATGCCGCAGCCGTACTTGGTTCCGGTCAGCCCGACCTGCTCGCGGAGCACCCAGAGCAGGGGCGTGTCGGGCTCCGCGTCGACCTCGCGCACGGACCCGTTCACGGTGAGACGCATCATGGCGATCCTGCCCCTCCCTCGGGCGCGGCCGTGCCGCGCTGCGGTGCCGCTGCCCAGGGCCGGTCCACCGTCCAAGCGCACGGGAACTAGGCGGCGCGGCAGCGCCGTCAATCGGCGCAGGCGCGACCGGACGCCATCTCCGGTTGCTGGTCCCGCGCAGGTCGCAGGTGTTAGTCCGTGCGGGAGACCGAGCGAGCCGCCAAGACCATCGAGCCGCCAAGATCATCGAGCCGCCATGACCATCCACGTTCCCCCGGGCCGCGGAGATCCGGCGCTGCGCCGCTTCAGCGCCGAGGATCTGCGCCGGATGATCGGGGCCGGCATCCTCGACGAGGACGAGCGCGTCGAGCTGCTGGACGGAGAGCTGGTCGAGAGGGCGGCGAAGGGCTACGCGCACGACCTCGTCAAGAACCGCTTGGCGCGGCGCTTCTCCTCCATCCTCCCCGAGTCGCTCTATCTCGCGACGGAGAGCACGCTCCAGCTCGCTCCGGACACCCTGGTCGAGCCCGACCTTCTGGTCGCGCCCGAAACGGCTCACCGCCCGGCCCCGTCCGGATTCTGCGCGATACCCGGGCCCGAGATTCTGCTGGTGATCGAGGTGGCCGCTTCGAGCCTCGCCTACGATCTCGGCCGCAAGGCCCGGCTCTACGCCCGCTCCGGCATTGCCGAGTCCTGGGTGATCGCTGCCCAGGAGCGGCAGGCGCGGGTGCATCGCGGGCCGCGCGGCGAGGCGGGCTACGCCGAGATCCGCGACCACGGACCCGATTCCGTCCTGGTGCCGCGGGCCGACCTCCTCGCCGGCGTCACGGTCCCGCTCGCGGACCTGGTCTGACGGCCTCGCGCCTCAGCGGATCGCGGTCGCGCCGCTCGCGGCGGTGACCTGCATCGGGCTCCCGGCCTGCGGCGCGCCGCCGAGCGTGACCCGTCCCACGACGAGCAGCAGCGCGAGGCTCCAGAACACCGCGATCGCCACTCGGCGCGCGCGCCGGTCGCCGGCCTCCGTCGGGCTCGCCGGCACGGCGGTCAACCGCTCGCCGTAGGGATCGTAGCCGGTGTCGGGGCGCTCGCTCATGGGGCGGAATCTCGCGTCGCGAGCCCGCGCAATCAATGGACGCGCTTTTCGAACTTCGCTCGGTTCGGAGAAGTCCCTGCTCCGGGGCTGCCGCCGCGTGGAAGACTCTTCCCCGGCCGCGCGGGCCGCTCATTCCACCTCCGAAAAATCCCTTCGGGTTGGCGGATGTGGGCTTCGCTCAGGCGCCGCGCGGGCGCGTGATCCGGGATCCGGTTGAACCAAGCGGATCCCGGATCACATCCGCGCCGCGGCGGCGGTGCCGTGGCGGTGGCGCAGCCCGTCGACCTGCTCCTCGACCGCCCGGAACGCGGCGAGGGCCGGCCCGGTGAGCGCGTGCGCGCTCGGCAGCCGGATCTTCATCGGGTCGACGAAGCGCCCGTTGATCGCGACCTCGTAGTGGACGTGCGGCCCCGTCGAGAGGCCGGTGGTGCCGACCGACCCGATCACTTGGCCGAGATGCACCCGCGCCCCCGGCACGATGCCGCGCGCGATCCGGGCCATGTGGTTGTAGGCGGTGACGTAGTTGTTGGCGTGCTGGATCTCGACGCGGTTGCCGTAGCCCGAGCGGGCGCCCGCCGCGATCACCACGCCGTCGCCCGTCGCCATGATCGGCGTGCCCCGGGTCGCCGCCCAATCGACGCCGTTGTGCATCCGGTAATAGCCGAGGATCGGGTGCAGGCGCGCCCCGTACGGGGAGCTGATCCGCCCCTCGGCCACCGGCCGCCGGATCAGGAACTTGCGCGTCGAGCGGCCCTCCGCGTCGAGGTACTCGACCTCGCCCGTTCCCGGCCCCCGGAACCGGTAGAGGCTCTGCGTCTCCCCGCGGCTGCGCAGGGCCGCGAAGAGCAGTTCCGGCTTGGAATCCTCGTCGGCGGTGAAGAGGAGTTCGACGTGGTCGCCGGGCCCGGTGCGGCTCTGCAGGTCGCTGCCGGAGGCCAGGACGCGCACGAGGTCCTCGATGACGCCGGGCGGGACCCCGTTCTTCAGCGCCGCGCCGTAGAGGCTCTCGTAGAGGCTGACGCCGCCCTCCTCCTCGGCCGCCGGCGCCCCCGGCCGCGGCGGCGCCACCGACACGAAGCCGCCGCGGTCGTTGGCGGCGGCGATCTCCTCGATCCCGTCCTCGCCGTAGAGCGTCACCCGGGCGATGCCCGGCGTCGGGCCCTCGCGCGCGATCAGCAGGCGCAGGTGCTGGCCCTCGGGCAGCTCGTCCCGCGCGCGCGGGCTCAGCGCCGCCAGGATCGCGGCGACCCGGTCGGGCCCGGCGCCGTTCTCGCGCAGGATCGCCGCCAGGGCCTGATCCTTGCCGATCACCGCCTCGCGGGTCTCGAACAGGGGGCCGGCCGCGGCCGCCGCGGTCTCGGCGATCTCGGTCAGGTTCTCCGGCAGGATCTTCACGTCGATCGCCCCCGCGGGGGCCTCGTCCTCCTCGCGGCCCGCCCCGAGGCGCAGGGCCCGCGAGAGCATCCGCTCCGGCGGGAAGGCAGGGGGCAGCGGCCCCGGCCCCCCGGCGAGGCGCTGCGTCTCGGCCACGAGCGCGTCGACCTCCTCGTCCGAGAGGGCGGGGGCCTCGGTCTCCGGCGCCTCCGCCAGGGGCGAGCGCACCAGGGTCACGGCGGTCTCGGCCGGATCGCTGCCGGTCTCCTCGGTGACGGCCTCGCTCCCGGCGCCGCGCATCGGGTCGAAGGGCGGGATCGGCGCCTCGGGGGCGCGCAGCGACAGGTCCGTGGCCACCTGCACCACTTGGTGGACGCGGATCACCTCGCGCTCGCCGACGGTCTCGCTCAGCGGTGCGCGGAACTCGCGCTTGGCCGCCACCACGACCTCGTCGCGCACCAGCCGGTCGCCCTTGCGCGCGGCGAATTCCGCGGGCGCGGTCCCGGCCTCGCCGGGCGCGCCCGCCTCGGCACGCGGGTGCAGGGCGAGGTCGGGCGGGACCGCGACGATTCCGTCCGAGGCGGCGAGGTCGAGGGCGAGGCCGAGCAGGGCGGCGCCGGCGATGCCGGTGAGCAGGCAGGCGGCGAGCCAGCGCAGGCTGACCTTCTGGCCGCCCGGACGCGAGAAGGCGGTGTCGTCGAGGATGTCGGAGGCACCGGCCTGCACGCGCGAACCCGGGTGTGAGAGGCGGGAGGAGCTCCCGTCTCAGGCCGGACAACCGTGACCGTTTTGCGGCCGGCCTACTCGGCCGCCTCCCGGGCGGCGTAGCCGAGGCGCTGGTTGAGTTCGGCGATCAGGGTCGCGGCGGCTTCCGCGATGACGGTGCCGGGCGGGAAGATCGCCGAGGCGCCGGCCTTGCGCAGCGCCTCGAAATCCCCCGGCGGGATCACGCCGCCGACCACGATCATCACGTCGGGCCGGCCGGCCGCGACCAGCGCCGCCTTCAGCTCGGGGACGAGCGTGAGGTGGCCGGCCGCCAGCGACGAGACGCCCACGATGTGCACGTCGTTCTCCACCGCCTGCCGCGCCGCCTCCTCGGGCGTGGCGAAGAGCGGCCCGATATCGACGTCGAAGCCGAGATCTGCGAAGGCCGAGGCGATCACCTTCTGGCCCCGGTCGTGCCCGTCCTGGCCCATCTTGGCGACGAGGATGCGGGGGCGGCGCCCATCCGCCTCCTCGAAGGCCTCGACCAGCTTGCGCACCCGCTCGACCGCCCCCGACATGCCCCCCATCTCCCGCTTGTAGACGCCCGAGATCGAGCGGATCTCGGCCTGGTGCCGGCCCCAGGCCCGCTCCAGCGCCGCCGAGATCTCCCCGACCGTCGCCTTGGTCCGCGCCGCCTGCACGGCGAGCGCCAGCAGGTTCTCCTTGCCCGAGGCGGCCCGGGTCAGCGCGTCGAGCGTCGCCGCCACCGCCGCCTCGTCCCGCTCGGCGCGCAGCCGCTTGAGCTTGTCGATCTGCATCGCCCGGACGTTGCCGTTGTCGACGCGCAGGAGCTCGAGCGGCCGGTCGCCGTCCGGCTTGAACTTGTTGACGCCCACGATGGTCTGCTGGCCGGAATCGATCCGGGCCTGGGCGCGGGCCGCGGCCTCCTCGATGCGCAGCTTCGGGATGCCGGCCTCGATCGCCTTGGCCATGCCGCCCAGGCCCTCGACCTCCCGAATGTGCTCCCAGGCGCGCCCCGCGAGGTCGCGGGTCAGGCGCTCGACGTAGTAGGAGCCGCCCCAGGGATCGATGATCCGGGTGGTGCCGCTCTCCTGCTGCAGGAAGAGCTGAGTGTTGCGCGCGATCCGGGCCGAGAAGTCGGTCGGCAGCGCCAGCGCCTCGTCGAGGGCGTTGGTGTGCAGCGACTGCGTGCCGCCCTGCGTCGCCGCCATCGCCTCGACGCAGGTGCGGGTGACGTTGTTGAACACGTCCTGCGCGGTGAGCGACCAGCCGCTCGTCTGCGAGTGGGTGCGCAGGGCCAGGGACTTGTCCGATTTCGGCCCGAACTCCTTCACGAGCTTGGCCCAGAGCAGGCGCGCGGCCCGCATCTTGGCGACCTCCATGAAGAAGTTCATGCCGATCGCCCAGAAGAAGGACAGGCGCGGCGCGAACTGGTCGATGGTGAGGCCGGCGGCGAGGCCCGCCCGGATGTACTCGACCCCGTCCGCCAGCGTGTAGCCGAGTTCGAGGTCCTGCGTCGCCCCCGCCTCCTGCATGTGGTAGCCGGAGATCGAGATCGAGTTGAACTTCGGCATGTGGGCCGAGGTGTAGGCGAAGATGTCCGAGATGATCCGCATCGAGCCGGCCGGCGGGTAGATGTAGGTGTTGCGGACCATGAACTCCTTGAGGATGTCGTTCTGGATGGTGCCGGCGAGCTTGCCCGGAGGCACGCCCTGCTCCTCGGCGGCGACGATGTAGAGCGCCATGATCGGCAGCACGGCGCCGTTCATGGTCATCGACACGGTCATCTGGTCGAGGGGGATGCCCGCGAACAGGGTGCGCATGTCGTAGATGGAATCGATCGCGACCCCGGCCATGCCGACGTCGCCCGAGACGCGGGGATGGTCGGAATCGTAGCCGCGGTGGGTGGCGAGGTCGAAGGCGACCGAGAGCCCCTTCTGGCCCGCCGCGAGGTTGCGCCGGTAGAAGGCATTCGAGTCCTCGGCCGTGGAGAAGCCGGCATATTGCCGGATCGTCCAGGGCTGGGTGACGTACATGGTCGGGTAGGGGCCGCGAAGGAAGGGCGCGACGCCCGGATACGTGTCGAGGAAGTCGAGGCCCCGACGATCCTCCGGGCCGTAGCGGCCCTTCACCGGGATGCCCTCGGGCGTCATCCAGGGCTCACCCGGGGCCGCCGCCGGCGCGACCTCGCCCGGCGCCGAGAAGGCGATGTCCGAGAAATCCGGGATGCGGGTCATCGGCCTGGGGCCCTCGTTCGGTGGTGCTGCCCTCAACTATAGGCGCCGCCGCGAGGAGGGCCAATGGGATGAAGGTGGGAGGAGGGCGCCGCGCCGCCGCGTCGGATCGCCGGCCGGGCGGATTCCGCTGCATAAGGGGGAGGGCGCGCGGCCGGTCTCGATCGCCACGCCCGGCTCCCGGTTCCCGCCGATGATCGTCGCCCGCGCGCTCGCCGCGAGCCTCAACCGGCCGCCCGGCGCGGCGCCCGCAGCGGCCCGGAGAGCCAGCGCTCCACCGTCGCGACGAAGTCGTCGCGGCGGAACGGCTTGCCGATGTGGTCGTCCATGCCGGCGGCGCGGAACGCCGCGACCTGGGCGGGCAGCACGTTCGCGGTGAGCGCCAGGATCGGCACGCGGCCCCGGTCGCCCGGCAGCTGCCGGATCCGGCGGGTCGCCGTGAGCCCGTCCGTCCCCGGCATCTGCACGTCCATCAGGACGAGGTCGTAGCGGCCCTCCTGCACGGCCCGGATCGCCGCCGCCCCGTCGTCGACGGCCTCGACGACGTGCCCGCGGGCCTCCAGCACCCGGCGGACGATCTCCTGGTTGATGGCGACGTCGTCGGCCAGGAGGATGCGCCCCGGCCCGACCCGCGGCCGCTCCGCCGGACCGCCGCCGCGCGGATCCGCTTCCGGCTCGGCGGCCGGCAGGGCGAGGCGGAACCAGAAGGTCGAGCCCTCGCCCTCGCGGCTCTCGACGCCGATGCGCCCGTGCATCGCCTCGACGAGGCGGCGGCTGATCGCCAGCCCCAGCCCGGTCCCGCCGTATTGCCGCTGGATCGAGCCGTCCACCTGGCTGAAGCGCTCGAACAGGCGCGCGTGCTTGTCCGCCGGGATGCCGATCCCGGTGTCGCGGACGGAGATCAGCAGCCCGCGCCCCTCGGCAGGGCCGGTCGGGTCCCGCGCCACCGCGAGCCCGATGCTGCCGGCCGGCGTGAACTTCACCGCATTGTTGAGGAGGTTGAGCAGGATCTGCCGCAGCCGGTCGACGTCGCCGACGAGGCGCGGCGGCAGGCCGGGCTCGATCGCGACGGCGATCGGCAGGCCCTTGCGGTCCGCCTCGGGGCGGACCAGGGCCAGCGCCTCCTCGATCAGGTCGGCGAGGGAGAAGGGCCGCGGGGCGAGGTCGACGCGGCCCGCCTCGATCCGGGAGAAGTCGAGGACGTCGTCCACGATCGTCCGCAGCGCCTCGCCGGCGGTCACGATCCGGCCGACCAGCCGCGCCTGCTCGGCCTCGAGGTCGCTGCGCGCCATCAGCAGATCCGCGTAGCCCAGCACCGCGGTCAGGGGCGTGCGGATCTCGTGGCTCATGGTCGCCAGGAAGTCGGTCTTGGCGGCGCTCGCGGCCTCGGCGGCGCGGCGGGCCTGCTGGGCGAGCCGGTGCGCCTCGGCGAGCGCCGTCTCGACCGCCTTGCGGGCGGTCACGTCGGTGTAGATGCGCAGGATCCCGCCATCCGCCGTGGCCGTGTTGGCGACCTCGAGCACCTGGCCGTTCGGCCGCACGCGCTCGTAGCGGGCGCCGATCCGGTCGAGGTCCCGGTCCCGGAGCCCGTCCCGGATCGCCGGGTCGAGGGCGGCGAACTCGCCCCTGGCCTGCAGCGCCTCGCGCATCGCCTCGCAGCTCGGCCGCGAGGCCAGGAAGGCGGGGTCGAGGCCGAGGAGGTCGGCGGCGCGCCGGTTCGTCACCGCGACGATGCCGGCCCCGTCCACCATGACGAGCCCCTGGTCCATCGCGTCCAGGGTCATGGTCAGCAGCGCCTCCTTGCCGGCAAGCTCGCGCGTGCGGACGGCGACGCGGCGCTCCAGGTCCCGGTTGATCGCCTGGAGGGCGTCCGCCTGCATCCGCAGCTGCAGGGAGGCGGAGGCGAGGGCGACGCCGATCTGGTCGGCCTCGCCCACCCTGGTCGAGGCCGGGGCGATCACCTCGCCCCGCGCCAGGGCACGGGCCCCCGCGAGCAGGACGTCGTTGGCGCGCAGGATCCGGCGCCCGACCAGGACCGACATCGCCGCGGCCAGGAGGCCGAGGCCGACCATGACCGGCACCAGCACCCGCAGCGACGCGGTCAGCGGCGCCTGCAGGGCCTGCCGCTCGATCCCGACCGTGAAGGTCCAGCCCGACAGGGCCGAGCGCTGGTACGTCCCGAAGACCAGCTCGCCGACGATGTTCCGGCCGCTCCAGCTGCCGCGCTCGCCCGCGATCTCGCCGAAGCCCGGCAGGGGCTTGCCGGCCGCGGACTCGGTCGCGGCCGAGCGCCCGATGATGATGCCGCGGCGGTCGCTCACCGAGCCCGAATAGGGCGGGGCGACGCCGGCCTCGCGGATCAGCGCGCCGATCTGCCCGGCCGGGATGCTCGCGCTGAGGATGTAGGCGACGCCCTGCTCCCGCGTCACCGGCACGCTCACGCGCACCACCGGCTCCCGCGACACGGCGCCGATCAGGAAGTCCGACACCGCCGGCGCCCCCGTCGCCACGATTGCGGCGTCGACGTCGCGCAGGATGCTCGGAAGCGCGGTGCCGAAGGGGACGTGGGTGTTGACGAGCTCCTGCCCGGTCCGGTCCCGCAGGATGATGTTCGTGCCCTGCAGCGCGTAGAGGGCGGTGGCCTGCCGGTTGAACCGCGCGAGGTCACCGGCCTCCAGGGCCGGGGAGGTCGCCAGTGCCTGCAACATCGCGATCTGCGAGGCGAGGAACCGGTCGACCTTCTCCAGCGCCTGCGCGTTGCGGGCGGCGGTGGCGTTCTCCAGGCGCGCCTGCTCCGCCACGACCCACCGGTGCAGCAGAACGGCCGTCACCGCCAGCGCCGGCACCAGTAAAGTCAGGTTCAGACCGACGATGTAAATCCAGAGGGGCGGTGCGCGGCGCGGCAGCATTCATGTCACCGATGACCCTGCACGACGGCCGCCTCTGCTGCGCGATGTGATGGCCGCCGAACGGATACCACGGCGGCGACTCGCCCGCGATAGCTGACGACGGCTTAATGCGTTCGGCGGTTGCATCCTTTCCGTAGCCGACGCGGAGGGCGGGAAACCCGCGCATTGAAGATGCCCCGCGGCTGGTCCAGTTAGGGGCAAAGCCCAGTTGCGGGGCGGATCGGCTGCCGGGGAGTGCCAACGTGCCGGATCGTTTCGTGCGGATCGCCCTCGGCGCCGCGCTGGGGCTGCTCGCCCTGTTCGTGGCGCAGCCCTACCTGACCGCCCTGCTGTTCTCGGTGGAGCAGCCGCGGGCCGTCACCCCGCGCGGCGACCTCGCCCCCGCCGAGGCCGCCACCGTGGCGCTGTTCGAGCGCGCCGCCCCCTCGGTCGTCTACGTCTTCGCGCGCCGCGCCCCCAGCGTGCAGGACCTGATGCGCCAGGGCATGGACGGCACCGAGCAGGGCGGGCAGGGGAGCGAGCAGACCGGGACCGGCTTCGTCTGGGACGCGGGCGGCCACGTGGTCACCAACAACCACGTCATCCAGGGCGGCTCGGAGATCTCGGTGCGGCTGTCGAGCGGCGAGATCGTGCCGGCGACCCTGGTCGGCGCGGCGCCCAACTACGACCTCGCGGTGCTGCGCCTCGGGCGGGTGAGCGCCATGCCGCCGCCCATCGCCATCGGCAGCTCCGCCGACCTCAAGGTCGGGCAGTTCGTCTACGCGATCGGCAACCCGTTCGGGCTCGACCACACCCTGACCTCGGGGGTGATCAGCGCCCTGCAGCGGCGCCTGCCGACCCAGGAGGGGCGGGAGCTCTCGGGCGTGATCCAGACCGACGCGGCGATCAACCCGGGCAATTCCGGCGGGCCGCTCCTCGACTCGGCCGGGCGGGTGATCGGGGTCAACACGGCCATCTTCTCGCCCTCGGGCGCGAGCGCCGGCATCGGCTTCGCGGTGCCGATCGACGTCGTCAACCGCGTGGTGCCGGACCTGATCCGCACGGGCCGCGCGCCGAGCCCGGGGATCGGCATCGTGGCGGCGCAGGAGGAGGCGGCCGCCCGGCTCGGCATCGACGGGGTCGCGGTGGTGCGCGTGCTGCGCGGATCGCCGGCCGCCGCCGCCGGCCTGCGCGGCGTCGACCCGGCCACGGGCGAACTGGGCGACATCATCGTCGGGGTCAACAACCGCCCGGTCCACCGCCTGGCCGACCTCACGGCGGCGATCCAGGAGGCGGGCGTCGGCCGGACCCTGGAACTGACCATCCTGCGCGACGGGCGGCCGCGCACGCTCCAGATCACCACGGCCGATATGGGGCAGCGCGTCCCTTGACGCCGCGCCCGCGCGCCGCGCATCCCCGCGAGGCGTCGCCGCGCGCCCTCCTCACGCCCGCAGAGGCTCGGCCCATGCGCCCACCCTGTGCCGCCCTCCTCGTCCTGCTCGGGCTCGTCGCCGCGGCGGGGGCCGCGCGGGGCGGGGAGGCGCGCCCGCGTCTCTGCCCGCAGGACGCCCCGCCCGGCGTGCGGCTCCCCGACCGGCCGGGCTGCCGCGAGGCGCCGCGCCCGGAGCCCCTGCGGGCCGGGCCGGCGCCGGGCTTCGTCGATCTGGGGAACGGCACCCAGCTGCGGGTGGGCGGCCGGGCGGTCTTCGAGGCCGGCACGCGGCGCTGATCCGGTGCGTTTCCGGCAAGGGCAGCGCGCCCCGCGCGGAACCACCCTGGCGCGCCCCGCATTCGACAAGGGGCACGGGCGGGAGAGCGCGATGATCCTAGCAGCCTGCGAAGGCCGTCACTGGCAATACGAGATCGCCGAGCACGCGGATGGCTACGCGGTGCGAATGCGGGACCTCTGTACCGGGGACGTGGACGACGACTTCGTCACCATCTTCCGCACCATGCCGGTCGCCCTCGCCTTCGCGCAGCTCTCGGCCGCCTTCGATCGCTTCGCGAGCGCCGAGGACGCGGAGGACGACGAGACCGGCAGCGCGGAGGATCTCGAATCGCGCGAGCGGGCCTTCATCGACCTCAGCAGCCGCCTCTGCGACGGCGGCGTCACCCGCTCCAACCTCGAAGCCTGGGAAGAGCAGCGCACCGGGGAGCCCCGGCGCGCCTTGCACTGACGCCTCGCGCCGGGGCCTGAGCAGAACGGCCCGGCGCGGTTCTGCTCGGATTCCGGTCCCCCCATCATTCCCGCCGCCGAAGCGGCGGCCGCTCCGGCGGGTGATCCTCAGCGCTTGCGCGCCTTGCGGGGCGGGGCGGCCCGGGCTGCCTCGGCGGCCTCGGCCTCCTTGGTGAGGCGCATCGCCCGCAGGCGGGCCATGTTCTCGTCGCGCTGGCGGTTCGCCTTCTCCAGATCCGCCCAGGCGACCGCGGCCGCCTCCGCCTGCATCTGCGCGCGGGCGGCGCGAGTCTCGGCGCGGTCGCGGGTCGCGCTGTTCTCTCCCGACATCCATCGGCCTTTCTGCCCGGCGGCCCGGCGCGGGACGGATCGCGCCATCGCGTCGCCCCGGGGCCGCTCCCTTCCTCATATAGGGCGCGCGCCGCCCCTGCCCACCCGGGCGGCTCAGTGGCCGAGCGCCGCCAGCGCCGCCGCGGCCGCCCGCTCGCCGTCCAAGGTCGCGCCCCCCACCGTCATCGCGCCGCCGCCCGAAGCGGCCTCCCCGGCGAAGAACAGGCGCTCGCCGACCGGCCGTCGCAGGGCCGCCCGGGCACCGGCCCGGCCCGGCCGGGCGAGCGAGTAGCTGCCGCGCGCGAAGGGGTCGGTCCACCACGCGGCGAGGCGCCCGGCGGTCACGCTCGCCCGCGCGGTCGCGCCGAACACGCTGGCGAACGCGTCCGTGGCCGCCGCCACCGCGGCCGCCTCGCCGGCCTCGCAGAGCAGGCGGGCGGCGTCGCCCCCCAGGTGCAGCACCGCCAGCGGGCGGCCGAAGGGGCGCATCTCCAGATAGGCCGTGAGGTCGGGCGCGTCGCCCCGCGCCGAACGCAGGATCACCGCGTCGCGCGGGTCCCCGGCCCGCGCCGGATCGAGGGCGAGGGCGACCTTGGTGTAGGCGCCCATGCGCAGGCCGTCGATCGCCGCGGCGAGATCGGCGGGAAGCTCGGGGGTGAAGCGAAGCGCCCCGGCCGCCAGCACGCCGACCGGCACGGTGACGATCGCCACGGCCGCGCGCAGCCGGCCCGCCGGCGTGTCGAGGGCGACGCCCGGGCCGCTCCAATCCACCCGCCGCACGGGGCAGCCGGTGCGGACCGGCAGGCCCGCGTGGTGGCGGGCGACGAGGGCCCCGTAGCCGTCGACCCAGAGATCCTCGCCGGCCCAGAGCTGGTCGTAATCGTGCAGGGAGACCCGGTCGGGCTCCTCCCCGAGCGAGAGCCGCGTCAGCCCGGCCGCCGCCTGCCCGAGGGCCGGGTCGACGGCCCGGGCCGCCTCGCCGATCGAGCGGTCCTCGCCGGGATGGTCCCGGTCGAGCAGGGCGGTGAGCTGCACGAAGCCCGCGCGCCGGCGGCGGCGGGTCTCGTCGGTCGCCGGCGCGCCGTCGATGATCAGGCTCGGCCAGGGACCCGCCTCGTCCGTGGTGAGCCGCACGCCGTCCGCGAGCGCGACCGCCTTCCAGGGATTGCGCTCGGCCCAGTGGATGTACTGCCCGCCGGCGTCGAAGGCCCGGTCCGGGCCCAGGCTGCCATCCGTGAAGGCGCGCCCGCCGATCCTGGCCCGCGCCTCCAGCACCGCGACGCTGTGCCCCGCCCGCGTGACCGCGGCGGCGGCCGCGAGCCCGGCCGCCCCGGCCCCGATCACCGCGACCTCGGCATCCTCGGCGGCGCGGGCGCGGCGCGGCAGGGCCAGGGCGGCCGCGCCGGCGAGGAGGGAGCGGCGGGAGAGCGGCATCGCCTCGGCCTCGATGGGATTCGCGTCGAGGACGGGAGATCGGCGCCGGCCGGCGCCTTTCAAGCGGGCGCCCGCGCCGCAGGGCGGCGGGCCGCGAAGGCGAGGCGGCGCCGGTTATGTCCGAGATTGGCGCGGGGCTCGGCGTCGAACCCCGCCTCCCGCAGCCGCGCCAGCATCTCGTCCCGGGCGTAGCGGGTGAGGCCGAGGCGGCGGCGCAGGGACGGGTAATCCGACAGGGCGGTGCGCAGGAGCCCGGCGAGGGCCGCCGCGAGGAATCCCTCGCGCCAGCCGAAGCCGAGGAGCGCGAGGGCATCCGCCAGCGGGCCGAGGTCGGGCGGGATGACGTCGGCCACGATCAGCAGGCCGCCGGGCCTCAGCTTGGCGTGCCAGAGCCGCAGCAGCCCCGCGAACTCCTCCGCGGTCAGGTACTGCGCCACCGAATGGGCGACGATCAGGTCGAGGCCGCGATCGGGCAGGGCGGGGAGGTCCTCCGGCGCCAGGACCACGATGCGGGGCTCCGCCCCGAAGCGGCGGGAGAGCCCGGAGCGTACCCGGGGGGCCGCGTCGCAGAGGTAGAGCCGGGCGCAGGCGCGGGCGACCCGATCGGCCGAGAGGGCCTCGCCGCTGCCGTAATCGAGCAGGGTCGCCCGCGGACCGGGCACGAGCCCGACGAGATCCTCGGCGAGACCCGCGTAGTGCCGCGACCGGTGCCGATCGTTGACGTAGATCGGAGTGTCGCGGTTCCAGAAGTCGCGCCAGGAGGCCGGCATCGGCGGCACCCGCCGGATCGGCGCTCCCGGCGCCATCCGCTCAGAACCCGAGGGAGAGGGCCGCCACGGCCCGGTCGATCGCGACGTAGAACACGCCGAAGGCGACCGCGGCGGCGAGGGCGAATTCCGCCGCCGCGTTCGCGAGCAGCTGCGTGCGCCGCAGGGTCTCGCGGCCGAACTGCGCCGCCGCCCAGGCGAGGGTCAGCACCACCGGCATCGCGAACAGGAAGGACAGCGTACTCTCGACCCGGCCGCTGCCCGGATCGAGCAGGGGACGGATGTTGCGCACCCAGGGCGCGTAGCAGGCCGCCGCCAGGGCGGTGCCCCAGGCGAAGACCAGGGCGATGCCGAGATGGACCGTGAAGGTCCGGTGCAGGCGCGTGAAGGCGTCGGTCGCGGCGTGGTGGCGGATGATCACTGGCAAGCCCCGAGAGCGATGTGGCCCGCGACGATCGGCGCCGTCTTTGCGGGCGCTGACCCGATCGGCGGGCGGGAACCCGGCCGGAGATGCCCGGGGAGTTCGGGTTTTTTGTGACGCTCGGCGCGAGCCGGCGCCGCAGCGCCGCGCCCGGGCGGCGCCGATCCCCCCGGGCGGGCCCCGGTCCCGTCAGGCGGCGATGCGCCCCTCCAGCGGAAACACCTTGGCGGGGTTCATCAACCAGGCCGGGTCGAACACGGCCCGCACCCGCATCTGCTGGGCGAGGTCCTCGGGCGCGTACTGCACGTTCATCAGGTCGCGCTTCTCGATGCCGACGCCGTGCTCGCCCGTGAGGCAGCCGCCCACCTCGACGCAGAGCTTGAGCATGTCCTCGCCGGCCTTCTCGGCCTTCTCCATCTCGCCGGGCGTGTTGATGTCGAACAGGATCAGCGGGTGCAGGTTGCCGTCGCCCGCGTGGAAGACGTTGGCGCAGCGCAGCCCGTAATGCCGCGTGATCTCGCCGATCCGCTCCAGCACCGGCGCGAGCTGCCCGGTCGGGATGGTGCCGTCCATGCAGATGTAGTCCGAGATCCGGCCGGTCGCCCCGAAGGCGGATTTGCGTCCCTTCCAGATCGCCGCGCTCTCGGCCTCGGATTGCGAGACTTTCAGGCTCGTCGGGTTGAAGGGTCTGGCGATCTCGACGATGCGCGCCAGCATCGCGTCGCATTCCTCGGGCGAGCCCTCGACCTCGATGATCAGCATCGCCTCGGCGTCCAGGGGGTAGCCGGCCTTGGCGAAGGCCTCGCAGATGGTGATCGCCTCCCGGTCCATGTACTCGATCGCCACCGGGATGATGCCGGCGCCGATGATCGCGGCCGTGCAGGCGCCCGCCGCCTCGACCGAGCCGAAGCCCATCAGGGCCGGCCGCGCGCCCTCGGCGGCGCGCAGGATCCGCACCGTCGCCTCGGTGACCACGCCGAGCTGCCCCTCCGAGCCGCAGATCAGGCCCAAGAGGTCGTAGCCCGCGCCGTCGAGGTGCTCGCCGCCGATCTCCACCACGGTGCCGTCCACCAGGACCAGCGTCACGCCGAGCAGGTTGTTGGTGGTGACGCCGTATTTCAGGCAGTGGGCCCCGCCCGAATTCATCGCGATGTTGCCCGCGATGGTGCAGGCGAGCTGGCTCGACGGGTCGGGGGCGTAGAAGAAGCCCTCGTGCGCGACCGCGCCGCTGATCGCCAGGTTGGTGATGCCGGCCTGCACCCGGGCGGTCCGGTTGCGGTAGTCGAGGGAGAGCACCTGGTTCATCTTGGCGACGCCGAGGATCACCGCGTCCTCCTGGGCGATGGCGCCGCCCGCCAGCGAGGTGCCGGCGCCGCGGGGCACCACGCGCACGCCCTCGGCGTGGCAGTAGCGCATCACCGCGGCGACCTCCGCCGTGCTGGAGGGCAGGATCACCGCGAGCGGCATGCGCCGATAGGCGGTGAGCCCGTCGGTCTCGAAGGCGCGCCGCTCGTCCTCGCTCGTCACCAGGGCCTCGGGCGCCACCAGCGGGCGCAGGCCCTCGATGATCGCGTCGCGGCGGGCGAGGATGGCGGGATCGGGGGCCGGGAAGGCGATCGTCATGGCGTCTCCTCGGGGTCGGCGGGACGGAGGCCCGCATCGTTCCCGCAACCGTATAGACCGCTCCCGCGCCGCACGCACCGGCACGCGCCACAACGCGTTGTCGCGCCATGAACTTTCGTCCCATTGATTTGCCCGCCGGCGCAGCTTCTTTTCGCCGCACGCACCCGGATCGACCCGGTCGCGTTTTTAACTTTACCAGCTCGAAACCTAGGCCATATCCACGCTCGCCCACGGGCAATCTGGCCGTCGATCGAGGCCTATCGGAGGGACCCTCATGCGTCAGTTCATCCTCGGTGCCGCCCTCGCGCTGCTCGCCCCCCTGACGGCGCAGGCGCAGGACGCCGCCGCCGGCGAGAAGCTGTTCTCGCAGTGCAAGGCCTGCCACGCTTTCGGCAAGAACGGCGTCGGCCCCGACCTGAAGGGCGTCGTCGGGCGCAAGGCCGGCACCCACGAGGGCTACAGCTACTCCGCCGCGCTCAAGGATTCGGGCCTGACCTGGGACGAGGCCACCCTGCACAAGTGGCTCGCCAACCCGAAGGGCCTGGTCTCCGGCACCAAGATGATCTACGCCGGACTCAAGGAAGACAAGAAGATCGACGACCTCGTCGCCTACTTGAAGACCCAGCAGTAAGATCGCGGCCCGCAAGGGTTCGGCCCCGTCGCGCGCGCGGCGGGGTTTTTTGTTTGGCTTTTTCGTCTCGGGCAGTGGTCCCTTTTGCTTGCGTTCCCTTGGGCTTGCATTCCCTTGGGCTTGTGGCCCAGGGCCCGATCCGGGGCGGGCGGGGCGCTGCGGCGCCTCATCCGACATCCGGTCGATGGCGTTGCCATCTCCCATTTCGGCCATGCGGATGTCGGCTTCGCTCAGGCGCCGCGCACAGGCGCCGCGCAGGATCCTGATCCGGGAGCCGCTTCGACCAAGCGGATCCCGGATCAGTAGAGCCGGGTGCGGTAGCTCTCCTCGATGGCCCGCTCCGCTTCGGCCGCGTCCTCGCCAGCGATCTGGTCCGCGAGGATGCGCCCGAGCGTCGGGAAGCGCGCGCGCTCGACCCGCGCCTCCGGCGCCCAGAGTTGCGCGCGCATCGCGGCCTTCCCGCAATGGAAGAATACCTCCTCGACCGCGACGATCAGGCCCGCCACCGGCGCGCGCCCGGCCACCGCCAGCGGCGCGAGCAGGGCGGGGTCGGTGGTGAGGCGGGCGCGGCCGTTCACGCGCAGCATCTCGTCGATGCCCGGCACCAGGAAGAGCAACCCGACCTGCGGGTTCTCCGCGACGTTCTGCATCGTGTCGACCCGCCGGTTGCCGGGCCGGTCCGGGATCACCAGCGTGGCGTCGTCCGGCGCTGCGACGAAGCCGGGCGCGTCGCCGCGCGGGGTGGCGTCGCCCCGCCCCGCCGCGTCCGCGGAGGCGATCACCAGGAAGGGCGAGAGCGCGATGAAGGCGCGCGCGTGGGCGTCGAGGCGCGCGAGCTGCTTGTTCACGGCCCGCGGGCTCGGCTCCCCGTAATGGCGGCGGATCGCCTCGCGGCTGGTCTCGGTCATGGCTGCGGCCGTCCCTCTCCCGGAGCGGCGAAGCCTATGGGGATTCCCCGGGCGTGTCGCCGTCGCCGCGGGCAGGGCCCGCGCCGGGGGCGCCCCGCCGCCCGGGGGCTCGCGCGCCCCCGGATCAGGCGACCGCGCGCAGGCCCTCGATCGCCAGGAGCGCGCGGCGCCGCGCCGCGCGCACCCGCGCCACCGCCGGACCGAGGCCGAGCCCGCTCTCGCAGGCCGCCTCGAGCGCGGCGCAGGCGCGGGAGAGCTCGACGAAGCCGAGCTGGCCCGAAGCCGCCACGATGGCGTGCGCGTCGCCGGCGAGCCGGTCCCGATCCTCCGGCGAGAGCCGCGCCTCCCCGAGCCGCTCGTCGAGCTGGGCCACGAGGCGGGCGAGCTGGCGCGTCACGCCCTGCGGGCCGAGCAGGCCGCGGGCCGATTCGTAGACGGCGCGGTCGAGGACGGGCCCGTCGGGGGCGCCCGGGGGGAGCGGGCGCGCCCGCTCCTGGGCCCGGCTCCAGCGGGCCACCACCCGGTGGAGGTCGTCGCGCTTGAACGGCTTGCCGACGTGGTCGTCCATGCCCGCGGCGCGGAACTCGGCGATCTGGGCCGGCAGCACGTTCGCCGTCATGGCGACGATCGGGACGGTGCAGACCGGCGGGCGCAGCGCCCGGATGTGGCGGGTGGCGGTGAGCCCGTCCATGCCGGGCATCTGCACGTCCATCAGCACGAGGTCGAAGGACTTGGCCTGCACGGCCACGATGGCCTCCAGCCCGTCCGAGGCGACGTCGACCTCGTGCCCGGCCGCCTCCAGCACGGCGCGGGCGATGTCCTGGTTGATCTCCAGGTCCTCGACCAGGAGGATCCGGGCGGGGAGTTGGGCGAGGGCGGCGCGGCCCGGCGCGGCGGGCGCCGCGACGGCGCCCCCCACCGGCAGCGTCACGGTGAACCAGAACGTCGTGCCCTCGGAGACCACGCTCTCCACCCCGATCGTGCCGCCCATCAGCTCGACGAGGTTCTTGGAGATCGCCAGCCCGAGGCCGGTGCCGCCGAAATCCCTCCGGATCGAATTGTCCACCTGGCTGAAGCGCTGGAACAGGCGCTCGTGCTTGTCCCGCGGGATCCCGATCCCGGTGTCGCTGACGGCGAAGCGCAGGCAAGCCGTCGCCCCCGGCGGGCTCTCGCAGGCCACAGCCAGCGTGACCGAGCCCGCATGGGTGAACTTCACCGCGTTGTTGAGGAGGTTGAGCAGGATCTGGCGCAGGCGGTCCTGGTCGCCGACCAGCGTGCGCGGGGCCGCGCCGTCGAGGCGGACCGCCACCGCGATCGCCTTCTTGCGGGCGAAGCCGCGCACCACCGAGACCGTGTTGTCGAGGAGGGCGTCGAGCAGGAAGGGCTGCGGGTCGAGTTCGATCTGGCCGGCCTCGATCTTCGAGAAGTCGAGGATGTCGTTGACGATGGTGAGCAGGGCCGCCCCGGCCGACTGGATGCGCTCGGCCTGCCGGCGCTGCCCGCCGCCGAGGCTCGGATCGTCGAGCAGGAGGTCGGTGTAGCCGAGGATGCCGTTGAGCGGCGTGCGGATCTCGTGGCTCATCGAGGCGAGGAAGTCGGTCTTGGCCCGGCTCGCCTGCTCGGCGGCGTCGCGGGCGAGTTCCAGCGCCTCGGCCTGGCGCTGGCGCTCGGAGACGTCGCGCACCGAGGCGACGTAGCCCTCGGCCCGTCCCTCCGCGTCGCGCAGGAGGCGGAACTTCGCCTCGACCCAGACGTAGCTGCCGTCCCGCCGCCGGTAGCGCTGGCGGCTCGTGGCGACGTCGCGCGTCCCCGCGGCGAGGTCCGCGAGGGTCGCCGCGAGGGCGGCGCGGTCGTCCGGATGGACGCCGTCGAGGGGCTTGGTGCCGACGATCTCCTCCGGCTCGTAGCCGAGGATCTCGCGGCAGGCCGGCGAGACGTAGCGGCGCACGCTGTCCCGGTCGGCCTGGACGATCATGTCGCTGCCGTTCTCCGAGAGGAACCGGTAGCGGGCCTCGCTGGCCTCCAGGGCGGCCTCGGCGGCCTTGCGGGCGGTCACGTCGCGCAGGGAGCAGACGATCGAGACCGGCGCCCCGCCCTCGTCCCGCATCAGGCTCAGGCCGGCCTCGGTCCACACGAAGCCGCCGCGCCCGTGGCGCGTGCGGAAGGTGGTCGTCACATGCTCGCCCGCGATCTCGCCGGCGGCGAGGCGCCGCGCGAGGTCCTGCAGGGCCGGCAGGTCGTCCGGATGGACCACCGCGGAGGGGCGCTGGCGCAGCAAGTCCTCGGGCTCGTAGCCGAGGACCGCGCGGCAGGCCGGCGACACGTATTGCCACGCGAGGCCGAGGTCGAGCCGGGTGATCACGTCGCTCGTGGTCTCGGCGAGCAGCCGGTAGAGCATCTCGCTCTCGCGCACCGCCGCCTCGGCGGCGACGCGCCGGCTGACGTCGCGCATCGCCGCGAGGATGCGCGCGCCCCGCGCGCCCTCCCCCTGCATCCAGGTCAGGGCGGTCTCGACGAAGACCCAGTGCCCGTCCCGGTGACGCAGCCGGTGCACGCTGGTGGCGGTGGGCCGCGCGGCGTCGATGGCGGCGGTGACCGCCGCGACCCGGTCCCGGTCCTCGGGGTGGAGCAGGGACTCGGCGGGCCGCGCGGCGAAGTCCTCGGGCGCGTAGCCGAGCACGGTCCGGATCGCGGGTGAGACGTAGAGCAGGGCGCCGTCCCCGCCGGCGCGGCGCAGGGTGATGACGTCGCTGACGTTCTCGGCGATCAGCCGGTGGCGGCTCTCGCTCTCGCGCAGGGCCTCCTCGGCCTGACGCCGGGCCGTGATGTCGGTGTAGGTCCGCACGAGGCCGCCGCCGGCCATCGGCATGGTGCGGATCTCCAGCACGGTCCCGTTCGGCCGCACGCGGGTGTAGGTGTGGGGCTCGGGCACGATCCCGCCCGCGCGCATCAGGCGGCGCACCTCCTCCTCGGCCCCGGCGAACTCGCCGCTCCGCCACTGGTGCTCGAGCACCTCGTGGGTCGTGGGCTTCCCGGCCATCAGCTCGGGCGGCAGGCCGAGGAGCGCCAGCGCCCGCGCGTTGCAGATCTCGATCCGGCCCTCGGGGGAGACCACGATCAGCCCCTGGTCCATGCTCTCGAGCGTGGTGGCGAGGAGGGAGGCGGCCTCGGCCGCCTCGCGCTCGACGCGGCGCAGCTCCGTGACGTCGCTCAGCGTGCCGAACAGGGCCGCGACGGCGCCGTCCGGGCCGAACTCGCACAGGGCGCGGGTGACCACGTGGCGGATGCTGCCGTCCGGCCGGACGATGCGCAACGCGTCGGTGGCGGGCTGCTTCGACGCGATCTGGGCCTCGATCGAGGCCGCCACGGCGGGCCGGTCGTCCGGGTGGCAGAAGCCGAGCGCGGCCGCGAGCGTCGGCGCGACGCTGCCGGGTTCGAGGCCGTGGATCCGGAACACCTCCCGCGACCAGGTCATGCTGTCGTCGCGCAGGTCGATGCGCCAGTGGCCGACATGCGCGATCTCCTCGGCCATCAGCAGCCGGCGGACCGCCTCGCGCGTCTCCGCCTCTGCGCGCTTGAGGTGGGTGATCTCGCGGATCGAGGCCAGGACGCGGTCGAGCCGGCCCGCCTCGTCCCGCAGGGGGGTGAGCACCTCCTCGAAGACCCGCCCGGCCCCATCCCCGCTCTCCTGAAGGCGGATCGGATTGCCCGCGGCGAGGCAGCGGCGCAGGTCCGCCTCGATCCGCGCGACCCGCCCGGCCGGCAGCGCCCCGCCGAGGGGCCGCCCGACCAGCGCCTCGGGCGCCGCGCCGAGCCGCGCCGCCGCGGCCCGGTTGCAGGCTTCGAGCCGGAACGACCCGTCCGTCTCCAGCCGGCAGATGAACTGCGCCTCGCTCGCCGCCTCGAACATCGCCCGGAACAGGGTCTCGCTCGCCCGCTGCTGCGCCAGGGTTCGACCGAGCCGCAGCCCGATCAGCCAGGTCAGGCCGAGCGCCGCCAGGGCGATCCCGGTCAGGACCAGCACTTGGCGATGCCAGGACCCGAGCGCGTCCTCGCGGGCGAGACCCACCACCGCGACGAGCGGCAGCGCCTCCACGCGGCGGTAGGCGACGAGGCGCAGGACGCCCTGCGCGTCGGCCGCCTCCGTGACGAGGCCGGCCTCAGCCCCGGGCGGCAGCGCGGCGGCGAGATCGAGGCGGGGCAGGTCGCCGCCGTCGTCGCGCCACGGATGGACCACGAGGGGGCGCCCGTCCGCCCCGAGCAGCGCGACGACCCCGCCCGGGCCGACCTCCATGGTCCGGTAGAACCGGCGGAAATAGTCGACGTCGAGGGTCGCCGCGATCACGCCCCCGAACCGTCCGTCCGGCAGGGCGAGGCGGCGGCTGACCACGATGGCCCGGTCGTCGCCGGCGCGGTCGCGGAAGGCCGGGCTGATGAAGAGGCCGGCCAGCGGGTCGTCCCGGTGGACCGTGAAGTAGCTCCGGTCCCCGGCCGGCTCGGCGTGCTCGCGGGTACCGACGAGGACGCTCCCGTCCGCGCCGAGAACCGCGATGTCCCGGATCGGCGAGGAGGCGGCCGCGAGCCGGGTGAGGAGTGCCAGGCCGGTGCGGGCGAAGGTCTCGAGCCCGTCGCGCTCCATCGCGAATTGCGCGATCCCGAGATTGAGCCCGACCGCCTCGATCGTGCGCGCCGTGTGCTGGTCGAGGGCGCGGGCGAGGTTGGCCGCGTCGATCCGCGCCTCGCGCAGGGAGACCTGGTAGCTCCGCCAGGCGACGAACCCGATGATCGCCGCGAGGGACAGCAGCACGGCCGCCGACAGGATCGCGAGCCGGTTCGCGATCGGGCCCGACGACCTCGACCGGGACGGCGTCCGGCCGCGGACCGTTCCGGCCCAATGTCGCAAGACATCCCGCATCACCGGATTGTCACCCGCTCCCCCACCGGTCGGCCCGCCCCACAAGCGAGTGGAGATTGTCTCTGTGCTGAGCTGCAACTTGCCGAACGGTTCCCCACGATTTCAGCATAGAACATCCGGAGGGCGCGGCGCAAAGCCGGCGCACCCGGCCGGCGCGCCCGCGCGCCGCGCGGCCTTCGTTGGGGCAGGGCGCGCGGCCGGCCTCAGCGGCGGCCGAGCAGCTCGCCCATCCGGGCGGCCCGTCCCTGCTCGATGTGCCAGCGCGCATCCGCAACCTGAAGGCGCAATCTGTGGCGACGCCAGCGATGGTAGAGGGACAGGACCGGGATGTTCCTCGCGACGCCGCGCTCGTGCCGATCGAGGCGCCGCAGCAGGCCGGGCAGGCAGGCGCTCGCGGCCTCGCCGGTGGCGATGTCGCCGGCCCGGACCTGGCGCAGCAGCTCGGCGCGATAATCCTCCACCGGGTGGCCCCTCTCGGGTGTGGCGGGTCCTCCGCGGCCCCGACATCTGCCGCGTCCCGCCGCCGCGTCAAGGGCCAGGGGTCAAGGACCAGGGGCCAGGGGCCCTCGCGAAAAGTGCCCTGCCGGCGGGGCCGGCAGGGCAGTCGCTTTGGGGGCCTCGGACGCGTCCCTCCCGCCCGCAGATGCGCTCCCGCATTGACGGACGGACAGGCCGGGTGGCCGACGGGCCGCGGACCGACCTTGTCAGTATGGCCGATTCACGCTGCCGACGCCTTCACAAATGGCAAGTTCAGACCCAATCCTCGGACCTGCGCACCCGATCGGCCGGCGCCCACATTGTCACGAACGACAGTACGGGCCGCGTGCGGGACTTGCCCGGCGCTGGCGCGGTGGGGCGGCGCACGGGGCCCGCCCTGCGTCAGCGCGGGCGTCGGGCGGTCGGGCCGGTGCCGACCGGGACGGGCGTTCCGCGGCGCGGCGGGACCGGATCGGGCCCGCGGATCGGCCCGGGCGAGGACCGCCGACCAAGTTCCGCCACACTCGCACCGCTCAAGCGGGCGCCCGGAGCCGAGACGATTGACCAGAGCCGACGACGAACCCATCCCGCTGACGGTCCTGATGCGGGCCTTCAACGAGGCCGACCGCATCGAGGCGGCGATCCGCTCCGCCCTGCCGCTGCGGGCCGAGATCCTCGTGATCGACTCGGGCTCGACCGACGCGACCGCGACGATCGCCCGCTCCCTCGGGGCGCGGGTCGTCACCAACCCCTGGGCGGGTTTCGGGCCGCAGCGGCGGTTCGGGGAGGGGGAGTGCCGCCACGACCACGTCTTCAGCATGGATGCGGACGAGGTGCTGACGCCCGCCCTGGTGCGCGAGATCCGGGCGCTGTTCCGGCCCGGCCCTCCGCCCGCGCTCGCCAAGGTGCGCAAGGCCATGGCCCTGCCGCACCGCGACCGGCCGCCTCCCTTCGCGTTCTGCACCGAGCAGATCTACCTCTACGACCGCCGCGTCGCGCGCACCATCGACAACCCCAACTGGGATCACCTGGAGATCCGCACCGACGAGGCGCCGCGGCGACTTCGTGCGGTGGCATGGCACTTCACCTACCGCGACTGGAACCACGCCGTCGCCAAGGCGAATTACGTGGCGGAGCTGGCCGCGCGCACCTCGGCGCCGCGCTCGCGCCTCTCCCTGACCCTCCGCCTCCTCGTCGAATTTCCCTCGACCTTCCTGCGCTTCTACATCCTGCGCCGGCTCTTCCTCGCCGGGGCCGACGGCTTCGCGATGGCGACGATCCTCGCCTTCGGGCGCTTCCTGCGCATCGCCAAGATGCGTGAGGCCAAGATGCGCGAGGCCAAGATGCGCGAGCGCGCCCCGTCGCGGGCGGCCGATCCGGCCGGAGGCGCGACTGACGCGCAGGGCGCGGCGCGATGACCCGGCGCGCGATGGTCCTGCGGGTCTGGCACGGCTGGCTCTCGCGCCAGAAGGGGCCGCTCGCCTGGCTCGCCCTCGCCATCGCGGTGGTCGGCGCCTCGACCGGCATCTACCCGGTGGTCGTGCGCTTCGCCTTCGAGGCCTACGGGGCGAACGACCGCACCTCGCTCTCCTACGTGCCGGCGGCGATCCTGCTCGCCACCGCCTTCCGGGGCACCGCGCTTCTGGCGCAGCTCGTCCTGACGAACCGCATCGTCACGCGGGTCGAGGCCGACATGCTCTCGGACCTGTTCGCCCGGCTGGTCCGCGCCGATGTCGGGCGCACCGCGCGGGAGAGCCCCGCGGCCCTCGCCCAGCGCTTCACCGCCGATTTCGCGCCCGTCACCGAGGCGCTGACGCGGCTCTCGACGGTGCTCCTGCGCGACCTCGCCATGCTGATCGCGCTCGGGGCCGCGCTCCTGTGGATGGACCCGCTCCTGACCCTGGTGTCGGTGGTGATGGTCCCGCTCGTCGCCCGGCCGGTGAGCCAGATCGGCCAGAAGCTGCGCCGCTACGCCCGCGCCATCCACGAGACCGTGGGGACGACGGCGGGGCTGATCGGCGAGAGCCTGCTCGGCTCGCGGGTCGCCAAGGTCTACGGGCTGGAGGATCTCCTCTCGGCCCGGGCCCGCGAGGGATTCGAGCAGGTGCGGCGCCTGAAGATGAAGGCCGCCAACGCCCGCGGGCGCCTCGATCCGCTGCTCGAGATCGGCGGCGGGCTCGGCGTCGCCGCCGTGATGGTGCTGATCGGCGACCGCGTGATGTCGGGGGAGCGCTCGATCGGCGACTTCACCGGCTTCGTCACCGCACTGCTCCTCGCCTCGCAGCCCGCCCGGACGCTCGGCGGCCTCAACGCCACGCTGCAGCAGGCGGCGGGCGCCCTGCAGCGCTACTTCGAGGCCTTCGACGAGGAGCCGGCGATCCGGGACGATCCCGGGGCGCCCGCGCTCCGCGTCGGCCCGGGGGAGATCCGCTTCGAGGGGGTCGTCTTCGCCCACCGGGAGGGGGCGCCGGTCCTGCGCGGGATCGACCTCGTGTGCCGGCCCGGCACGGTGACGGCCATCGTCGGGCGCTCGGGCGCCGGCAAGTCGACGCTCCTCGACCTGATCCCGCGGCTGCAGGACGTCACCGCCGGCCGCGTGCTCATCGACGGCCAGGACCTGCGCGCCGTGACGCTGCGCTCCCTGCGCGACGCGATCGCCATGGTGACGCAGGACGTGATGCTGTTCGACGACACGATCGAGGCGAACATCGCCTTCGGCCGCCCGGGCGCGACGGCCGAGGAGGTGCGGGAGGCGGCCCGCGCGGCGGCGGCGGATTTCGTCGAGGCGCTGCCGGAGGGGCTCGCCTTCCGGGTCGGGCCGGGCGGCGCGCGGCTCTCGGGCGGGGAGCGCCAGCGCGTCACGCTGGCGCGGGCCTTCCTGAAGGACGCGCCGATCCTCCTCCTCGACGAGGCGACGAGCGCCCTCGATCCCGCCTCCGAGGCCCGGGTGCAGGAGGCGGTGCGCCGCCTGATGGCGGGCCGCACCACGATCATCGTCGCCCACCGCCCGTCGACCTACATGGCGGCCGACCAGGTCGCCGTGATGGAGGCGGGCCGCATCGTCCGCTTCGGGCCGCCCGCCGCCGTGATGGGCGAGGATCAGGCGGCGCTCCCGGCCGCGGCGGCCGGCTGACGGCCCCGGGCCCTCGTCGAAGGTCCCCGGGCCGGCCCCGGCACCTGCCTCGCGCAAGCTCCGGGCGGCAAGAGAGCGGCGTCGGAGGCCCGTCCCGGGCTCCCGGACCCGGACACGCCCGATGGCCGATTCGCCCGATTCCACGACCGCGCCGAAGAAGGGCAAGGGCTGGCTCCTCGCCCTCGCCGTGCTGACGCTCGGCGCGGGCGGAACCGGCGGCGGCCTCGGCTACTACCTGCTCACCACCGTCGAGAAGGCGGTCGACAAGAAGAAGACCGAGGAGCAGGCCCGGGCCGAGAAGGTCCTGACCTACACGGGCGACCTCAGCACCCGCAGCGTCGGTCCCCTGGTCACCAACCTCGTCGATTCCGGCGAGATGTGGGTGCGCCTGGAGGGCTCGATCATCTACAGGACCGGCGCGGTGGCCAATCCCGACGTGGCCGTGGCGGAGATCCGCCAGGACATCCTGGCCTATCTGCGGACCGTGTCGCTGGCGCAGCTCCAGGGGGCGAGCGGCCTCATGCACCTGCGCGAGGACCTCAACGAACGCGTGATGCTGCGGACCAAGGGGGCCGTGCGCGAGCTCGTGGTCGAGACCCTGATCATCCAGTGATGCGGCGGATCCTCCCGATGACGCGTGCCCTCCCGGCCCTCGCCTGTCTCGCCCTCGCGGGGATCCTGGCGCTCCTCGCCGCGGGACCCGCCGCCGCCCAGGCCGCCTCCGGCCTCCCGTCCCTGGACGCGCTGCTGCCGCCCGGCAACGGCGCGGCGAGCGGGCGCATCATCCAGATGGTCGCGCTCCTCACGGTCCTGTCCGTGGCGCCGGGCCTGCTCGTGATGGTGACGAGCTTCACGCGCTTCGTGGTCGCCCTGTCCTTCCTGCGCTCCGGGCTCGGGCTTCAGAGCACGCCCGCCAACCTGTTCATGGTCAGCCTGTCGCTGTTCATGACCTTCTACGTGATGGCGCCGACCTTCGACCGGGCGTGGCAGGAGGGCGTGCGGCCCCTCACCGAGAACCGCATCAGCGAGGAGGACGCCTTCGGCAAGGTCGTCGACCCGTTCCGCGAGTTCATGCAGTCCCACGTGCGCGAGAAGGACCTCCAGACCTTCGCGGACCTCGCCAGCCGCAACTTCCCCAAGGCCGAGGCCGGCGAGAAGGTCGACCTGCGCATCCTGATCCCGGCCTTCATGATCTCGGAGCTGCGCCGCGGCTTCGAGATCGGCTTCCTGATCGCGCTGCCCTTCCTCGTCATCGACATGATCGTGGCCACGGTGGTGATGTCGATGGGCATGATGATGCTGCCGCCGACCGTGATCTCGCTGCCCTTCAAGGTGCTGTTCTTCGTCCTGATCGACGGCTGGAACCTGCTGGTGAGCGGGCTGGTGCGCTCCTACTTCTGATGCGACATCCGCCGGATGGGGTCGCCATGCGGATGTCGGCTTCGCTCAAGCCCGCGCCGGGCCGGGTCGACACTCCCGCTCCTACACGGTGGCGATCGGCGTGGTCGGCGAGCCGACGGCCCCGGGCATCCGCAGGGGCGGCGCGGTGAGCAGGAAGCGCGAGCGCCCGTTGGCCCGCAGCCAGGTCGCCAGCGGGGTGAGGTGCCACAATTCGCCGAGATTGACGCCGAGCCGGAACAGGCAGTGCTCGTGGAGGGGCAGCGTGGCGCAGCAGCCCCGCATCGGGCCGGCCGGATAGATCTCGACCGCGTAATTGTCGGCGATCAGCGCGCAGAGGCCCGACTCGGTGATCCAGGCGAGGAGGTCGGGATCGCGCCCGTCGAGCCCGGCCCCGAGCCGGTGCACCTCCGCCGGATCGGGCGCCCGGTTCATCCCCAGCAGCCGCTCGGCGAAGCCCGTGTGCA
Source organism: Methylobacterium sp. CB376 (assembly GCF_029714205.1). NCBI lineage: Bacteria > Pseudomonadati > Pseudomonadota > Alphaproteobacteria > Hyphomicrobiales > Methylobacteriaceae > Methylobacterium > Methylobacterium sp. CB376. The sequence continues at coordinate 3,373,923 of NZ_CP121648.1, read as the reverse complement.
GGCAGACCATGTCGCCGGGCTCGACCGCGACGCGGTCCGCCTCCAGGATCCGCCGCAGGGTGGCGTAGCCCACCGCCTGGCGGGCGTCGCCCAGATGGGCGCGCAGGTCGATCATCACGCCGCGGCCCTGCATGCCCCGCTCGGCGAGCCGCTCGATGCCGAGCGCCCGGGCGCGCGAGGGGGCCCCCGCTTCCTCGGCCCGGCTCGGCCCGGCGATGTCCCGGTCCGCCCGGAAGCCGTTGTAGTAGACGGGCTCCGGCACGCCGTCGCCGTCCGCGTCGAAGAGCGAGCCGACGTGGCAGAGGCCGTCCCACTGCGTCGAGTATTGCAGGTGCAGCACCGCGAGGTCGTCGCTGATCACGTCGGTGGCGTCGGGCACCTCCTCGCAGACCGGGAAGTTGAAGTTCGGGCGGCCGCTCGCCCGCACGGTCGGGGTGATCTTCGGCGGGTGGCGGCGCGGGTTCAGCACGTTGCCGCCCGGGTAGTCGAGGGGCAGGCTCAGGCAGAAGGTCAGGCCCTCGCGCACCTCGGCCACCCCCTGGCGCACCTTCTCGGGCGTCAGCAGGTTGAGGCGGCCGAGTTCGTCGTCGGGCCCGAACTCGCCCCAGGTCGAGCCCTCCGGGCGGCGGCGCCAGCGCGGGGTCACTTCTTCACCAGCGGGCAGCGGGAGGCCGAGAGCGGCTGGAAGGCCTGATCGCCCGGGATGGTCGCCACGCGCCGGTAGAGGTCCCACTCGCCGGTCGATTCCCCGGGCCGCTTCACCTCGAACAGGTACATGTCGTGCACCATGCGCCCGTCCTCGCGGATGCGCCCGCCATGGGCGTAGAAATCGTCCACCGGCGTCTCGCGCATCGCCCGCATCACCGCGTCGGTCTCGTCGGTGCCGGCCTTGGCGACGGCCTTCAGGTAGTGCGTCACCGTCGAGTAGACCCCCGCCTGGGACATGTTCGGCATCCGGCCGGTCCGGGCGAAGTAGCGTTTCGAGAAGGCGCGCGTGCCCTCGTCGAGGTCCCAGTAGAAGCCCTCGGTCAGCAGCATGCCCTGGGTCGGGGCGAGGCCGAGGCTGTGCACGTCGTTGATGTAGACGAGGAGCCCGGCGAGCTTCTGGCCGCCCTGGGTCAGGCCGAACTCGGCGGCCTGCTTGATGGCGTTGGTGGTGTCGCGGCCCGCATTGGCGAGCCCGACCACCTTGGCGCCGGAGGCCTGCGCCTGGAGCAGGAACGAGGAGAAATCCGGGGTGTTGAGGGGGGCCCGCACGCTCCCCGCCACGGTGCCGCCCTGGGCCCGGACGACCGCCCCCGCGTCCCGCTCCAGGTCGTGCCCGAAGGCGTAGTCGGCCGTGATGAAGAACCAGGAATCGCCCCCCGCCTTCACGGTGGCCTGGGCCGTCACGTTGGCGAGCGCGTAGGTGTCGTAGGCCCAGTGGATCGAGACGGGCGAGCAGGCCTCGTTGGTGAGCCGCACGGCCCCCGGCCCGCTGAAGGCGATGATCCTGTGCTTGGCCTTGGCGATGTCCGCCGCCGCGAGCGCCGTCGCGGAGGCGGCGACGTCGAGGATCGCGTCGACCTTCTCGGTGTCGAACCACGCCCGGGCGGTCGCGGCGGCGATGTCGGCCTTGTTCTGGTGGTCCGCCACCAGGACCTCGATCGGCGCGCCCAGCACCTTGCCGCCGAAATCCTCCACCGCCATGCGCGCCGCCGCGGCGCTGCCCGGCCCGGTGACGTCCGCGTAGACGCTCGACATGTCGAGCAGGAACCCGATCCGGACGACCCCGTCCGAGATGCCCGGCGGGGCGGCCTGCTGGGCGCAGGCCGCGCCGTGCCACGCGGCCACGCACGCGGCGGCTAGGAGCGTTTTCCTCACGCGGGTGATCCCTGTCCGGGCCTTCTGGCGAGCCCGGGCGCATGCTTCGGCCCCGCGCGCGACTTGTCAATGTTGCGGAACGGCGTTTCGCACGGGAAGGCGCGCCGGGCGCGTCCTCGCCCGGTTCATACGACATCCGACGGATTGCTTCGCCATGCGGATGTCGGCTTCGCTCAGGCGCCGCGCTCAGGCGCCGCGCTCAGGCGCCGCGCGGGCTCGTGATCCGGGAGCCGCTTCGATCAGGCCGATCCCGGATCACTCCTGCCAGATGCCGGCCTTGCGCGCCCTGGCGTTCGCCTCCGCGGCGAGCAGCTCCGGCGTGGCCCCGGGCGCGGCCCGCCCCGCCCCGTTGAACAGCACGACCTCGGACAGGTCCTGCGATCCCGCCCGGCAGCGATAGACCTCCGCCTCGCCCGCCGGCTCGCACGAGACGTCGCGCTGGCGCAGGTACTGGCGGAACTCGCGGGCCGCGCGGCCGCCCTGGCCCTCGACCCCGAACAGCCGCACCGGCTGGCCCTCGACCTTGAGGCGGCCGGTATCGACCACCCGCGCGGTGCCGCGCAGCGGCGGGGGATTGCGCGGCTCCTCGGGGGGCTGCCAGGTGCGGCGGGCGGCGGCCCCCCGCGGCGGCGGCTCGCTCCGGTCCCGGAGCTTCGCGGCGAGGTCCTGGAAGATCTCGGACGGGCCCGCGCTCGCGGCGCCCTCGTCCTCCGACGCCACCCAGACGCCCAGGGTGACGTCGCCGGCCGGCCCGACCGCGAGGCCGTCCCGGGCGGCGGGTGCCGCCGCGACGCCCTCGGGCAAGCGGGCGAGGCCGGACAGCAGCGCGAAGGCCCGCGCCCGCACGGTCGCGGGGTCGAGCGTGGCCGCCTGGGGCCGGTCGTAGACCGGGCGCCCGTCGCGGGTCACCCGGCGCAGGCTCGCCTCCGCGGCGGCGCGCCCGGCCGGATCGGCCGCGAGCGGGCTGCCGCCGCTCACCGCCGCGAGGATTGCCCCGTCGGGGCCGAGGACCACCAGCCCGGCCCGGTCGCCCCGGTTCCTGGCCGCCACGTCGAGGCGCTTGTTCACGGCTGCCTCGGCGGCGGATTGGAGCGACCGGTCGAGGGAGATGCGCAGCGAGGCGTTCCGCACCTCGTCGCCGAGGCGGTCGCGGGCCGCCAGCACGGCGAGGTCGACGACCCCGCTGCGGGTGACCGCCGTCGCGGTGGGCGACTTGATCGCCGCGAGCGCGCGGCCCGCCTCCTCCGCCTCCAGGCGCGTGATGGCGCCCGTCATCACCATGGCGTCGAGGACGCCCCGGGCCCTGGCACGGGAGGCCTCCACGTCGCGGTCCGGCCGGAGGTCGGCGGGGGGCAGGGTGAGCCCGGCCAGGAGGGCGGCCTCCGCGGTGGTGAGGTCGCGCGGGGCCTTGCCGAGCAGCCGCTCGCTCGCGGCGTCGAGCCCGATCAGGTCGGGGCCGAAGGCGGCACCGCTCAGGAAGCGCGCCACGATCTCGTCGGGGCTGGCCCGCGCCTGCAGCCAGAGCACCAGCATCGCTTCCTGCAGCTTGCGCACGAGGCCGCGCTCGCCGCCGAGGAGCTGGGTGCGCACGAGGCGCTGGGTGAGCCGCGCGCTGCCCTCGCGCGGGCCGGGGCTGATCGTGTCCCGGAAGGCGCCGCGGATCACCGCCGCGACGCCGGCGGCGTCGAGCCGGTGGGGGTCCATGAACCACGGATCCTGGGCGGCGATGATCGCGCGCCGCATCGCCGGCGCGATGGCCGAGGCGGGCAGGGGCCTGCCCCGCAGGCTGCCCCGCGTGGCGAGCACTTCGCCGTCCTCGGCCCTGACGGTGACCGGCGCGCTGGCCGGGCCCGGCCCGTCGAGGCGCGGCAGGGTCGCGGCGCTCACGGCGAGGAGCGCGGCGCAGCCCACGAGGAGGAGCAGGCCGAGGGTGAGGGCGAGCCGGCTCCAGCGCAGGGCGGCGAGGCGCTCGGCCGCGGCTCCGGCGCCGGAGCGGGCGCGCCGCGCCAGGGGATGGGCGGCGAGGCGGGCGCCGGCGCGGCCCGCCGCGAGGCGCAGGGGCGCGACCCTGGCGGCGAGGGCCGGCTGCCAGCGCGCGGCGACCGCCTGTCCGACGCGGACGGCCTCTCCGGCGATCCGGGCGGACCATCCGGGAGGCGGCGCCTGCGGCGGGGGAGGGGCGGGAGCCGGGGAGGACCCGAGATCCAGCCAATCACGCTCGGGCGCTGTCGAGGTCTCCGCCAGCATGTCGTCGATGCGTCCCTCGCGGCGGGTGGCCGGGCTCAGGGTGGCCGGGCTCACGGCCACGGTCCCCGAAAACGCCAATCACCCGGCAAGGTTCCCGCCGGCGCGCCCGCGCGCCGCACGGTTCGGCCCCCGGCGGAGCCCCGGCGCGGCGCTTCCGATCTGTCTTGTCCTGCCACTCACCAGAACAGGAATGACGATCACCTTGGCAATAGCGGCGAGGTATGCCGGCGGAATGGAACGATAGTCATGAGACGACGTTTTGAGGCAGATTTTTCTGCACTCTCGGAGGAGCATCATGACGAAATCGTCCATGGGCCGCGTGACCGTCGGCCTCGCCGCCCTGCTGATCAGCACCTCGGTCTTCGCCCAGACCGGCGCCGGGTCGCCGGGCGGGTCCGCGGGCGGGCAGGGCGCCGCGATGTCGGGCAGCGGCTCCGGCGGCCGGTCCTCCGGCGATGCCTCGTCCGGCGGGGCGACGCGCGCCGGCGGGCAGGGCGCCCGCAGCGAGAACGGCAGCCAGGGCAACATGGGCCAGGGCAACATGGGCCAGGGCAACATGGGCCAGGCCGGCACGGGCCAAGGCAAGATGAGCCAAGGCAACACGGGCCAAGGCAACACGGGCCAGCGCGGCGCCCGGCAGGAGATGGGTGCCCGCGACGACAAGGGCGAGGGCCGCGGCCGGCACGAGGCCGGGATGGACGGGCGCGACCGCGACGGCCGCCAGGCCCGCGAGGAGATGCGGGGCGGCCGCGACAGCGTCCGGCACGAGCGCGGCGTGCATGCCGAGCGGACCCGCGAGGAGCACGGCAGCGTGCGCACCAGCAGCCGCGAGGAGCACGGCGGCGGGCGTCGCACGGTGACGGTGGCGGGCCAGCGCGTCGTCTACGGCTCGCCCGAGTACCGCCGCCTGGTGGTGATCGAGCAGCGCCAGAAGCGCGGCGTGCGCCATGCCGGGTCGGAATTCGTGGTGATCCAGGGCCGCCGCGTGCGGGTCGGCTCGCCCGAGTACCGCCGCCTCGTCGTCCGCGAGCATAGCGGGCCGCGCTACGTCGTGGTGCACGGCCGGCGGGTGGTCTACGGCTCGCCGGAATATCGCCGGCTCGTGGTCACCGAGCGGTCGAGCACGACCGGCAGCGTCGGGATCCGCGGCGAGCGGCACGACCGGGTCGACGTGCGCTCGAGCGAGCGGAGTTCGGTGCGCGGCGGGCGCGACGAGATCCGCACCGGCGAGCGCCGCGAGGAGCGCGGCACGAGCGAGCGCGGGCGCAGCGAGCAGCGCGCCGGTCAGGAGCGCGGGCAGGGCGGCGGCGACCGCATGAGCCAGGACCGCTCCGGTCAGGACCGGATGGGCCGCGGCGGCCAGGACCAGGCCCAGGGCCTGCGCGACCGCTCCGGCGGCCAGGGCCGCGGCGGCGCGCCCGAGACCACCGGCAGCACGATGCGCGGCGGCCAGGGCGGTGGCCAGGGCGGCGCGGCGGGCGCCTCGGGCGGCGCCGGGAAGGCGGGCGGCGCCGGCGCCTCGGGCGCGGGCCGCATGTGACGTCACTTCTCACGTCACTTCGGCAACCGGACCGACGGTCACGTCCGTGACCGTTGGTCCGGGGCCTCGCGAGAGCGAGGGGCGGGAGGCCTTCCGCCCCTTCTCGGCCCCGCGGTCGGGTGACCGCGGGGCTTTTCTTTGCCGTCTCCGCCGCCGGCCCGGCGGCCCGCCGGCGGCCGTGGCGGATCCGCCACGTTGTGCCGGCCCGGCGCATGCGCTACCGCGAGCGTCGTCGTCGCGCCGGACGGAATGAATGTCGCCGTGGCCTGTCCCGTGCCGCTCCCGTACCCGCGGCCCTGCCGCGGAGCCCGGCCCGTCCGCCGCCCGCCAAAGTCCCGCCAAGTTGAGGGCCTACCCGAACGACCCGGGCATGACTCGATCCGGCGCCGGGCGGCGCGCCTGTTTCGTCAAGGAGCGCAGCGCGGCAGCCCCACACTGTGCTTTACCTCCCATGGCAGCCGGGCTGAGCTGATGCATCCATGCTGAAAACCGCTTTCGTTGCGGCGCGCGACCGGCAGCGCCTTCAGGAGATCGCCGGGATCCTGATCGGGTTCGGCGTGAACCAGGTCGTGGACCGCCTCGGCCTGCGGGCGATCCCGCGCCTCGCCTGGCGCAGCACGCCGGCGGTCGACCTCACGCGCCTGTCGCAGCCCGAGCGGATGCGCCGCGCCATCGAGGCGCTGGGCCCGACCTTCATCAAGCTCGGCCAAGTGCTGGCGAGCCGGGCCGACCTCCTCGCCCCGCAATGGACGGAGGAACTCGGCAAGCTCCACGACCGGGTGGCGCCGGTGCCCTGGGAGGTGATCCGCCCGCAACTCGAGGCCGACCTCGGCGCTCCCCCGAGCGAGATCTTCTCCGAGTTCGACACCAATCCGCTCGCCTCCGCCTCCATCGCCCAGGTCTACCGGGCGCGGCTGGAGAGCGGCGAGGAGGTGATCGTCAAGGTGCGCCGCCCCGGCGTGCAGAAGATCATCGAGGCCGACCTGCGGCTGCTCTCGCACGCCTCGCGCATCGTCGAGAGCGAGTGGCCGGAGATGACGCGCTACCGGCCGCACGAGCAGATGCGCCACATCGCGCAGGGCCTGCGCGAGGAACTCGACCTGCTGAACGAGGCCCGCAACTGCGAATTGCTCGCCGGGCTGTTCGCGGACCGGGACGACATTGTCTTCCCGAAAATCTACTGGGAATGGACCTCCGAGCGGGTGCTCGTGCAGGAGTTCATCCACGGCATTCCCCCGACCGACATCAAGCGGCTGGACGAGGAGGGCTACGACCGGGTGGTGCTGGCGCAGCGCGGCACCGACGCCTTCCTGCAGATGTCGCTGATCGAGGGCGTCTTCCACGCCGACCCGCATCCCGGCAACCTGCTCTGCCTGACCGGCAACCGCATCGCCTTCGTGGATTTCGGCATCATCGGGCGGCTGTCGCAGCGCCGCCGGGCCCAGCTCCTGATCCTGATCGGGGCGATGCTGAAGGAGGACGCGGACGGGCTGATGGCGGTGCTGCTCGACTGGACCGGCGGCAGCGCGCCCGACCTGACCCGCCTGGAGGCCGCCTCGCAGGCCTTCGTGATGCGCCACAACGGGGCGACCCTGAATCTCGGGGTGGTGCTCACGGATTTCATGACCATGGCGCGCGAGAACGACCTCGCCATGCCGACCGACCTGGCGATCCTGTTCAAGGGCCTCGTCACGGCCGACGGGGTGATGCGCCAGCTCGACCCGCAATTCGACCTCTTCGCGGCGGCCGGCCCGACCGTGAAGCGCACGATGCGCACGCGCTTCTCGCTCAAGGAGGTCAAGAGCAAGTTCGAGGGGCTCGCCGCCGGCCTCTACGGGGCCGCCTCCGAGCTGCCGACCCTCGTCCACCTGATGCTGGTGCGCCTGAAGCAGGGCCGCGTCACGGTGGAGATCGAGCTCAAGGGCATGGACAAGCTCACCCGGGGGATCGAGCGGGCGGCGGCCCGGGTGGCGGTGGGGCTGGTGGTGGCGGCCTTCGCCACGCAGCTCGCCCCGAAGCTCATGGAGCACGGCACCCCGGCCTTCGCGACGATCGGCATCCTGGTCCTGACGATCGGCATCGGCTGGATCCTGCTCCTCGCGCGCAACCGCTGATCCCGGCGGTCACGGACGTGACCGCCGGTTCCGTTCTCGACGCGTCGCCGAGCCCTCGGCTCGGTGTCGACGCGTCGAGACGGCCCGATGCGTCGGCATCCCGGGCGTCGGGACGAGGGGCCGCCCGCGCGCGGTCAGTGGCGGGAGGGCTTGCCCCGACGCGCCCTCAGCTCGCTCGCGGCGCGCGTGGCGTGGCGCGGGCTGCGGAAGATCCGGCCCTCGAGGCGGACGAAATCCGGATGGGCGGCGAAGAAGCGGAATCCCTCGGCCTCGGGCACGACGATGCCGGCGGAGGTCTCGCCGACCTCCACGATGCGGGCTGACGACATGGTGACACGACTCCTCTCGCCGGCGCGCGCCGGCGGGGCGGGCGCTGCGGCGCGCGGTGACGGGGGTGACGCGGGCGAGGCTCAGCCGCGACAGCCGTCGAGGAGGGTGCGGGCCGGGCCCCGCACGGCGTGGCGGAGGCGGTCGCGTCGCATCGGGATCGGCCGCATCGCCGCAGGTCTCCGGGAAGGCCGGGGCGGCCCCGGCGCGCTGGCACGGCGGGGCGCCCCCTCCGTCCTCCGCGAAGATCCCAGGCGGGCTCCGCCCTGTCAACCGGAATGTTCTTTCTATAGAACAAGTCGAGGGAGCAGAAGCCTCCGCGCCGAGGCGGTTCCGCGAGAAGATCCCTGCTTCTGAGCGGTCGCGCACCGGTATTCGCCGGGACCTGGCGGCCTAGACGTTCGGTAAAGCGAACGATGGACGGCGGCTTTGCGCTGGCGCCGCGGCGCGGCTTGGCGCAGGATGACGGGGCGACCGGAGAGGAGCCGACGACATGGCGGACGAGCCCCACGACCCCGATCACGGCGAGGCGTCGCCGCGCTGGAAGCACGACGGCGTCCGGGTGATCACCGGCGACCGGCTCGACCCGAACACCGCCCAGACGCCGGGGATGTTCCGGCAGGCCGCGATCAACCACGCGCGGGTCGGCGCGCAGAAGATCTGGGCCGGCACCGTGGCGATCCAGCCGGACGCCAAGACCGGGGTGCACCATCACGGCGCGCTGGAGAGCGTGATCTACGTCGTGCGCGGGCGCGCTCGCATGCGCTGGGGCGACCGCCTGGAATACACCGCCGAGGCGGGGCCGGGTGACTTCATCTACGTGCCGCCCTACGTGCCCCATCAGGAGATCAACGCCTCGCCGGACGAGCCGCTCGAATGCGTGCTGGTGCGCTCGGACAACGAGGCGGTGGTGGTCAATCTGCCCGACGTGGCGCCGGCGGAGCCGCCCGAGACGGTCTACTGGGTCGATCCGATCCATCGGCACCCGTGACCGACGCAGGGTCGCGGGCGGCGGGCCTGCGTCCTTTCTGCCGATCAACTTGCCTTCGTGGCGGTTCCGGCGCTCGCTCGGTGCCGGTTTAAGTGATTGTTAATCGTACGCTCACAGGCTTGCCGCATCCCCGCTCACAGGTGCGCCATGCCGCTGCCGAACGCCCGACCCCAGTCGACCGACGAGGCGGAATGTCCCGTGCCTCTGCCGGTTCTCGGCCAGATCTACCGGGGCGACAGCGAGACGGTGGACGCGATCGTGGCGGACATCCCGCCCCGCACCCGGGCCCGGCTGGCCGCGTACCTGTACGGGAAGAGCCACACCCACGAGATCGGGCTGCGCATCGCGGCGACCTGCGAGGAGGCGGACCTGATCCAGGCGGCGGGGCTCGCCGGCTCGGTGCTGCACGCGCAGTCGCGCAGCCGCAGCCTGCGCGCCGCCGAGCCGCGCCTCCCGGCGGCCCGGCGGGTGAGCCTCGCCGGTTCGGGGCGGGGCTCCGCGGGCTGACTCGCGTTTTCTCGCGGCATCGCGCGATCGGCGCTTGTGACCGGTCGCGATGCCGTGTTAAAGGCGCCCGCCTGCGACGCGAAAGCGACGCTGGCGCGACGCGAAACCCGGCCCGAGCGGCCAGGCGCGGCGCCGGAGAGGTGGCAGAGCGGTTGAATGCACCGCACTCGAAATGCGGCATGGGCGCAAGTCCATCGGGGGTTCGAATCCCTCCCTCTCCGCCAATTTCGCTAATTTGTCCGGTATTGAGAACGGATTAGCGCCGCGGTTTGTCCCTTTTGCCGTGGTTCCCGCCGCCGTGCGCCACGCGTCGCCGCCGATGCCGCAAAGGGAGACACCGGCTTCCCGGCATCAGAGGCTTATGAGTACGTCACAGTGCCGATCCGCGACGGGCGCTGCCCGCCAGGACCGCGCGGCGAAGCGGCCCTTGTCGGGAAGGGCCGGGCCCCTCAGCGTCGAATCGCGGTCGATTCCGGCGGGCGGCTCCCGATCACATCCGCCGACGTCCTCGCCTCGTCCGGCGCGCAGGCGCTGATCCGCGCCGCGAGCGGCGCAACCCTCATGCGCCGGCAGGCTCACCGCTCGGATCGCGCAACAGGCTCTCAGCGCCGCATGTCGGAGGCGCGGCCTGCGTCGCGTTCGCCACGACGGTCCTGCCGTTCCCCCTCGGCCCAAGGGGCGATGGCAGGGCCGCTGCCGGCATGCTCCGGATCGTGCGATCGAGCCGAATCCAGCGTCGGGATGCTGTAACCCAGGAATTCGTAATCTTGCCGAAACATATCAACGATCATGCTGAAGTCGGATGGTTTCAAGGCGGGTTTTCTCACGCCGTCAGTGTGGTTCTCACGGGGCAGGGTCTCGATGGGAATTCCGATATCGGCGGCGAGAGGCGAGGGATCGGATGACAGATCCTCCAGCCGGTAGATCTTGTCCACGATAGTATCTCCGGACGCGGAACGAATGAAATCTACCTGCGGCATTCATTGGACATGTTTCCTTTTTTGAATGGCTTCCAAACAAGCCTCGAATCCGTAACGATCCTTCAGGCCGATGAACTCCCGAAGATCCGAGCGTACCGACATGTATTTGAACTGTGATACGATGCGATCCGTCGGGTTACGGACGACAGCGAACTTCAAGCATTCATCGAATAAACTGTCGCCTATGTGCCTCTTTACGAGACTCGCTGTGAGGTGCTGCAGGCCGTCTGTCTGATACCGATTAGAAAATGGTCCGATGAAGCCGTTCCAGAGTGTGTCTTCGCTCCTTTCATACTCATTTGTCCAGATGATATTTTAGATCGACGTGCCACCGCATTTCGGAATGTGAATGAATATCAGTTTTCGCTGCTTGCAGATCACGATCGAATTCCCGGACCGACGGCGAGGCACCTGCGTCAGAGGATGTCATCTCGGAGCGATAGCAGACATTCCGCCGACCTCTACGGTAATATGGTACCGTAACCGGTCCGCCGCCGATCCATCGTCGGGCCGGACTCGCCCCGCGACCCCGGGACCGGAGAAGCCGACGCCGCCCCGAAGGCGTCGCCGCGTGACGGGCGCCGCCGTCGCCGCTCACGCTCGGCTGACGATGTCCGTCCGGCCGCGCCCGCCGCCCCTCGCGCCTGGCTGTCGTGCTGGTGACGATGCGGTCTACGACGGACCGGCGGCCACGTCGTCGGACGACGCCCTGGTGCCCGCATTCCTGCCGTCGCGCTCTTCGCGGAACGCCCTGCACCATTCATAGATTTGATAGTCGTTGGAATGCCAAATCTTCAGATTGTGCTCGGCGGCCGGCGTCAGATCGCGCGGCAGAGCAGCGGGATTGCGGCGGGCCGCAACATCGTCCTGCGGCGGATGAATATCATCGTCGATCCGAAGCAGAACTTTCAACTTGGCAACATCGCAATCGAAGGTGTCCTGGCTGCCGATGAGCAGGATGCGATCGCGCGCGGCGTCGAGAGCCTCGACCGAACCGAGATAATGGGTGAGGTCACGCCGCGCATGCGCGATGCTGCGCATCGCGTGTGCGGCATCGTCGCGTCTCCCAGGATCGTCGGCCCCGAGCGCTTCGCCGAGCGCACTCGCATCGGAGAACCGGGTGAATGCCAGTTCCTCGTCGGGCGACCATGGGACGTTGTAGCGCGGCTGACCTCTCCGAAGGCGGCTGTTGAACCCGCTCACGAAGCGCCTGACCGGCTCGCGGACGAAGAAGACGATCCCGCTCTCGGGGTGATCGCGGCGCAGGTGCGCCAGCGTCACGCGATGCGGGAAGACCTCGATCGCGGCGGAGGGATGGCGCGCCTTGTGCGCATCGACGACGGCCCGCAGGGCAGTGCCGCCGGTCCTTCCGATGTGCAGGATGGAGATCTGTCGCATGGTCGTGTCCCGGGGCGTGGTGCGGCTCGTGGGGATCTCCGCCAGGGTGGCCGGCCGGACCGGTTTCGTCGGGCTGCCGAGACGGGCAGGCCGGCCAGGCGACCTTCGCCGATCGGGGCGGTGCTTTCCAGGTCATGGTGGCGGGCGCGACGATCGCCCGGTCGGTCGACCCTCCGGCCCTGCGCGCGGCTCCGGAGGGAGACGTCCTTTCCGCGTGTCTCAATAATGAGATTTTTCTTGCGAATGAGATCGCGCGTGACACAACGGACTGGCGCTGCCCCAAGGGCACCTCGGTGGCGTGCGGCATGCATCTCGCGACGTGAAGGTCACGGCACGCGCCCCAGGCCGGGCGCGCGAGGAACAGTGCTTCCTGCGTAGCAAGGACCGTTCGCAGATGGGTCAGCGCGGTCTGACCGCGTCGAGCGCGGCGCGCCCATGCGGACGATCGTGGTGGCGGATCCCCGGAGGAGCAAGGTGGCAGATCTCGTTTCAACCATGGATGGGCCTGCGGACCACGCAGCGGCGGGCGGCGTCGGCAGCGCCGCCCGAAAGGCGCTGTGGGGGTCGGCCATCGGCTACGCGATGGACGGGTTCGATCTCATGATCCTCGGTTTCGCCCTCAAGGCGATATCCGCCGACCTGGGTCTGAGCGCGGCGCAGGGCGCCTCGCTGGTGACCGCGACGCTGATCGGCGCCGTGATCGGCGGCGTCGGCTTCGGCATGCTGTCGGACCGGCTCGGCCGCGTCCGCGTCCTGACCTGGACCATCGTGCTGTTCGCCGTCTTCACCGGCCTCTGCGCCCTGGCGCGGGGCTACTGGGACCTCCTGATCTATCGCACGGTCGCGGGGATCGGGCTCGGCGGCGAGTTCGGCATCGGCATGGCCCTCGTCGCCGAGGCGTGGCCCGCCTCCAAGCGGGCCCGGGCGTCGTCCTATGTCGGCCTGGGGTGGCAGTTCGGCGTGCTCGCGGCGGCTCTCGCCACGCCCCTCCTGCTGCCGGTGATCGGCTGGCGCGGGATGTTCGCCCTCGGCGTCCTCCCGGCGGTCGTCGCCTATGTCATCCGCCACTCGCTGCACGAGCCGGACGTCTTCGTGGCGGGCACGCAGAACAGGCCGAAGGAATCGGCGCTTCGCCTGCTGATCAAGGATGTCGAGACCGCGAAGCTCAGCCTCGGCATGGTCATCCTCTGCTCGGTTCAGAACTTCGGCTATTACGGCGTGATGATCTGGCTGCCGAATTACTTGTCGACCCGGTTCGGCTTCGCGCTGACCCAGTCGGCCGCCTGGACCGCGGTGACCATCGCCGGAATGGCGGTCGGGATCCTCTGCTTCGGCCACCTCGCCGACCGCATCGGCCGCCGCCCCGCCTTCTTCATCTACATGCTCGGCGCGGCCGTCATGGTGGTCCTGTACGCGCGCCTGACGGATCCCGTCCAGCTCCTCGTGGCGGGGGCGGTCATGGGCCTCTTCGTCAACGGCATGCTCGGCGGCTACGGCGCGCTGATCAGCGAGCTCTACCCGACCCCGGCCCGCGCCACGGCGCAGAACGTCCTGTTCAACATCGGCCGCGCCGTCGGCGGGTTCGGGCCGGTCGTCGTCGGCGGTCTCGCCGCCACCTCCAGCTTCGCATTCGCCATCGGGCTGCTGGCGGCCCTCTACCTCCTCGACATCGTTGCCCTGTGGCTGCTCATCCCCGAGCGGCGCGGCGCCGAACTCGTGTAACCGGGCGGAGACGCTCATGTCGGACCTCCTCGCCCAGGCGCCCGCGACCGGCGCGCCGGCCCGCCCCGCCTCCCGCGCGACCTGGAAAGCCAGCATCGTCGCCGAACTCGCCGAGGTCGTCGTCAACCGGACCGTCAACGCCGAGTACCGCCACCTCGTGGTCCGGTGCGGCGCCGAGGCCGCCGGCGCGGCGCCCGGCCAGTTCTTCCAGCTTCTGTGCCCGCACCCGCCCGGCGAGCAGCCGTTCCTGCGCCGCCCGATGAGCCTCTACGGCGCCGACCCGATCCGGCGCCAGGTCGAGTTCCTCTACAAGGTGGCCGGGGCCGGCACGCGGGGGCTCGACACGCTCAGGCCCGGGGACCGCCTCGACATCCTGGGGCCCCTCGGCGTCGGATTCACCCTCGACCCGGGCTGGCGCTCCATCGTGGCGGTCGGGCGCGGCGCGGGGTTGGCGACGCTCGCGCCCCTGGCTCAGGCGGCCGAGCGGCGCGGCACCCAGGTCACGGCGCTGTTCAGCGCCCGCAGGCCCGAACTGCTCGTCTCCGTCGACCTCTTCCGCGAGCACGGCGCCGACGTGATCGCCGTCACGGACTCGGACTCGACCAGCGGCCCGGCGCAGGTCGAGCGCATCCTGCGCCGCCTGATCCGGGAGGGGCGGTGCGACGCCTTCTTCACCTGCGGCTCGACCCGGTTGATGCGCGTGCAGCAGCGCCTGGCGAAGGAGTTCGGCATCCCGGGTCAGGTCGCGCTGGAGCAGCAGATGGCCTGCGGCGTCGGCCTCTGCCATTGCTGCGTTCGCGACTTCGAGGTCAACGGCGAGATCATCAGCCGGCGGGTGTGCTGGGACGGTCCGGTATTCGACCTGACGGAGGCGCTCCCGTGACCCGGCCCGCCCGCACCGACCTGTCGGTCCGCATCGGACGCCTCACGCTCCGCAACCCCGTCATGCCCGCGTCCGGCACCTTCGCCGAGGGGCTCGATCGGGTGATCGACGTCAACCGCCTCGGCGCTGTCGTCACGAAGACGATCACCCGCGAGTTGCGGACCGGGAACCCGCTGCCGCGCGTGGTGGAGCGGCCGGGCGGCCTGATCAACGCGATCGGCATCCCGTCGAAGGGCGTGACCCACTTCGTCGAGAAGACGATGCCGCACGACGCAGCCTACGACGCGCCGCTGATCGTCAGCATCTCGGCGCCGACCCCCGAGGGCTTCGCGCGCCTCGCCGCCGAGCTGACGATCCCGGGCGTCGCGGGCATCGAGGCCAACATCTCCTGCCCCAACATCGAGGAGGACGGCAGGGCATTCGCCATGCGGGCGGACTCGACGGCCGCCGTCACGCGGCAGCTGCGCGCGGCCACCGACCTGCCGCTCTGGGTCAAGCTCACGCCGAACACGGCCGAGATGCCGGAGGTCGCCCGCGCGGCGCAGGAGGCGGGTGCCGACGCGGTGGTCGTCGCCAACACGATCCCGTCGATGGCGATCGACCTCAGGACCTTCAAGCCGTGCCTCGGCAACATCATGGGCGGCCTGTCGGGCCCGGCCGTCAAGCCGATCGTGCTGCGGCACGTCTACCTCTGCGCCAAGGCGGTGACGATCCCGGTGATCGGTTGCGGCGGGATCGGCACGGCCGAGGACGCAGCCGAGTACATGCTGGCGGGGGCCGCCGCGGTTCAGGTCGGAACCGCGACCTTCCTGCAGCCGGCCGCGATGACCACGATCATCGACGGGCTCGAAGCCTTCTGCGCGCAGCGGGGGATTCCCCGCGTCGCCGACCTGATCGGCGGGGTGCTGACCGGGGAGGCCGACGAGCCCGACCTCGCCTGGATGAGTGCGGCGCCGTGACGGCCCTCGACGGGGCGGAACGGGCCGCGCTCGCCCGGCGGGACCGGGCCCTGGCCGAGGAGGTGTTCGGGGCCCTGCGGGTCAGGACGGGCGACGGGATCGGCATCACCCGCGCCAGCTACGGGGAGGGCGAGACCGCCGCCCTCGACGTCGTCGAGGCCCGGGCGCGGGCTCTCGGGCTGACGACGGAGCGGGACGCGGGCGCCAACCTCGTGGTCACGCTGGAGGGGCGCGACCCCGACCTGCCCTTCCTCGCCTGCGGGTCGCACCTCGACTCGGTGCCGCAGGGCGGCAATTTCGACGGCGCGGCGGGCGTCGTCGCCGGGCTCGCCGTCCTCGCGGGCTTCGCGCGGGACGGCGTCCGCCCGCGTCGAACCCTGAAGCTCTACGGCCTGCGCGGCGAGGAGAGCGCGCGATTCGGCAGGGCCTATATGGGGTCGAGCGCCCTGTTCGGGCTCCTCTGCGCGGACGACCTCGCGGCGCGCGAGACCGAGACCGGCCGCACCCTGGCCGAGTGCATGCGCGACGTCGGCGTCGACGTCGCGCGCGTCGCGCGGCGCGAATGCCTGCTCGACCCGGGCGCCGTCGCGGCCTGGATCGAGCTTCACATCGAGCAGGGCCCGGTGCTGGCGGCGCGGGACCTGCCGGTCGGGATCGTCACCGGCATCCGCGGCAACCTGCGCCACCGCGTCGTCGAGTGCGTCGGCGAGGCCGGGCATTCCGGCGCGGTGCCGCGCTGGCTGCGCCGCGACGCGGTGTTCGCCGCCGCCGAACTGGTGACGCACCTGGATCGTCACTGGCGCACCCTGCTGGAGCGGGGCCTCGACGCCGTGGTGACGTCGGGGATGTTCTGCACCGACCCGCGGGAGCACGCGATCGCGCGCATTCCCGGTGCCGTGCACTTCAGCTTCGAGGTTCGCAGCGAGAGCCGGGAGACCCTCGAAGCCTTCTACGACCTGTTCCGGGCCGAGTGCCGCCTCGTCGCCGAGGCGCGCAGGGTCGAGTTCCGGTTCGACCGGCGGCTCGAAGCCGCCCCGGCGGTCATGGACCCGACCTGGGTCGGGCGCCTGCGCGCCGCGGCCCGGCGCCTCGGCCTGCCCGACGAGACCATCCCGAGCGGGGCCGGACACGATGCGGCGGTCTTCGCCAATGCGGGCGTCCCCACCGCGATGATCTTCGTCCGCAACCGCCACGGCTCGCACAACCCCGCCGAGGCGATGGACCTCGACGACTTCGCGGCGGGCGTCGCCGTGATGCGGGCTGCCCTGGAGGAGGCCGCCCGATGAACCGGGATCCGCGCCGCGGTCGCGCGCGGGGCCGCCCGCGGCGGCGATCGCCCTGCGCCGGCCCGACGACCGGCCCGCGCCGCCGCGCGACGGGGCCACGCCGTCGAGAGGCTGCGCCGGAGCCTTCCTCGGCGCGACCGCCCCGCGCACCGAGCCGCGGGTGTTCGCCGAGGGGCCGAGGCTCCACGCGCTGGCCTCGGGGGACGTCCTGGGCGCCGATCAGGTCGCGCCCCCCTCGGCGGATGGGCGGCGGGCGGTCGCGGCCTTCCTCACCGACAGAGTCGCGTGGTCGACCCACCACGATGACCGAGCGCGGGCCGCGCCCTGACGGAATACCGGATCCCCGCGAAGCGAGTGAGAGGAGTGTACACCATGCAGGACCTTTCGAATTGGCTGAACGCCCAGCAAGGCGGCGTGAATACGTACATTGAATTCCGGGAACGCGCCAAAATCATCAGGAAACATGATCACGATCACGCCGCCCTGATGCGGCTCTTGTCGGATCTCGTCAGCAAGTTCATTTGGGCTTATGCGGAAGAGCCGCTGTCTCCCGAAGTCGGCACGGTCGCGCTCGACAGGCTGAAGGACCTCATGACCAGGGCGGTGCAACTGGGGAACGCCAGCGCCGAGCAGCAGATCAGGCTCCTCAATGAGATCGCGCAAACGGACTTGGCCGACGCGTAGACGATCGGGACACCGGCGGAGACGCGGCGAACGCATCGATCGGCGGCAGCCTCGGCCGGGCCGCGCCGATCGAGAGGATTGCGCGCCTCCTCCGGACGAGGCCCCGACCGGCACTTCTCACGATCCGCGCACTGGCCTATCTGTCTCAAGAATGAGACGCGGCGACGGGACAGAGGCATGGCGATCCGCCCGGATGAGATCGGCAACCGGCTGCGCGCGTACCGGATCGGGCAGGGCCTGAGCGCGGAGCAGGTCGCGGAGCGCCTCGGCGTCTCGCGGGCGGCGGTCTACCGGATCGAGGGCGGCGAGGTCGTCAAGGTCGAGACGCTCGAGCGCCTCGCCGCCCTCCTGAGCACCACTTTGGCCTCGCTGCTGGGCGCGGGCGTCGAGTACTACGCCAGCTCGATCAGCTATTTCGAGCGCATGCGTCAATTAGAAGAACAATGCGATCAAGTTGTTGCTCATTTTCCGCCCATGTCATATCTGCTGACGTCAGAAAACTACTCGGCGTTCCTGAGAAAGACTTTGATCGAGGCATTGCCCTCGTATGAGGCCGAATCGTGCAGGGCCTGCTCCGAAATCGAGCAGATCGTGTCGATCCTCGATGAGCGCAAGGCCTTGCGCGACCGCCGCCGGCTCAGCGTCATCAACTTCGTGGCGTTGCCGGAAATCGAGCGGTGGTTGAAGATCGGCGTGGTCGGCCGGTTCGACTTGCCCGCTTCCGAGGTGGTGAGGCGTCGACGGGTCGCGCGGGCCGAAGTCGAGCACCTCCTCGGCATCATCGAGCGTGAGCCGATGGGTATCCAGATCGGCATCATCAACGAGATCCTGCCGAACATGGCCTTTCAACTCTTCAGGGTGTCTGACAGGACGCTGGTCGGGCTCAGCCCATTTCGCCTGGGAGGCGACCTTCCCAACATCAAGACTGGCGTCGCCATGGTAACGGAAGATAAACAACCGGTTCAACTTTACGAGAATATCGCGAACGAGATCTGGAGTCGGGCCGCAAAGGGCGCGACGGCGGCGTCGCTCCTGAGGGCCGCGCTGGAGAGGTCGGCGATCTGACGAGGATCGATGGTGGAAGCCCCCACGGCGCCCGGTTCCGCATCGCGGCGAGCCGCTCGGTGCCGTGCAAGCACCCGGCGAGGCTGAACCGCCCCGGATCTGCCGGAGGCTGGTCGGCTCGGCGCGGGCCGCCAGCTTCGGCCCCGGCGGGGCCTGCCGGGTTCGGGGCTGGTGCGGTCACCCGCTCCTCACCCCGTCACCGCGGGGGACTGCCCTCGCGAGGGGGCCGCCCGCGCCGGCGCCGTGGAGGGCGCGGGGGAGCCGTCTCGCTCTCGTTCAGCGACCGCCTCGGCGCGACACGACCGGGCGGCGCGTCTCGGACGGCGCCCGGTCGCCGGGCGGGCCTCAGCCGAAGGTGAAGTCGGCGGCCGTCAGCGTGGCGACCTGCCGGTTCTGCAGGGTGATGGTGTCGCCGTCGCCGTAGCTGATCAGGACGTCCGATCCGACCTGCCGGCTCGCCGCCTGCACCGCCGCGAAGTTCGCGAAGGCGTTGTTGTTGAAGGCGATCACGTCGGTGCCCGACACGAAGTCGCGCACCAGATCCTGCCCGTCCCCGCGCCCGAACGCGAAGGTGTCCGCGCCGGCGCCGCCGACCAGTTCATCGTTGCCGGCATTGCCGAACAGGAGGTCGTTGCCGTCTTCGCCGTACAGTGAATCGGTGCCGGCGCCGCCCGAGAGGTAATCGTTGCCCGCCCCGGCACCGATGAAGTCGTTGCCGTCGCCGCCGAACACCTGATCGTCGCCGGTCTCGCCGAACACGACGTCGTCGCCGGCGCCGCCGTTCACGGTGTCGTTTCCGCCACCGCCCAAGCCCGTATCCCCGAACAGGCGGTCGTTGCCCGCGTCGCCGAACACGACGTCGTTGCCCTCGTCGCCGTAGACGGTGTCGTCGCCCAGGTCGCCGTCGGCGTAGTCGTAGCCGATCCCGCCGCGGACGATGTCGTTGTCCTCACCCCCGGAGACGAAATCGTCCCCCTCGTCGCCGAAAACGAAGTCGTTGCCCTGCTCGCCGACGAAGAAGTCGTTCCCGGCGCCGCCGAACAGGGTGTCGCTGCCCGGATTGCCGGCCGCGTAGTCGTCGCCCTCGTTGCCGTAGATCAGGTCGTCCCCGGCCTCGCCGATCAGCTGATCGCTGCCGCCGCGGCCGTAGATGACGTCGTTGCCGGGGCCGCCCGCCACGTAGTCCGGATCGTCTCCGCCGTCGAGCGTGTCGTTGCCGTCCTGGCCGTCGATCCTGTCGAAGCCCGCGCCTCCGTTGATCTGATCATCGCCGAGTGCGCCGAGCAGGACGTCGTTGCCTGCCAGCCCGTTGATCACGTCGGCCGCGTTCGTGCCGATGAGTTGGTCGGGTCCCGGAGTGCCGTTAAGCGTCGCCATGGGCGTTTCTCCCTGTGAGGCCTTGACCAACCTTGCGCACCCTCCCTTGTTCCTGCCCATGGCGACGAATGCCGCCGCTATGCTGCGCAATTACATGTGCGAGTCCCGCAGGCCGACCCGAGTCTATTTGAGACTAGTCGCGAGTTTTTGCGTCCGCGGAGCCCGGCGTGACCGGCGCGGCGGGGCACTTGGGACACTATTGTGCTCGGCGGGGAGCCCTGAACGAGTCCGAGTGAGTGTCGGAGAACGGGAGAAGCCCCGGGTTCCGATCTTGCGCCGGGCATCCGGGCCGCGCGGAACCGGGCCGAAGCCGCGGCAGGCCCTGCCGGCACGGATGCCCGCTCGGAGCGCGCCGTCGACCGCGCGGCCGCGCGTCGCGCGGGCCCGCCGCCGGGCGCGGCCGACCGCAGGGCGGGCGAGGGGCGGGGGCTCGGGGCCGGGACGTCCGTCCTGCGGAGAGAGGCGCCGCGCAGGACCCGCTCCCGCCGCGCCCGGATCCCGCCCGCGCTCGCCGGGCCTGCCGCGCCGCCCCGGACCCGCCGACGTCCCGGGCGAGCCGCGAGGCGCTAATCGTCCCAGGGAAAATCGAAGCGCTCGACGAGTCGCTTGATGTCGGCCGCGCAGTACGTGCTGCCGCCGCAGCTGATGCGAACGGTGCGATCTTCGCCGAAATCCTGAGTCACGGCGAACAGGATGGCCTCCGAGAGTGTCTCGAAGGCCTGCGTGCGGCTGCCGATGCCGAAGCTTCGGCCGTCCCCGCACGGATCCTGCCAGTGGCATACGGCATACCGGTCCCAATCCATCCCGCGACGCATTCGAAACGCCCCTGTTCCACGCCACGCGACCCGATTGCGTGCCGGCTTTCCCCGATGCCCGATCATGACCGGGATTCCGGTCGCCTGAGTTGATGGACGGCAGATCTCGTGACGGCTGCGCGTCCGGCGTCCGATGCACCGCGGCCCGGACCTGGCCGATCCATCCGCTGACCAAGTCACGCGCCGACGAAGTCACGGGCCGATCAAGTCATCCCCGTGAGGCCAGCGTTCCCGGCCGCGGCGGGGCGGACGTGGCGACCGGCTCGCCCCGTCCGGCCGGGATGACGGTCAGATCAAGCTCCGTCGGACCGGGCCTGTCATGCGCGCGGAAGCGAGCCGCGCGGCTGTCAGTCTTTGAGCTCGACGCCTTGCAATCTAGCCTTGATCTGACTTGAGAGGATTTTCCTGATGTGGTTGCGAATCGACTCGACTCTCTTCGCTTGAGAGACCGACGTGCTCTTCGGTTCAACAGAGCGCCGTGAATGCATCGCCACGCCTCATTGCAAGCAAGCTCACGCACCCGATGAGCGTCGGGTCGAAACGAGCATGGGTTCACTTCGTTCCAAGCGTCCCGCGCATGTTTTTTAGTTTGTTATTGACATATAGCAGGTACCGCGACGCGCGACCATCACTAGTAACGCGTCAAATTGCGTACCGCTGCGCCCGAAGCTTCACCGGACGGCGTGTTTCGCCCATGCCGGACGACGTGCCCGCGGCGCAGGCGGAGTTCGTGCGCACGCGGCGAGGGGCAATGGGGGCTGACTTGATGCAGCGCTTCTACGTTGATCTCTCCGACGGCCGGGACGTCATCCGCGACGAGGAGGGCGTCGAGGCGGCCTCGCTCGAAGAAGTGCTGGACCAGGCCGAACGGGTCATCGCCGAGACGCTGCTGGGCGACGACCCGGACGACCGGCACGGCAACTGGACATTGGTGATCAGGTCGGCGGCCGGGGCGATCCTCGCGATGCTGCCGTTTCTGGGCGAGTCCTGACGCGCGGCCGGCGCGGCCTGCCCGGCGGCGCGCACGTGCGGTCCGGGCGGCCCGCCAGCCCGTGCCCGACGCCGCCCCGGGGAGCGTCTTTTCAGGCAGGCGACGCGGCCGCCGACACGTCGCCCTGCTTGGATGTGCTTCGAATCTGTCCAGAGATCGACCGCGTTACTGATCATCAACTTGCGGGAATATTCATCGTTCCGCGCCTACGTAGTCTCTCCCGCGGCCGGGAGGGGGCGGCCCGCAATCCCGCGCCGCCGCGCGGATCAGGACCCGCGACGCGGCATCGGGTCGGCGAAGCCGACGAGATCCCCGCGCACTCTCCATTCCTCGATCGTCCGGCCGGTGATCCGCACGACGTAGTTGCGCGTCTCCGCCGGAAGGGAGGAGCGACCGGCCAGCCAATCGCGCACCCGCCGGGGTCCGGCGTTGTAGGCCGCCGCTGCCAGACCGAGATTGCCGAACTGCGTCCGGAATTCCCGCAGCAGCTCCGCCGATTTCGGGATCGCCTCGAAGGGATCGAACGGGTCGACGAGGCCGCGCTCGCCGGCCGTGGCCGGCATGAACTGGGCGATGCCGAGGGCGCCCGCCCGGCTGACCGCCTGGTGGTTCAGGCCGCTCTCCTGCTTCAACAGGTGCAGCAGGAACTCCGCCGGCAGATCGTGGGCCAGCGCGGCATCCGCGATGTACGCGGTCACGCGCTCGCGGTCGCCGAAGAAGGCCGCCGACCACGCGTCGGCGATGGTCGAGACGGCGAGCGGGGAGGGCGGGGCATCCGCGGTCGCCGCGTGGGCGCGGCTCACATAGGCGTGGGCGGGGCCGCCCGGGCCGGTCTCCCGCGCGATGCGCGGCACGGCGGGGGCGGGGGCGGGGCGAGGGGCCGCCAGGGCGATGGCCGGCTGCACGCCGTCCTCGCCGGGCAGCACGCCCGGCGCGGTGAGCAGCAGCGCCGCGGCGAGCGCGCCGGAGAGGGCGAGTCTCCGGCCCGCGACGGTTCGCACCGCGACCCGGACGAGGGCGCTCCGGGTCACCCGGGCCCGGTAGGCGCGCAGGCTCGTGGGCCTGAGGGGCCGCATGGTCGTGTCCGGGCCGGGCGACACCATCCTGCTCTCCCGCCACCTCGAAGCATCAATTCGCCGGAGCGTCCCACGCGATCGCCCTGCTCCTGCGCGACCGCCGGTACCGGCTGCGCGAGGCAACGAGGCGATAACCGTGGAAAAGGGGAAGAGCGCCGCCAATCATCGCGACCGTCCCGACCACCAGGATGAGTTCCACACGCTCCTCCTCATCACTCTGCATGGTAGACCCACACAGGGCAACTCGCGCCCGGTCGCTCGCGCAGGAATTAACAGACTATAGTTTCGGAGCAATTTCGAGCGAGTGTTGTGTTGAGGTAACACCGTGCTCGGGTCGCCGGGTGCCTGTACTGGCGGGGGCGGCGGGGCGAGGCCTCCCGCGGCGGCGCGTCGTCCGTTCGAGGGTTCGGCGCGCGCCGAGCCCGAGGGGCGGTCAGGTCCGGAACCTGGCGTAGAGCGCCTTCAGCGCCGCCAGGATCGGCCGGGGAAGCGTCCCGCGCAGGATGATCTGCAGTCTCTGAAGGGCGCGCAGCGAGGGGTGCCGGACGTAGACGGTGGCCCTGCTGTCCGAACGACCGCCGTCCTGGCGACCGTTCGTGTAGTAGTAGGCGATCAGGGCCCGGCGCGCGCGGCCGGGCCGAACCGGGCGCGGATGGCCGTGGGCGGCGGTCGCCGATTGCCCCATGATCAGCGTGGTGCCGAACACCGGCGCGATCACGGCCCCGCGCCGCGCCGGCTCCGCGTACCAGAGTTCCAGGGCGCCCCCGTCCTGGTCCGTCCCGTCGCGATCGAGGTAAGTGATCAGGGCCAGCCTGTTGTCGAGCTTCGTCTCCGGCTGGCTCTGAAAATCCACGTGGACCTCGAATAATCCACTTCCGGACACCTCGTGCATGCCTCCGCCGAACAAGCTCGGGTCCGGCAGGAGGTTCTGGATCCCGGTCAAACTCGACAGGAAACGAATGAAGCGTGGCGAGCTCACCACGTCGAAATAGAGCTGAGCTGCGGCAGGGAGGGTCGAATTCGGTGCCGTGATCCTTTTCCTCATCAATTCGGTGTTGTAGCTCGTCCAGAGCGCAGGTCCGCCTGTCCCGTATTCCTGAACAATTAAATCGAGAAGTGACTCTGAAAATACGTCTTTCAATACGAGATGCGGAAAAGGGGCGGCGTTCCGATAAACATCTCTCAATGTGGCAAGATCCGACTCTGAAAAATACCTGTCATCGTTCCAGACATCGCGTTGCATGGACGGGGCCCGGGGCGCCAGTGCAGGAGCAGTTTGGGATCTGCGGCTCACTTCCCTCACTGGTCCCACGCATCGAGAGTTGCAAGCTAGTCTGCTTGCAAGCCAGGGCAGCGGGACTCGATCGAGGGATCGTCCCCGCTCGACTTGGCCGGGCGACGCGCCCGTCGCCCTCGGCCGCGGGCCGCGCGACGGCGCCCTGTCCGCGCGCCGCGACCCGGACGCCGATCCCGGTGGGGAGCCGGCATCGTGCGCGACGGGCACCGGACGGCGTGCGACCCGGGAGCGCCCCGGCGCACCGGCGCGGCGCCGCGACGATGGCGGCGGCTTCGCCGAGCATGGCCGTCGGGGTGGTGGGCGTGGTCGGCCGCCTCCCCTCGCGGGAGCCCGGCGGGGCGGGACCGCCCGTCCGCGAGACCGACGCGCGCGGGTGCCGGTCCGGCGAGGGGCCCGTCACGGGTCGCAGCCGATGCAGATGTCGCGCACGACCTTCTGGCCCTTGATCCCGGAGAGCGCCTGGTTCGGGAGCCCCCGATCCCGCGGAGGGCGGTGGGCCGCGGGCGCCGGGATGCTGCCGGTGGCCTCGGGCCGGCGCGGCACGAAGGCGGAGCCTTCGGCCCTGGGCGGGATGTAGGCGAAGAACACGTCCCTCGCGTCGGCGGGAGGCGCGGCCGAACCGGCGGCCCGCGCGGGCGCCGGTGCCGGCAGCGCGACCGCGAGGCCGAGCGTCAGGGATGCAACGGTGATCCGCATGGCGGGCTCCGGAAGCGGTCGTCCCGGGAGCAACCCGCCAGCCGCAGGCAGGTTCGGACGGCCCGCGCGGGCCCTTGCGGCCGGCCCGCCCGGGGCGACGCCCGCAGGAGCCCGTCCCGCGTCACGGCCGCGGCGGAAGGCTCAGCCGGGCGCGAGCGGCAGCATGATCGTGCAGTCGACGCCGTCGGGTCCGAGCCTGTAGGCGACCTCGGCGCTGAGCTGATAGGGCAGCGCCCGCTCGATCAGTTCCAGGCCGTAGCCGCGGCGCGGGGGCTCTCCGTCCGCTCCGAGCGGCACCCTCACGCCGCGCTCCCGCCACGCGACCCGCAGCCGCGCGCCGCCCGCACTCCGAACCACCTGCCAGGACACGCTCAGGCGGCCCTCCGGCCGCGACAGGGCCCCGTATTTGAGCGCGTTGGTGGCCAGTTCGTGCAAGCCCAGGGCGAGCGTCTGCACCGTCGCCGAGCGCAGGGGGATGCCGCGCGGTCCCTCGAGCGCGACCCGGCCGCCGCGCCCATCGACCACGACGCCGTGGCCGGCGAGCTCGGTGCGGATGAGCGCGTCGAAGGCGATCCGGTCGCTGTCCTCGAGGCGCGAGAGCAGGCCGTTCACGCGCGCGAGCGCGGCGAGCCGGTCGTGGAACCGCGTGCGGACCTCCGCGAGGGCGGCCTCGCCCGGGATCACGCGGTCGGCGATCGCCCGGACCACGCCGAGCAGGTTGCGGGTGCGGTGCTGGAGTTCCGCCACCAGCACTCTCTGGCGCTCCCGCAGCCGCAGCAGCTGATCGATGTCCGTCGAGGTACCGAGCCACTCGATCACCGCGCCGCTCTCGGTGCGCACCGGCGCGGCGCGGGTCGCGAACCAGCCGTGGCGCCCCTCGGAGGCGTTGTAGATGCGGGTCTCCATCATCAGCGGGCCGCCGGAATCCGCGTCGACCCAGGCGGCGGCCGCCGCCTGCCGGTCGTCCGGGTGCAGGGCTTCCAGCCAGCCGAGATCGCGGCTCGCCTCGGCCGAGAGGCCGGTGAAGGCGCTCCATTGCGGGCTGGACCAGATCCAGTGTCCGCCGTCCCGCGAGCGCCAGATGAGCTGCGGGATGCCCTCGATCAGGACCCGCTGGCGGGCCTCGCTCTCGCGCAAAGCCGCCTCGGCCCGCGCGCGGGTGCCGACCTCGATGCCGACCATGTGGACCTGCGCGACGGTCGGGCCGTCGCGCACCGGCGTCAGGAAGGCGTCGAACACGTCCGCGCCCGGATCGCCCTCGCCGCGCGTGTCGAGGGGCTGCGCCGCGACGGCGACGCTCTCGCCGGCGAAGGCGCGCGCGTAGAAGGGGGCGACGACCGCCCAGCCTTCCGGAAACACCTCCGGGAGCGGCCGGCCCAGCGCCGCCGGGTGTCGGTCGCCGTACAGGCGGGCGGCCGCGTCGTTGTAGATCAGGATGCGCGCGGGGCCGCAGACCAGCGAGGACACGGCCGCGCAGGCGAGCACCTGCTCGACCATGATCCGCAGCGGCGGCGACCATCCCTCGACCGGTCCGAGCGGCGTCGAGGCCCAGTCGTACCCACGGATGCGCCGGCTCATCTCGCCGTCGCCGGGCGGCCATGGGGCGCTCAATCGCATCCTCCCGCGCATCGGCCCGTGAACGCCGCGAAGGTTAGCCCGCGGAATCGAATCGGCGCAAATGCCGCGCAGCACGCGCCGGCGGGCCGATTTGATGACCGTCAACATCGGCGCTCGAAGGAATGCCTAGATAACCGCTGCGGGCCGCGACCTGACATCGATCCGCAATGGAGCGATCCGATGACTTCGCTTGACGTGAAATGGCAGCAGGCAAGCTGCCGGCCACGGGGATTTGATTTATTGCGTACATCTTTGTCTATTTGTATCATCCTTTGGCATTCGGTGGCGACGAGTTATGGCTTGGTTGTAGAGGAAAGTTTGTATCACAGCCCTCTGAAGATCCTGGTGTGGTTCCTGGTCCCGGCATTCTTTGCGCTCTCGGGCTTCCTGGTGGCCGGCTCCGTGGTGAGAAACGACCTCTTGTCCTTCGCCGTGCTCCGGGTGATCCGCATCTTTCCCGCGCTCACGGCGGAGGTCGTGATTTCGGCCCTGATCCTCGGCCCGCTCTTCACGGTTCTGACCTTGCGCGGATACTTCACCGACAAGACGTTCTATGTCTACTTGCTGAACGTATTCGGCGACGTGCATTTCACGTTGCCGGGGGTGTTCAATGATCTGCCGGTACCCAACCTGGTCAACGCCCAGCTATGGACGATCCCCCACGAGCTGGAATGCTACGTGGCGATCAGCATCGCCGCCGTGATCGGGCTCACGCAGCGCCCGCGCCTCTTCCTCGGCGCCTTCGCGGCCTTCCTCGTCCTGCTGATCATGAGGGATCACAGCGGCGGCAGCTTGGCATCGGCCGCCCAGCCTCCGGGCAGGATGCTCGTCCTGTGCTTCATGTTCGGCGTCGCGCTCTACCTGAATAAGGAAGTCATCGCCCATTCCACGCTGCTGTTCCTGATCTGCACCGGCCTTTACGCCTTCTGCGTCCTGCAATCGAGCCGCGTTGCCGAGGATCTTGCCTCCGTTTTCGTTTCATACGTGACTATATACATTGGTCTCTTGGATTTCCGAGGAAAGTGGCTGACGAGGGCGGCCGATTACTCGTACGGGCTCTACCTGTACGGCTTTCCCGTGCAGCAGGCCGTCACCCAGCTGATGCCGGGCCACCGCGTCTGGTACCTGAACTTCGTGCTCAGCCTCTGCGTGACCTCCGTCTTCGCGGCGATCTCCTGGCACGGGCTCGAATCGAAGGTCATGCTGAGGAAGAAGGCGGTCCTGCGCTTCGTGGCTGAGCGCAAGGACGGGATCGCGGCGGGGATTGCCGCGGCCCGGGCCCGCGTGCGGGGGGGCTACCCGCGCTCCGGACGCGACGGGACCATCGCCTCGACCAAGAGCGCGTCCTGACGCCGCGGCCGCGGAGCCGCATCGGCGCCGACGCGCACCCTCCTACGCGAGGCGCAGCGCTCCGGCGATCGCGGCGGCCGGCGGCCGCATCCTGGCCCGCGGGTTGCCGGCCCAGGTCTGCGAGGCCGGGCTCCCGCAGCGCACCGTGCTCATCGAGTCCGACAGCGTGGAGCAGGCCCGCGCGGCCCATGACAGCCCGGCCCATGACAGCCCGGCCCATGACAGCCCGGCCTACCAAGAGGCGCTGGCCCTCCTGGCGGGCAGCGCCGAGCGCGACATCCGCATCGTCGAGGGGGTGTGATCCGCTGTCCGGACGATCAGTTCCGGACAGCGTGTCACAAGCCCGCGCGGCGCTTGAGCGAAGCCCAAATCCGCATGGCGACGCGATCCGTCGGATGTCGGGTGATCCCGCCTCCGCTCAGGCCGGGAAGCAGCGTCCGAAGGCGGCGAGCAGCCGCGGGGAGCCGCGCAGGCGCAGGCGGCCGGTGGCGAGCAGGCGCAGCAGGCTGACCTCCCGGTTCAGGAACCGCAGCCAGGCCGCCCCCTCGACGGTGACGCGCAGGTCCGGTCGGCCGAGGTGCCCCTCGGCCACCGTGATGCGCCGGTCGCGGATCGTCACCGTGGCATTCGCCGCCTCGCGCCCCGTGAAGGCGAAGTGATAGACCGCCGAGAGGGCGCCGGCCCGCCCGGGCTGGAAGGTCAGCGGCATGCCGAACAGGAAGCCCTGGACGGTGGTGGCCCGGGCGCCCTGGCGCACGAAGCGGAGGCGCTTGTGCGGGAAGCGGCGCGCCGCGTGCGCGGCCGCGTCGCTGCCGCGCACGACGTAGACCGGCTCGGTCCGCGCCTTCAGCGGATCCACGACGGCGCGGAGGTGGCCGGCCTTGTCGGCGAGGTAGGGGCCGATCACGTCCTCGCCGGCCGGGCAGACCGCGATGCAGTAGGCCGCGTTGTAGGTCGGGCCGTAGGACAGGCTCTGCCAGCGCGTCACCGTCTCGGCGTAGCCGTGCTTGGCGCGGTAATCGGCGGCCGAGCGGCTCTCCGCGATGTCCTCGACGAAGTTGGCGAAGCCGCCCATGAACTGCTGGTAATTGTGGTTCAGGCAGGCCGAGAAATCGAACGCCCCGTCCGGCTTCAGGGCCCCGACCGGGCAGGCCGCCACGCAGAGCTTGCACGACACGCACGGGGCGACGTCCAGGGGCGTCCCGGGCGCGTCGACCTCGGCCGCGATCAGCACCGTGTTCAGCAGGACGAAGGAGCCGAAGCGGGGATGGATCAGGCTCCGGTGCAGGCCCATCCGGCCCAGCCCGGCGGCCTCCGCGAACCGCTTGTGCGAGACCACCCAGGCCCGCGCCGGGAAATCGTCCACCTCCATCGGGAAGGCCATGGCCGGATTGAGCGCGCGGATGCCCGAATCCTCCAGCCGGCGCACGATCCGGCGCGCGACCCCGTCGAGGTCGTGACCCGAGCTGTGGAATTCCAGGTTCGCCACCGAGCGGGCCGGGGAGCGCACCGGCTCGCGGTGCATGCGCCCGACCAGGGCGAGGAGGGTCCGGGCGGCCGGAAAGGCCCTCGTCACGGAGGGAACCTCCTCGCGCAGCGCCGGATCCGTGATCGAGGCCAGGCCGCAATCGTCGGCGCCGCAGGCCCGGGCCAGCGCCAGCAGGTCGTCGCCGCGAAGCCGCGGGACGACGCCGTCGCCGCCCGCCACGGCGCGCAGGGGAGCGGGCCCCTCGGAAGCGGGCATCATCGCGCGGTCATCCCGGCCATGACCCGGCCCATCATCGCCACCCGGCCGAAACGGGGCAGCGGGGTGAGCGCCGTCTCCAGCGCCTTCGCCAGGAAGCCGGGGCGAACGGTGGCCCGCCGTCCCAGGGCGCGCAGGCTGCCCGCCGCGACCTCGTCGGGCGTCTGGCCCGCCGCGATCCGCATCCCGGCACGCCCGCCGAAGCCGCTCACGACCGGGCCGGGCGCCGCGGCCAGGACGTCGACGCCGCGCGCGCGCAGCTCCGCGTGCAGACCCTCGGCCAGGCTCTGCACGTAGGCCTTGGTCGCCGCGTAGTTGGCCGCCCGGGGCACGCCCTGGAACGCCACCAGCGAACTCAGCAGGACGATGCCGCCGCGCCCCCGCTCGGCGAAGCGGCGCGCGAAGACGTGCGTCACCTCAGCCAGGGAGCGGCAATTGACGTCGATCATGCCGAGCTCGGCCGCGAGGTCGCCCTCGATGAACGGGCCGGACGTGCCGAAGCCTGCGGCGGCGACGAGGAGGCCGAGGTCGCGGCCGGCCGTCGCCTCCGCGATCCGCCCCACCTGCTCGGCCTCGGCGAGATCGGCGGCCAGCACCTGCACGTCGACGCCGTGGCGGCTCCGCAGCGCGCCCGCGAGCTCGGTCAGGACCGCCTCGCGGCGCGCCGTGAGGACGAGGTCGAACCCCGCCGCGGCCAGCTGACGCGCGAAGGCGCGTCCGATCCCGTCCGAGGCTCCGGTCACGAGGGCGGCGGGCCCGTAGCGGTCGCGCAGGCGGGGAGGGGGCGGGAGAGGGCAGGGAACATCGGGGCGACCTCGCCGGGCAGATGGGATGTCAATCGACATCTAATTGCGAGGATGTCACCTATCATCTAAATGTCAACCGGCAGGCAGCGGGGGGAGGAAGGGATGCGCGTCTCCAAGGAGGCCGCGGCGGCGAGCCGGGTCCGCATCGTCGAGGCGGCCTCGCGCCTGCTCCGGGAGCGCGGGATCGAGGCGACCAGCATCGCCGACGTGATGGAGGCGGCCGGGATGACGCATGGCGGCTTCTACAAGCACTTCCGGTCCAAGGATGACCTCGTCGCCGCGGCCCTCGGCGCGGCCTTCGCGGGCCACGCGGACCGGTTCGACCGGCGCCGCGCGCGCGAGGGCGCGGCGGCGGCCCTCGCCGCCTACCTGGCCGAGTACCTCTCGGCGGACCACGTCGCGCATCCGGGCGTGGGCTGTCCCGTCGCGGCCCTCGGGATCGATGCGGGCCGCGGCTCGGCCGAGGTGGCGGCGGCCCTCGCGCGGGGGGTCGAGGACATCGTCGCCCGCGTCGCGGCCGCGGAACCCGATGGGCGGGGCCCGGCGCGGGCGCGCGCCGCGGCCATCCGGCGTCTCGCCGCGATGGTCGGGGCGGTCGTCGTGGCGCGGGGGGTCGGTCCGGGTCCCCTGCGCGACGAGGTCCTGGCGGCTTGTTCGGACGCGGCGGGCGGCCCGCCGGACGGGGAAGCGTCCCGGACGAAGCCCGGCGCGGACGCCTGATCCGGGATCGGCTTGATCGAAGCGGATCCCGGATCACGCGCCTGAGCGCGGCGCCTGAGCGAAGCCGACATCCGCCTTGCCGAAATGCGAGATGGCGAAGCCATCAACCGGATGTCGCATGAGGCGGCACCCGGCGCAGTCCCGACCGGGGCCGTGCCGCCCGCGCGGATCCTTCGCGGCGCCCGCGAGGGGGCATGATGCGGGAATGTCCGCTCAAACGACGGAGCTCAGCCCAGTCGAATTCTCAGGAATTGAGCGGCCATCGCCTCTCGTCGATTAACACAAGATAAGTCCGGAGGCCGTCTCGCGCCGAGACTGCCCCATCCGGGAACTTAGTTTCAGCATCAGATTTTTGATATGGTCGCGGGAGAGCTGTCCCGCACAGCGAGAGAGGCCCTCGTGAAGAGGCTCGTACTAAGGACCTGCTTCCTTGTCGGCTTCTCCGTTCCGATCCTGGCAGCCGCGCAGGAGCCCGCCCCTTCCACGGCGGCGCGAGACCCGACGTCGGGGGCCCAGGAGCATCCCCGCCCTCCGGTCGCCGCGGCACCCGCCGACGATGGCCAGTGGACGATGCCGGCCAAGAACTTCGCCAGCACGCGCTACAGCGAGCTGGCGGAGATCACGCCGGAGAACGCCAAGAGCCTGCGCGTGGCGTTCACCTTCTCGGTGGGCGTGAACCGCGGGCAGGAATCCTCGCCGCTGGTGGTGGGCGGTACGATGTACGTGCTCTCGCCCTATCCCAACATCCTCCACGCGCTCGACCTGACGAAGCCCGGCGCGCCGCTCAAGTGGCAGTACAATCCCAAGCCCGAGGCCGCCGCGCAGGGGGTCGCCTGCTGCGACGTCGTGAACCGCGGGCCGACCTACGCGGACGGGCACCTCTTCTTCAACACGCTCGACGGCAACGTCGTCTCGGTGGACGCCGCAACCGGCGTGGAGGCCTGGAAGACCAGGGTCGGCAACATCCACCTGGGCGAGACCATGACGATGGCGCCGCTCGTCGCCCACGGCAAGGTCCTGGTCGGCAACGCGGGCGGCGAGATGGGTGTGCGGGGCTGGATCCAGGCCCTCGACCAGCAATCCGGCAAGGTCGCCTGGAAGGCCTTCAACACCGGCCCCGACAAGGACGTGCTGATCGGATCCGACTTCAAGCCGTTCTACGAGTCCGACAAGGGCCAGGATCTCGGTGTCAGATCCTGGCCGCCCAACGCCTGGGAACAGGGCGGCGGCACGGTCTGGGGTTGGCTGTCCTACGATCCCGACCTCAACCTCGTCTACCACGGGACCGGCAATCCCGGTCCGTGGAACGCCGACCAGCGCCCCGGCGACAACAAGTGGACCTCCGGCATCTTCGCGCGGGATGCCGACACGGGGCAGGCGCGCTGGTTCTACCAGTGGAGCCCTCACGACCTCTACGACTGGGACGGCATCAACGAGCAGATCCTGCTCGACATGACCTGGAAGGGGCAGCCCCGGAAGGTGCTCGTGCGGCCGGAGCGCAACGGCTACGTCTACATCCTCGATCGCACCAGCGGGGAGGTGCTGTCGGCCAAGCCCTTCCACGCCATCACCACCACCACCGGCGTCGACCTCAAGACCGGGCGGCTGCAGTACATTCCGGAAAAGAAGCCCCAGGTCGGCAAGGTGATGCGCGACATCTGCCCGAATGCCTCGGGCGCCAAGGACTGGAGTCCCTCGGCCTACTCGCCGCGCACCGGTCTCCTCTACCTGCCCCATACGAACCTCTGCATGGATGAGGAGCATATGGAGGCGAATTACATCGCGGGAACGCCCTATCTCGGGTCGGAAGTCCGGATGAAGGCCGGTCCCGGAGGCCACCGCGGCGTCTACACCGCCTGGGACGTCGCGGGCGAGCGCGCCGCGTGGTCGATCAGGGAGGAGTTCCCGGTCTGGAGCGGAACCCTCGTCACCGCGGGCGACGTCACCTTCTACGGCACCATGGACGGCTGGTTCAAAGCCGTGAACGCGCGCACGGGCGAGGTCCTGTGGCAGTTCAAGACCGGCTCCGGGATCATCGGCCAGCCGACCACCTATCGCGGCCCGGACGGGCACCAGCACGTCGCCATCCTGTCGGGCGTGGGCGGCTGGCCCGGCGTCATCGTCTCCGCCGACCTCGACCCGCGCGACGGCACCGGCGCGCTGGGCTTCCTCAACGCCATGCGCGACCTGAAGCAGGTCACGACGAAGGGAGGGATGCTCTATGACTTCGCCCTTCCCTAGCGGGGCGCCCGATCGCGTCGCCGTCGGACGCTGCTCCGGGTCGTCGGCCTTGCCGCATCGTCCTCGACGGACCGGCATCCGCTTCGTCGGACGATGCTCCGGGCTGCTCAGGCTCGCCTGCGGCTGCGCCGCTGCCCTCGCCTGTTCGGGGGCCTGCGCCCGCGAGCTGCGGGTCTGCGCGGACCCGAACAACCTGCCGTTCTCGAACCGGGGCGGGGAGGGGTTCGAGAACCGGATCGTCGACATCGTCGCCCGCGATCTCGGCGCCACCGTGACCTACACGTGGTGGGCGCAGCGGCGCGGCTTCCTGCGCAACACCATCCTGGCTGGCCGGTGCGATCTCGTTCCCGGAATCCCGGTCGGGCTCGAGGCCCTGCGGCCGACCCGGCCCTATTACCGCTCGTCCTTCGTGGTCGTGTCGCGTCCCGGGGGCCCCTCGATCCGGTCGCTCGATGACCCGAACCTGGCCGGCATGACCGTGGGCGTGCAGCTCGTCGGCAAGGACGCGGCCGGCACCCCGCCCGCGCGGGCGCTCGCCCGCCGGGGCATGACCGGGAACGTGCGCGGCTACCTCCTCACGGGTGACTACGCGGCGCCGAACCCGCCCGCCCGCATCATCGACGCGGTGGCCAGCGGAGAGATCGACGTCGCCCTCGCGTGGGGGCCGATGGCCGGCTACTTCGCGGCGCGGGCGGACCCACCCCTGCGCGTGGCACCGATCGAGCCCGCCATCGACGGGCCGAAAGGGCCGATGGTCTTCGACGTGGCCATGGGGGTGCGACGGGGGGACGAGGATCTGCGCCTGGAGGTGGGCGCGGCGCTGGAGCGCCACCGGGCCGAGATCGACGCGATCCTCCTCCGCTACGACGTGCCCCGCCTGGACGGCACGCGCCGGGTCGAGGCGGGGCCATGAACCGGCTTTCGGCCAAGCTGGCGCTCGCCGCGCTCGCCCTCGCGGCCTGCCAGAGGGAGGATCGCGAGGCGCGCCCGAGCCCCGTCGGGGCGGAGTCCCGGGAGCAGGTCGCCCTCAGCGATCTGTCGCCGGGCGAGGCGCTGCCGACCACCCGCACCAGCGGCCGGGCCAAGCAGTTCGAGGGCAACGCCTACCACCTCAGCCAGGGCAAGAAGCTCTTCACGTGGTTCAACTGCAGCGGTTGCCACGCCCAGGGCGGCGGCGGCATGGGACCTGCCCTGATCGACGACCGCTGGATCTACGGCGGTTCGATCGAGAACATTGTCCAGACCATCCGCGAGGGCCGGCCGAACGGCATGCCCTCGTTCCGCGGGCGCATCCCCGACGACCAGATCTGGGAGCTCGCCGCCTATGTCCGCTCGATGAGCGGGAACGTGCCGTCGAGCGCGGCGCCCTCCCGCAGCGACAGCATGCATCCGCATCCCTCCGAGAACCGGACCAGCCCGAGCCCGCCGGTCTCGGGTGGGATTGTTCCGCCGTCAGGGCAGATGCCCCGATGAGCGCGCGGGGGAGTGCTCGGCGCGCCCTGGCCCTCGGCCTCGCCCTCCCGCTCGCGGGCTGCACCTTCGTGCAGTCCCCCCTGGACCCGGTCAGCCCGCAGGCGCGGGATCTGCTGTGGCTGTTCTGGCTGTTCAGCGCCGTGCTGGCGGCGATCTGGCTGGCCGTGATGCTCGCGCTCCTCGCGAGCTTTCGGGCGAGGAGGGCGGAGACCGCCGACCCGCTGGCGATCGACCCGCGGCGCGAGCGGCGCGCGACCGCGCTCGTGGCGGGACTGACGGTCGCGACCGGCCTCGTCGTGCTGGTCCTGACCGGTCTGAGCTACGCCGGGCAGCGCCGGCTGTTCGGCGACGAGGCGGCCCGGGTGACGATCCGCGTGATCGGGCACCAATGGTGGTGGGAGGTGCAGTACGAGGACCCCGAGCCGAGCCGCGGCTTCACCACCGCGAACGAGATCCACGTGCCGGTCGGGGTGCCGGTGCGGCTGACGCTCGATTCCACGGACGTGATCCACTCCTTCTGGGTCCCGAGCCTGACGGGCAAGCAGGACCTCATCCCGGGGCGGACCAACGCGATCCACTTCACCGCCGAGCGTCCCGGCCTCTACCGCGGCCAATGCGCCGAGTTCTGCGGGATGCAGCATGCCAAGATGGGCCTCCTGGTGATCGCGGAGGACGAGGAGAGCTTCGACCGCTGGCGCCGGGGGCAGGCCGCACCGCGTCCGGAGCCCGGGAGCGACGAGGCCCGGGCGGGCGAGGCGGCCTTCGTCGCCGCGCCCTGCTCCCTCTGCCATCAGGTGCGGGGCACCGCCGCGGCCGGCCGCAACGGTCCGGAACTCACCCATGTGGGCTCGCGCCGCACCCTGGCCGCCGGCACCCTGCCGATGAGCCGGGGCAACCTGGCGGCCTGGATCGTCGACCCGCACGGCATCAAGCCCGGGGTGAACATGCCCCTGGTGAGGCTCGACCCCGACCAGCTGAACACCGTCTCGGCCTACCTCGAGGGGCTCAAATGAGCGACGTGGCGTCCGCGACCGGCGACCTGCGCGACACGAACCTCGACGGGCCGGCGCTCAGCGCGCGGCTCGGCCGCGTCTGGGGGACCCGGCGCGGCCTCCTCGGCGCGCTCGCCACGGTCGACCACAAGATCATCGGCCGGCGCTACATCGTGACGGCCTTCCTGTTCCTGTTCCTCGGCGGCCTCACCGCCCTCGTGATGCGCCTGCAGCTCGCCCGGCCGGAGAGCGGCCTCGTCGGTCCCGACACCTACAACCAGCTCTTCACGATGCACGGCTCGACCATGATGTTCCTGTTCGGCGTGCCGATCGGGGAGGCCATGGCCGTCTACCTCGTGCCGCTGATGGTCGGCACCCGCAACATCGCCTTCCCGCGCCTCAATGCCTTCTCGTACTGGGTCTACCTCTCGGGCGGGCTGTTCCTGTGGGTGTCGTTCCTGCTCAACATCGGGCCGGATGTCGGCTGGTTCGCCTACGTGCCGCTCTCCGGACCTGAGTACTCGCCGGGCAAGCGCGCCGATACCTGGGCGCAGATGATCACCTTCACGGAGCTCTCGGGCCTCGCGGTCGCGATCGAGATCATCGTGACGGTGCTCAAGCAACGCGCGCCCGGCATGACGCTGGACCGCATTCCCGTCTTCGTCTGGGCACTGTTCGTCAACTCCTTCATCATCGTGTTCGCGCTGCCCGCGGTGATGCTCGCCTCGACCTTCCTGATCCTTGACCGGCTGGTCGGCACGCACCTGTTCAACCCGGCCGAGGGCGGCGACGCGCTGCTCTACCAGCATCTGTTCTGGTTCTTCGGCCATCCGGAAGTCTACATCATCTTCCTGCCGGGGACCGCCTTCGTGTCGGCGATCATCCCGACCTTCGCGCGGCGCGAGACGTTCGGCTACCTCGCCCTCGTCCTGTCGCTGATCGCCACCGGCTTCCTGTCCTTCGGCCTCTGGGTCCACCACATGTTCGTGACCGGGCTGCCGCAGCTCGGGGCGGCCTTCTTCACCGCGTCGAGCATGCTGATCGCGATCCCGAACGGGCTGCAGATCTTCTGCTGGATTGCGACGCTGTGGGACGGGCGGCCGGTCTGGCGCACGCCGCTGCTGTTCGTGGCCGGCTTCTTCTTCATCTTCGTGGCGGGCGGGTTGTCCGGGATCATGCTCGCCTCGGTGCCGATCGACACCCAGGTCCACGACACCTACTTCGTCGTCGCGCACTTCCACTACGTGCTGATCGGCGGCA
The DNA here is from genome assembly GCF_029714205.1 of Methylobacterium sp. CB376. Lineage (NCBI taxonomy): Bacteria > Pseudomonadati > Pseudomonadota > Alphaproteobacteria > Hyphomicrobiales > Methylobacteriaceae > Methylobacterium > Methylobacterium sp. CB376. Next base: position 3,336,902 of record NZ_CP121648.1, on the reverse strand, counting down.
ACGTCTTCCCGCTGATCGGTGCGATCTACTACTGGTTCCCGAAATTCACCGGACGCCTGCTGAGCGAGCGGCTCGGCGCCTGGAATTTCTGGCTCACCTTCGTCGGCTTCAACGTCGCGTTCTTCCCGATGCACATCAGCGGGCTGATGGGGATGCCGCGCCGCGTCTACACCTACGGGCCCGAGATGGGCTGGGGACACCTGCAGCTCCTCTCGACGGCGGGCGCGCTGATCCTGTTCGCGGGCTTCCTCGTCTTCGCCTGGAACGTGATCGCCAGCCTGCGTCGCGGCGACGTCGCCGGCGCGAATCCCTGGAACTCCGGCACGCTCGAATGGGCGACGGCGTCCCCCCCGCCTCCCCAGAACTTCGACCGCATCCCGCTCGTCACCCACCGCGAGCCGCTCTGGGCGGAGCGGGGCGGCCTGCCCGTCGTGACCGGCCTGAGCGTCGGCCATCGCGAACTGGTCGTCAGCAGCGTGGCCGAGGCCGAGCCCCAGCTGCGCGAGACCTCGCCCGCTCCGTCGATCTGGCCGCTCGCGGCGGCGATCGCCGTCGGGGTGACCTTCATCGGCTCGATCTTCACACCCTACGCGGTGCTCTGGGGGGCGCTGCCGATCGCGGCGGCGCTCACCGGCTGGTTCTGGCCCAAGACCGCGGCGGAGGACGAGGAATGAGCACCCTGCGCGCCGAGGCGCGACCCGCCCGGGCCGACGCGCCGCGCGTGACCCGGGACGTCTCGGCCCTCCCGACCTACGGCTTCGGCCCGACGAGCCCGATGTGGTGGGGCACGCTCGGCTTCTTCGTCGTCGAGGGCACCGGGTTCGCGCTCGCGCTCGGCGCCTGCTTCTACCTGGTGCAGCAGAACCCGCAATGGCCCCTGGCGCCGGCGCCGCCCGACCACTGGGCCGGAACCCTCAACACGCTGCTCCTGCTCGCCAGCCTCTGGCCGAACCGGGTGGCCGACCGCGACGCGCAGGCGCTGGACCTCGGGCGCGTGCGGCGCGACCTCGTGATCATGTCCCTCGTCGCGATCGCGGCGACCGCCGTCCGGCTCTACGAGTTCACGGGCCTCGGCGTGAACTGGGACCAGAACGCCTACGGCTCGATCACCTGGGTGCTGCTCGGCCTGCACCTGACGCACCTGATCACCGATGCGGGCGACACGCTGGTGCTCACCGCCCTGATGTTCACGCGTCACGCGACCGGCAAGCGCTTCAGCGACGTGAGCGACAACGCCTTCTACTGGTACTTCGTCGTGCTGTCCTGGCTGCCGATCTACCTGGCCGTGTACTGGCTGCCGCGCTGGTGAGGGTGCGATGCGCAACTGGCTGACCGGAGGATGGCCCTCCGCCGGAATCTTCGCCGGCCCGACGGCGTGGCTGGTGAGCACGCAGGCGAACTACGCGCTCGCGCCCTGGAGCTGCGCCCACCGCTTTCCGGTGATCCCCCTCCTCGCGGCGGCTCTGGTCGCGGCGAGCCTGGGCGGGAGCTACGCCTCGTGGCGCGCCTGTCAGCGGCCGCCGGAGGCCGACGCGACCACGGTGCCGGCCCCGGACGGGTCGCGCGCGACCTCCCTCGACTCGCCCGAGGGCGGCCGTCCTCACCGGCTGATCGCCGCGATCGGCGTGCTGGTCTCGCTCCTGTTCGCCGTCGTGATCGGGGTTCACGGCGTCGCCGGGCTGGTGTTCAGCGGGTGCGAGCGGTGAGGCGGCCCGCGGCGAAGGAGGCCCGCGCCCGGGCAGCTTGCGCCGCGATGGTCACCGCGGCACTCGTCCTGCCGACGGGCAGCTCGGCCCATGGCGGCGATCCCGGCGCGCTCTGGCCGAGCGGCCCCGCCTGGGCGAGCGACCCGAGGGTGCTCGCTCCGCTCTCCGTCAGCGCCGTGCTGTTCCTGGTCGGCACGGTGCGCCTGTGGGGGCGGGCCGGTCACGGCCGCGGGGTGCGCCGCTGGCAGGTCGCCTGCTTCTGGAGCGGTTGGACCGTGCTGGCCCTGGCCCTGCTGTCCCCGCTGCACGGGTGGGGCGAACGTCTCTTCACCGCCCACATGGTCGAGCACGAGCTCCTGATGGTGATCGCGGCTCCCCTGCTCGTGCTCGCCCGCCCGGGCAGCGCGATGCTGTGGGCCCTGCCCGCGTCCTGGCGCCCGCGCGTCGGCGGGGTCGTCCGCCTGCCGGTCCTCGGTCCCGCGTGGCGGTCCATGCGAACGCCGTTCTCGGCGACGCTGCTCCACGGGGTGGCGCTCTGGGCCTGGCACATGCCGGGCCTCTACGATCTCGTGCTGGTGAACGCCCTCGCGCACTGGCTCCAGCACCTCAGTTTCCTGCTCTCGGCGCTCCTGTTCTGGTGGGCCCTGCTGCACGGGCCCGTCCGGAGCCGCGGCTACGGGGCATCCTTCCTCTACCTCTTCCTGACGAGCCTCCACACGGGCCTGCTCGGAGTCCTGCTGACGGTCTCGCCGCGGCTCTGGTACCCGCGCCAGGTCGCGGCGGCCGCCGAGTGGGGGCTGACTCCCCTGGAGGATCAGCAGCTCGCCGGTCTGGTGATGTGGGTGCCGGCCGGGCTGGTCTACGCCGCGGCCGCCCTGACGCTGGCCGGGATCTGGATCCGTCGCTCAGGACCGGACACCGCGAGGCAGGCCCATGCCGCTTAGATGGATCGCGCTCCTCGCCGCGGCGGCGGCCCTCGCCACCGGCGGCCTCGTCGCTCACCGGATCGACCTTCGGCGTCAACGGGTCGAGCTTGCCAGGAACCTGACTGGGGGAGACCCCGACCGTGCCCCGGCGCTGATGATCGGCCACGGCTGCGCCGGCTGCCACGAGATCCCGGGCCTCGCGGGCCCTCGGGGGCGGGTCGGCCCGCCGCTGGGCAGCGTGGCCGAGCGCGTCTACATCGGCGGGGTCGTGACGAACACGCCCGAGAACCTGGTTCGCTGGATCGTCGATCCGAGAGCCCTCGATCCCCGGACGGCGATGCCGGTCACCGGGATTTCCGAGGCGCAGGCCCGGGACATCGCGGCCTACCTGTACGCCCATCGCTAGAGGCGCGCCGGCCGGACCGCCCGCCGCCGTCCCGCCGGACGGCGCCGATCGGCACCGCCGCCGGCTCGACGCCGAGCCGGCGACCGCTTCGGCGACCGATGCTCAGGACCCCGTGATCATCTCGGCGAAGTCGTCCGGCACCTCGCCGAACCGGCCCAGGATCGCGACGCCTTCCAGTTCGCCCGTCTCGCTGTCGGCCCGGATCCGCAGGGCGGCCGCGCCGGGCTTGCGGGCCGCGATGGCCTCGGCGCGCTTGAGCGCGCCGCTCTCGGTCGGGGCGACGTCGCGCGCGCCCGGCACGAGGCGCTTGCGCTTCATCTCGAAGGTCTGGATCACGTAGGTGGTCGCCGTCGCCATGGTCGTTCCGGGATCGCGTGCGTCCGTCCGATTTCGTTCTAAGCATCCTTCCGCCGGCCGGGACCGGCCGGTGCCGCATTTCGCCGGCCGGGACCGGCCGGTGCCGAAGGGGTCAGCGGTTCGGCGGCGAACCGAAGCACCGCGTCAGCGAAACATGATGCAGCCTCAAGAGGCCGAGCAGAATTGCCCCATGCTCGTCTGCTCGGCGACGGGATCCGGCCGAGTCCCGCCCGACGGGCCGGGGCGCGACCCGATGTCCGACGGCGCGCTGGTCCGGCGCTCCCGCGCGGGCCGCGTCAGCTCTCGGCGGTGTCCGCCGCGTCGGCGGGCGCGGGGGCGTCCGGCGGCGGCGCGGGCCGCTGCCCCCGGGCCGGCTTGCCGCGGGACGCGCGCGAAGCGCTCGACGGTTCCGTGCCGGGCACCGGGGCGAGGCGGGCGATCCGCTCCCTGAACTCCTCGTTCGAGGGGCCGCGCGCCGCGCCTGTGATGGGGCTCCTGGTCATGCTCATTCGCTTTCGGGTTGCCCGGTCGAGAACCCGTGACGGGGAAACGGGCGCGTGCCGATCCCGGCTGCGCGGCGGACGATCCGCGCCCGGGCCGGCGGGATGTCGGGGCGCCCGAGACGGCACCCCGGCGAGGGCCGAGGGGTCAGCGGGCGGCGGCGGCGATCTCGCTCTCGCGCACGGCCCGTTCCCCCATGCGGGAGCGGATCCGGTAGGTGGCTTCCCCGGTCCGGTCCTCCGGCATCAGCTGCACGACCTCGAACACCTCCCCGCTGCTGGCGAGGGAGTCGGAGAAGCCGCTGCGGAGCATGCGGACTTGCTGATGCAGCTTGAATTTGTGCGACATGGGTCGAGTCTCTCCCGACGAGGGGCGACGCGCCGGCCTCGACGCGTCGCGGAGGTGAGGCCCCGCGGGTGCCGCCGCGGGGACCGAGGCTGCTGCCGCCGAAGGCGGGGAGCGTCACCCGCGCTGGCGGGCCTTGCGGGCCGCGTAGCGGGCGTCGCGGGCAGCCTTCCGGTCGGCCTGCAGCGACAGGGCCCGGGCCGAGGCCTCGGCCTCCTCCCGCGCCCGCGCCGCGGCCTCGACCTCGCGCCGGCGCGCCTGCTCGGCCGCCGCCAGGGCGGCCTCGGCGGCGCGCTCGGCCTCCCGCTCGGCCGCGCGCAGGGCGCGGGCCTCGGCGAGGGCCTGCCGCTCGGCGCGGCGCGCGGCCAGGGTCGGATCGTCATCGGCCGGCCGGTCGCGGAAGCGCGCCAGCATGGCCTGCCGGGAAGCGGCGGCCGATCTCAGCCGATCTCCCAGCGGGGCGTCCTGAAATCGCGCCACGGCTAGGCCCGGCTCAGGCTGACGGTGCGCACCGGACTCGAGAACCTGTCGGCCAGATGCCAGCGCAACTCCCGCGTCGAATGATAGTCGTAGGTCCTGTCGAGCAGGTGGCTGACGTCGACGCGTTCGTCGCCGACCTTCTGCCAGATCTGCCGCACCTGGAACGTCAGCGGCTCGGCCGCCGCGGAACCCGGAAGATGATTCGAAATAAACGTAAAATTCACTCAGAGTAACCTATCGGAGTTCAGGTCTGTCCACTCGGAACAGGGGAGGGATGCGGCCGGACCCGGCCGCATCGATCGCCGGAGGGTCTACGCGGCCCGGAGGCTGCCGGCGGATTGCTTGCCGCTGCGGCGATCGGTCTCGAGCTCGTAGGACACCTTCTGGCCCTCGGAGAGGGTCTGCAGGCCCGAGCGCTCGACGGCCGAGATGTGAACGAAGACGTCCTTGCCGCCGTCGTCCGGCTGAATGAAACCAAAGCCCTTCTGGCCGTTGAACCACTTGACGGTGCCGGTGCTCATCATCGTATCCATGTTTTTCGCGAGTGCACGCGTGAACCCGGCGCGCTTCAGCGCGGCCAAGTCTCGCCTGATCGATAGTTTTGGAGAGAGTGTCAGAGCGTGCGCCCGGCAAAAGCTGGGCGAAGAGGCCCGGAAGTCCGGCCAAAGATCGATAGATGCAATATGGGCCGGTTCCACCCCGATGGCAAGGCGCCCGGGCGAAAAGACCCGGCCCCGCGCGCCGTCGCTGCCCGACGCCTGCGAGGATGCGGGCGGCCCGGCGCCGCCGCGCGTCAGCGCCGCCGCGAGTCGGAGCCGGCGCGGAAGGCCCGCTCCACCGCCGCGAGGGCCTGGGCGCGCGCCTTGGCCTCGCTCTCGTGCGGCCGGTCCGACCGTTCGAGGAGCTTGCCGTGGCGGCGGATCGCCCAGCCGTAATGGCCCTTGGGCCGGGCCAGCGGTGAAACTTCGATCGCGAAGGGGTACAGGCTTGTGTCGTTCATCACACGGACATCGCACGAAAGGCGCGCCATGACCATCTACGGCGCTCCACGGACCGCGCCCGCGTCCCGAAACCAGAGGCCTTCCCGGTGACAGAATGGGTTCAACTCGATGCCGCCGCCATCCCGGGCGAGCGGGAGCCGATGCGCCTCATGCAGCGAGGCCACGAGTTCACGATCTGCGTCGGCCGGATCGAGCTGATGAGCAACCGCGCCTGCACCTCCGAGGCGGCCCTCGCCGCCCTCGCCTGCGCCCGCCTGCGGGACCGCCCGCGGGCCAGGGTGCTGATCGGCGGGCTCGGCATGGGCTTCACGCTCCGGGCCGCGCTCGACGCGCTCGGGCCGGACGCCCGGGTCGTCGTGGCGGAACTGGTGCCGGCCGTGGTGGCCTGGGCGCGCGGCCCGCTGGCCCACGTCTTCGCCGGGAGCCTCGACGATCCGCGGGTCGAGCTGCGGGAGGACGACGTCAAGCGCGTGATGCAGCAGGGGCAGGCGGATTACGACGCGATCCTGCTCGACGTCGACAACGGCCCCGAGGCGCTGACGCGGGTGGAGAACGACCGCCTCTACGACAGCTGGGGCCTGAGGCGGGCGCGCTACGCCCTGCGCTCGAGCGGCGTCCTCGGCGTCTGGTCCGGCGGGCCCGACCGGCGCTTCAAGGCCCGCCTGCGCAACACGGGCTTCGCCGTGGAGGAGGTCCGCGTGCACGCGAACGGCCGCAGCGGCCGCCGTCACGTCGTCTGGCTCGCCACGCCCTCGGAGACCGGGACGCCGTTCTGCTGGCCCGCGCCGTGAGGGGGCGGGTCAGGCCGCATCGAGCCGCCGGACCACCCTGAGCGGGGAGGTGGTGACCAGCTCCCGGTAGGTTCCGACCGGCGGGCGCTCGGGGCCCTCGCTGCCCTTCCAGTAGAGCTCGGCGAGCAGCACCGCCTCGTCGCCGCCGCAGCGGACCGCCTCGGCGATGGTCCAGTCGCCGACATGGGTCGGGGCCGCCGCATCGATCGACTCGACCTCGTAGAGCGGCTCGCGCACGCGCCCGGCATGCCGGGCGCACTGCGTCTCGACATAGGCGCGCACGTCCTCCTCCGTGAGGCAGGCGAAGATGCTGCGCAGGCGCGACGGCTTGTCCCGGAATCCGGCCGCCCTGACCTCTTCGAGGATTTTCTCGCGCGCGTGATCGTAGTGACAATGCAGCGAGACACCGATCATGCGGCCGTAATGTCCGGGCCGCAGGATTGCGCCGACCGGCGGGTAATGGTCGGCCGCGTGAAAGAGACGGGTCATGCGCGCGAGGATCACACCGAAACACTGGTCCGTCCAGGAACGGATGGGCGGGGACCGGGGAGAAAATCCGGTCCTGGCCGGAACAAAAGAGCGCTTGCGGCGTCAATACGGTCAGGGTTGCGGCGCCCCGCAGGCCCCGTCCCGTCATGCCCGACAGAGCTGGAGATCGCGATGACCAAGCTCTTCATCGGCAGCCTCCGCACGCGGCGCGGCTACCGACCGCCGATCACGATTCGGGCGACCTCCCGCTCGGAGGCGCTGTCGTTTCTGCAGGCGACCTATCCGGAGGACCGCGTCGAGGCCGTGCTGCCGGCGCAATGGTGGCCGCCGGGCTCGGATACCGGTTCGGTGATCGGCGACATCCGCGAGCACCGGGGCTGAGGGGGCGGCCGCGCTCCCCGACCGGGCCGGGCTGCGGCAGCCGCCCTCACGCCGGCGGCAGGGCGGCGAGCAGGCTGCGCAGGAAGGCCCCGACGGCCCGCGGCAGCCGGCGATCCCGCATCGTCTGCATCTGGATGCCCCGCATCAGCCCGCCCTGCGTCCGGATCGGGACCGCGGCGAGTTCCCCGAGCCGCAGGGGCGTCTCCACCGAGAGGGCCGACATCACCGCGACGCCCCGCGTGCGCCGCACGAAGGGAAGCAGCGCCCAGAGATGGTTGGCGGTCAGGGTCGGCTCGATGGCCACCCCCTCGGCCGCGCAGGCGGCGTCGAAGGTGCGCCGCGCCGTGGTGTCCCGGGTCGGCAGCGCGACCGGGTGGGCGGTGAGGTCGGCGAGGCGCAGGAGCGGCGCCCCCGCGAGCGGGTGTCCGGGCGCCGCCACCACGATCATCTCCACCCGCGCGTCGTAGACCACCCGCACCGGCGGGACGGCATCCATGGCGAAGGTCATCCCGATATCGGCGTCGCCCGCGGCGACCACCTGCGTCACCTGGGCCGGGGGCAGGATCGTCAGCTCGAAGCGGATCCCCGGATGGCTCCCGTGGAAGGCCGCGATGGCGTTCGGCAGGATGTCGAGGGCGAAGCCCTCGGAACTCGCCACCCGGATCAGGCCCCGGACCAGCCCCTGCAGGTCGCGGATCTCGGTCACGACCTGCTCGGTGCGCATCAGCACCTGGTGGGCGTGCTGGGCCAGCAACTCGCCGGCCGGGCTCGGCACCATGCCGCGCGGCCGCCGTTCGAACAGCACGCAGTCGAGCTCGGCCTCCAGGTTGGCGATCTGCCGGCTGATCGCCGAGGCGGCGACGTTGAGCTGCGCGCTCGCCGCCGCGATCGATCCCGTTCGCGCCACGGCCAGGAAGTACCGCAGGCTGCTGGTCTGCATCGCTCCCGCCCCCGCCGACCCTTGCCGGATCGGCAACGGACGCTTCGCCAAATTCTACTTGCTGCGAACCATCCTGCACAACACTCTGGCATGGTCACGAAAGCGGCAGGGGCTCCGCGGGACCCATCCGGGGCGGTGCCTCACTCTGAGAGGCGATCCGACATGCTGAGACGGACCCGACCGGCCCCCCGCCTCGCCCGCACCGCCCCGCGCGGTCGCGGAGCGGCGGCCCTGCTCCTTGCCGGGACGGCCTTCCTGGCCGGAACGGCCTTCCTGGCCGGGGCGGCGGGCCCGGCCCTCGCCGGCAAGGCCAACGACACCCTGGTCTACGCCTCGGACAGCGAGCCCGAGAACGTCAGCCCCTATCACAACAGCGCCCGCGAGGGGGTCATCCTGGCCCGCAACGCCTGGGACACGCTGCTCTACCGCGATCCCGCCACCGGCACCTACCAGCCGATGCTGGCGACCGCCTGGACATGGGCCGATCCCGTCACCCTCGACCTCACCATCCGGGAGGGCGTGGTCTTCCACAACGGCGATCCGCTCACGCCGGAGGACGTCGCCTTCACCTTCAACTACGTGCTCACGCCCGAGGCGCGCACGGTCACCAAGCAGAACGTCGACTGGATGAAGTCCACCGAGGTGCTGGGCCCGCACACGGTGCGCATCCACCTGAAGGCGCCGTTCCCGGCCGCGCTCGAATACCTCGCGGGTCCGACCCCGATCTTCCCGGCGGCCTATTTCAAGAAGGTGGGGCTCGACGGCTTCGCCAAGGCGCCGGTCGGCACGGGGCCCTACCGGATCGTCAGCGTCGAGAGCGGGCGCGGCGTCAAGCTCGAGCGCTTCGAGAAGTACTGGTCCGGCAGCCCGATCGGGCGGCCGAAGATCGGCAAGCTCGAATTCCGGGTCATCCCGGACGCCGACAGCCGGATGGCCGAGCTCGTCACCGGCGGCATCGACTGGATCTGGCGCGTGCCGAGCGACCAGGCCGATCAGCTGCGCGCGGCGCCCGGGATCACGGTGCTGAGCGCCGAGACGATGCGGGTCGGCTTCCTGCAATTCGACGTCGGCGGCCGGGCGATGGAGAAGTCGCCCCTCAGGGACGTGCGGGTGCGCCGGGCGATCTCCTACGCGATCGACCGCAAGGCGATGGTCGACAACCTCGTGCGCGGCGGCGCGCGCGTGATGAACGTGCTGTGCTTCTCCGGGCAGTTCGGCTGCGTCGAGGAGGGCGCCCCGCGCTACGCCTACGATCCCGCCAAGGCCAAGGCGCTGCTCAAGGAGGCGGGCTACCCGGACGGGTTCGAGATCGACCTCGCGGCCTATCGCGAGCGCGATTACGCCGAGGCCGTGATCGGCTACCTGCGGGCGGTCGGCATCCGGGCGCGGCTCAACTACCTGCGCTACGCCGCCTTCCGGGACGCGCTGCGCGGCGGCAAGGTCTCGATCGGCTTCCAGACCTGGGGCTCGTTCTCGGTCAACGACGTCTCGGCCTTCACGGGCGTGTATTTCCGCGGCGGCGACGAGGATCTGACCCGCGACCCGGCGGTGATCGCGGCGCTCCAGGCCGGCGACACCGCGAGCGACCCGGGCGAGCGCAAGGCGAAGTACGCCGAGGCGCTCTCGCGCATCGCCGGCGAGGCCTACGCGCTGCCGATGTTCTCCTACCCGTCGAACTACGCCTTCACCCAGGACCTGAACTTCACGGCGCAGCCCGACGAGGTGCCGCGCTTCTACGCCGCCTCCTGGAAGTGAGGCCGCGATGCTGCGCTTCGCCCTGCGCCGCGTGCTCGTGGCGCTCAGCGTCGCCGTCACCGTCTCGGTGGCGAGCTTCCTGCTGCTGCACCTCTCCGGCGACCTCGCCACGGCGATCGCCGGGCCCGATGCGACGGGCGCGCAGATCGAGGCGATCCGGACCCAGTACGGGCTCGACCGGCCCCTCCTCGCCCAGTTCGCCGCCTGGGCCTGGAAGGCGCTCCACCTCGATTTCGGCCAGTCCTTCTACTTCCGCGAGCAGGTCACCGACCTGATCGCCGCCCGCCTGCCGGTGACGCTCATTCTCGGCGTCGTGGCGCTCGCCGTCGCCCTGTTCGTGGCGATCCCGCTCGGGGTGCTGGCGGCGGTGCGCCGCGACACCTGGATCGACCGCGCGGCCCTGTTCGTCTCGGTGCTGGGGCAGGCGATGCCGACCTTCTGGTTCGGCCTCGCCCTGATCATCGTGTTCTCGGTCAACCTGCGCTGGCTGCCGGTCTCGGGCAACGCCACCTGGAAGCATTTCGTGCTGCCCGCGGTGGCGCTCGGCTACTACGCCATGCCGGCGGTGATGCGGCTCACCCGCAACGGCATGCTGGAGGTGCTCTCCTCCGACTTCGTCCGCACCGCCCGGGCCAAGGGCCTGCCGCCGCGCAAGATCCTGGTCCGCCACGCCCTGCGCAACGCGGTGATCCCGGTGATCGCGCTCGCCGCGGTGCAGTTCGGCTTCATGCTCGGCGGATCGATCGTCGTCGAGGCGGTGTTCTCGCTCCAGGGGCTCGGCCAGCTCGCCTGGGAGTCGATCGCCCGCAACGACTTCCCGGTGGTGCAGGCGATCGTGCTGGTTCTGGCGATGATCTACATCGCGCTCACCCTGGCCGCCGACCTCCTCAACGCCCTCCTCGATCCGCGACTGCGCCAATGATCGCCCCGAGCTCCCCGCCGGCCGAGCCCGGCCTCGTCCCCCCGGCCGCCGAGGCGCCGCTGCCGGTGCGCTCGCCGACCGCTATCGTGCTGCGCCGCGGCCTGTCGCACGCCGGCTTCCTGATCGGGGCCGGGCTCCTCGGGCTCGTCCTGCTCACGGCGCTCGCCGCGCCGCTGCTCGCCCCGCACGACCCCTACGCGCAGGACGTCTCGCGGCGCCTGATCCCGCCCATCTGGCAGGCCAAGGGCTCCTGGGAGCACCTGCTCGGCACCGACAAGCTCGGGCGGGACTATCTCAGCCGCCTGATCTACGGCAGCCAGATCTCGCTGCTGATCGGGTTCTCGGCGGCGCTGATCTCCGGGCTGATCGGCACGACGCTCGGCCTGCTGGCCGGCTATTTCGGCGGCCGGATCGACGCCCTGGTGAGCTACGTCGTCACCACGCGCCTCGCGCTGCCGGTCGTGCTGGTGGCGCTCGCCATGGCGGCGCTGGTCGGCGGCTCGCTCAAGGTCGTGGTGCTGGTCCTCGGCCTGCTGCTCTGGGACCGCTTCGCGGTGGTGACGCGGGCGGCGACCCGGCAGGTGCGGGCCCAGGATTTCGTCGCCGCCGCCGAGGCGCAGGGCTTCTCGACCGCCCGGATCCTCCTGCAGGAGATCCTGCCCAACATCCTCAACGCGCTCATCGTGGTGGCGACGCTGGAGATGGCGCACGCCATCCTGCTCGAGGCCGCCCTGTCCTTCCTCGGCCTCGGCGTGCAGCCGCCGCTGCCCTCCTGGGGCCTGATGATCGCCGAGGGCAAGCCGTACATGCTGTTCCAGCCCTGGGTGATCACCATCCCGGGCGTGGCCCTGCTGGTCCTGGTGCTCGCCGTCAACCTGCTCGGGGATGGCCTGCGCGACATTACCGCCCCCGAGCGGCGTTCCTGACCGCGCGAACCTCCGTTCGAGGTCCGCCAAGAGTCTGATAGGTCTGCGATGTCCCGACACGACGCCCTGGCGCGCGCGGCGCGCCACTTCGACGACGGCGGCTTCCTTGCCACGCTGCGGGAGGCGGTGGCGCGGCCCACCGAGAGCCAGGCGCCCGGCCAGATCCCGGCGCTCGCCGCCTACCTGACCGAATTCCTGGTCCCGGCGACCGCGCGGCTCGGCTTCCGCCACCGCCTCCTCGACAATCCCGACGGCGTGCACGGGCCCTTCCTGATCGCCGAGCGCCACGAGGACGACGCCCTGCCGACCGTGCTGATCTACGGCCATGGCGACACGGTGCGGGGCTATCCCGAGCAGTGGCGCGCGGGCCTCGACCCGTGGCGGATCGTCGTCGAGGGCGGGCGCTGGTACGGGCGCGGCACGGCCGACAACAAGGGCCAGCACCTCGTCAACCTCGCGGCCCTGGCGGCCGTGGCGGAGGCCCGCGGCGGACGGCTCGGCTTCAACGCGAAGCTCCTGATCGAGACGGGCGAGGAGACCGGCTCGCCGGGCCTGCGCGAGGTCTGCCGGCGGGAGCGCGAGGCGCTGCGGGCCGACCTCCTCCTCGCCTCGGACGGGCCGCGGGTGAGCGCCGAGCGCCCGACCCTCTTCCTCGGATCGCGCGGCGCCTTCAACTTCGAGCTCACCGTCGACCTGCGCGAGGGCGGCCACCATTCGGGCAATTGGGGCGGGCTGCTGCGCAATCCCGGCACCGTGCTGGCGAACGCCATCGCGAGCCTGGTCGATTCCCGCGGGGCGATCCGCGTCGCGCGCCTGCGCCCGCCGCCGATCCCGCCCGGCGTGCGGGAGGCGCTCGCCGACATCACGGTGGGCGGCGACCCGGACGGTCCGGCGATCGACGCGGAGTGGGGCGAGCCCGGCCTCAGCCCGGCCGAGCGCGTCTACGGCTGGAACGCGCTCGAAGTCCTCGCCTTCAAGACCGGCGACCCGGACGGTCCGCTCAACGCGGTGCCGCCCTCCGCCAAGGCGACCCTGCAGCTGCGCTTCGTGGTCGGCACCGACTGGGAGAATCTGATCCCGGCGCTCCGCGCGCATCTCGACGCGCACGGCTTCCCGATGGTGGCGGTGCGGCCGGCCCGCACCGAGGTGTTCCGGGCGACCCGCCTGCCGGTCGAGGACCCCTGGGTCGCCTGGGCGCTCGCCTCGATCGCCGAGAGCACGGGCAAGCGGCCGGCCCTGCTGCCCAATCTCGGCGGCTCGCTGCCGAACGACGCCTTCTCGGAGATCCTCGGGCTGCCGACGCTCTGGGTGCCGCATTCCTACCCAGCCTGCTCGCAGCACGCCCCGGACGAGCACCTGCTCGCCCCGCTCACCCGCGAGGCCCTCGTCCTGATGGCCGGCCTCTACTGGGATCTCGGCGAGACCGGCCCTGCGGTGCTGGCGCGGCGCGCGAGCGGCCGCGGCGTCCGGGGGGGAGCGCCGTGACCGAGCCCGTCCTGCGCATCCGCAACCTCAGCCTCGCCCTGCCGCGGGGCGCCGACCGCGCGCACGCGGTCGAGGACCTCTCCCTCGACCTGATGCCGGGGCGCATCCTCTGCGTCGTCGGCGAGTCGGGCTCGGGCAAGTCGATGAGCGCCTACGCGCTCACCGGGCTGCTGCCCGGGGGCGTGCGGCCGACCGGCGGGCGCATCGAGTTCGAGGGGCGCGACCTGCTCGGCCTCGACGAGCGCGACTGGCGCGACCTGCGCGGGCGGCGCATCGCCATGATCTTCCAGGAGCCGATGACGGCCCTGAACCCGGTGATGCGCATCGGCGACCAGATCGCCGAGATGTTCGAGGCGCACGGGCTGCTCGACCGCGCGCAGCGCCGCGCCCGCGTCCTGGTGCTCGCCGCCGAGGTCGGCCTGCCGGATCCCGAGACCATCGTGCGCGCCTACCCGCACCAGCTCTCGGGCGGGCAGCGCCAGCGGGCCATGATCGCCATGGCACTCGCCCTCGAACCCTCGATCCTGGTGGCGGACGAGCCGACGACGGCGCTCGACGTCACCACCCAGGCCCAGATCCTGCGGCTGATCCGCGACCTGCAGCAGCGCCGCGGCATGAGCGTCCTGTTCATCACCCACGATTTCGGGGTCGTGGCCGACATCGCCGACCACGTGGCGGTGCTCCAGCGCGGCCGCCTCGTCGAGTCCGGCAGCGCCCGCGAGGTGCTGGAGACGCCGCGCCACCCCTACACGCGGGCGCTGCTGGCCGCGGTCCCGCGCCTCGCCCCGCCGCCGCGCCCGCCCCGGGACCGGGAGCCGGTGGTGCTGGCGGCGGCCGGGATCAGCAAGACCTACACCTCCCGCACCGGCCTGTTCGGCCGCAAGCGGGTCGTCGCGGCGGTGCGGGAGGTCGCCTTCGACCTGCGGCGCGGCGAGACGTTGGGCCTCGTCGGCGAGTCGGGTTCGGGCAAGTCGACCACGGCCCGGCTCGCGATCCGGCTGATCGAGCCCGATCGCGGCAGCGTGCATCTGGGATCGCTCGACTACACGGCCCTGGGGCCCCCGGCGCTGCGGCGCGAGCGGCGGCGGATCCAGATGATCTTCCAGGATCCCTTCGCCTCCCTGAACCCGCGCCGCACCGTGGAGCAGATCATCACGGCGGGGCCGATCGCCCACGGCGTCCCGGCCCGGGAGGCGCGGGCGCGGGCGCGCGACCTGCTCGGGCTCGTCGGCCTGCCGCCCGCCGCGGCCGAGCGCTACCCGAACGCCTTCTCGGGCGGCCAGCGCCAGCGCATCGGCATCGCCCGGGCCCTCGCCATGGAGCCCGACGTGCTGGTCGCCGACGAGGCGGTCTCGGCCCTCGACGTGTCGGTCCAGGCCCAGGTGCTCGCCCTGCTGGAGGAGCTCAAGGGCCGGCTCGGCATCGCCATGCTGTTCATCACCCACGACCTGCGCGTCGCCGCCACGATCTGCGACCGGATCGCCGTGATGCAGCGCGGCGAGATCGTCGAGGAGCGGCCGGCCGCGGAGCTGTTCCGCGCCCCGAGCCATCCCTACACGCGCGCGCTGCTTGCGGCGGTGCCGGGCCTAGCGCGGGAGATGCAGTCGGCCTGACGGCGCGCCGTCAGGAGGCCCGCGGCCAGCGCCGTGACCAGCGTCCCGCCCCGCCTCCGCCCGGCCGGACTGACCGGGCGCGGCAATTGCAACCGGCGGTGTCATACGGGATCCGCTTGATCAAAGCGGATCCCGGATCACAAGCCCGCGCGGCGCCTGAGCGAAGCCGGCATCCGCATGGCGACGCAATCCGTCGGATTTCGTATGCCTCCCCACTTCGGGCGCCACCTGGGCTACAGGTTCGGTCCACGCCGATCCGGGGAGACGCACACGATGGTCGAGACATCCTGCCGGACCATCCTGCGTCGGGTGCTGCCGCCCTCGCTGATCGTCACCCCGCCGCCGCCCTACCTCCCCGTCCGCGACGAGGTCCAGGAGGCGCTGCACCGCTTCGCGGGCCTGAGCGAGTGCGCGCGGGAGAGGGGCGAGCCCGAACTGGCGTCCCTGCTCGATCAGGTCGGCCTGCGCGCCGCGGCGCGGCACCTGCGGATGGGGATCCCGCGCCCCTGAGGCCGGCCGCGAGCGGCGCGCGGCGGGATGTCCGGGGCGGCGGGATGTCCGGGGCGGCGGAATTTCCAGGGCGGCGGAATTTCCAGGGCGGCTTGGGCCGGGGATCGGCCGGGCGCGCAACCCCTCATTGCCGCCATGCGCCGGACCCGTCTTGGCACGCGCCGCGCCGCGCCCATCTCCCAAGGGGAGCGAGTTTGGCACGGCCCGTGCCGGGAGATCCCCGGCCGGCCCTGCCGGCCGGCACCAACCGGAAGGTGGCCTCCCATGAAGACCGCGCTCGTCCTCGCCCTGTCGCTGATCCAGCCGGCCCATTCGTGGTACCCCTACGAGTGCTGCTCCGATCAGGATTGCGAGCCGATCAGCGACGCGGTCGAGGTGCCGGGCGGCTATCGCACCCACGGCATCTTCATCCCCATGGCCAAGGTCCGCCCGAGCAAGGACGGCAATTTCCACTGGTGCCACCGGGGCGACTACGTGTTCTGCTTCTTCGCGCCGCTCGCGGGCTGAGCCGGGCGTCAGCCGGCCTCGCCCTCGGCGTGCCGGCGCCGGATGCGCCGGACCGTCCAGGCGACCGCGAGCACGATCGCCGGCACCGCGGCCGCGGTCCCGATCGTGGCGTCGACGGGGAGCCCCGCCGCGTGCGCGCCCTCCAGCACGTGATGGACGAGGCTCGCCACGTAGTAGCTGATCGCCGCGACCGAGAGGCCCTCGACGGTCTGCTGCAGCCGGATCTGCAGCCTCACCCGGTCGTTCATCGCCTGGAGCTGGGCGTGGTTCTGCTTCTCCAGTTCGACGTCGACCCGGGTGCGCAGCATCTGGGCGGCGCGCGAGAGCTTCTCGGAGAGCGTGTCCTGCCGCTCGCCCGTGGCCATGCAGGTGCGGATCGCCGGGTTGAAGCGCCGGGCGAGGAAGACCGACCAGCTCGTCTGGCCGGGGATCGGCTGCTCGCGGATGGCGTCGAGGCGCAGGCGGATCAGCTCGTCGTAGGCCCGGGTGGCACCGAAGCGGAAGAGCGAGCGGGCCGCCCCGGCCTCGAGCTCGGCCGAGAGCGCGATCAGCCGGTCGAGGAGCTGGTGGTTGGCCTCGAACCCCTCGCTCGCCCGCATCTCCTCCATCAGCACCGGCAGGGCGGTCTCGATCCGGCGGATCGCCGGGCCGAGCGCCTGCGCCTCGGGCAGGCCGAGCAGGGCCAGGGTGCGGTAGGTCTCGATCTCCAGGACGCGCTGCACCAGGGCGCCGGCCGCCACCCGGGTCATGCCGCGATCCGCCACGACGACGCGCACGAAGCCGTGCGGGTCGGCCTGGAAGTCGGTGGCGATGACGGCCGCGCCGCCCTCCGCCTGGGCGACCGCCAGGGAGGAGGGCGAGAAGGTCGCGGTGATCTCCGGCGGCACGTCGCCCTCGCCGGCCGCGAGCAGGTGGAGGTCGACGGCGACGAGCAGGTCGCCCGGCTGCGGCAGGCCCTCCATCGGCCCGGCGAGCGCGTCGGGCTGCGGCTGGAAGGCGAGACCCTGCTGGTCCGCGTATTCCCAGGTGTAGGTGGTGAACTCGCTGTGGCTCTCCCAGCGCAGGATCGCCCCCGAGAAGACCACCCGGTGCTGCTTGGCCGCCGCCGGGGGCCCCGGCAGGCCGAGGCCGGCGCAATAGGCGTCGAGCGCGGCCCGGTCCGCCGCCGCCGCCTCGCCATCCGTCAGGAAGGCGTAGTGCAGGAAGCGCCGCGGGGTCTTCACCGGCATGAAGGGCCGGGCATGCACCTCCGCCAGCACCCGCGCCCGCAGGGCATGTTCGTTCAGCCGCATCAGCGTCCCGTGGCGCCGCCGTCGCGCGGTCCCGGCAACGCTTGGCGCAAGCCGGGGCGGGCGTCAACGCGATTCTCCCCGCGGGATCCGGAGCTTGGCGCGGCGCCCGGTCCGCCCCGGACTCGCGCGACCGCGGCGGCTCCGCTCCGTCGGCGAATCCGATCCATGCCGTTGGGTCAGTCGGTAACGATTCGGCGCTGAACTGGTGCGGAGGCGGAGCGGCCCGGCCGGCGGGATCCGGCCCGCGAGGGCACCGCGGCGACGATGCGCGACGGGTGCCGAGCTGTGCGTGACTGAGCCATGGCCCTCGATTCCACCACGCTGCTGTTCGCGAGCATCAGCGCCCGCCTTGCCTACATCGTGGTCATGGGAATCTGGTGGCGGCGGCAGCGGTCCGAGCCCTTCCTGCTGCACTGGTGCCTGAGCATCGGGATATCGTCGGCGGGGCTCGTCTACCATGCCGGCACGGGCGGCGGAGCGACGTCCCAGCCGGACCTGGCCGCCTATCTCCTGTTCGGAGCCAGCAACGCCCTGTGCTGGAGCGGCCTTCGGCTGTTCAACGAACGGCCCCTCGACCGGCGCCGGCTCGTCGGTCTCGCGCTGCTGCCGGCTCTCGCCTACGGGGCGGCCCTGGGCCTCGGCCAGAGGGCCGCGATGGTCGCCGCCTTCGCGGCCCTCGCGGTCCAGATCGCCGTCACCCTGGCCGAATTGCTGCGCGACGGCGCGATCGCCCGCCTGTGGTCCTCCGCCGTCGTGGCGGCCGGCTTCGGGACCTATCTGGTGATCTTCCTCGCCTCGATGGCGCTGCTCGCCGTCGAGCCGGCGGCCATGGCCGCGAATCGCGGCGCCGACCTCTCGCTGGTGATCGATCAATCCTGCAGCGCGCTGGTCTATCTCGGCTTCCTGGCGATGGCGGGCGAGCGGGCGAGCCTGCGCCTCGCCCATCTCGCCGGCACCGACCCGCTGACCGGCCTCGCCAACCGCCGCGGCCTGTCGCAGCTCGCCCACGGCCGGGCCCGACCGGCCGCCATCCTCCTCGCCGACATCGACCACTTCAAGGCCATCAACGACGGGCATGGCCACGAGGGCGGCGACGCCGTGCTGGTGGAATTCGCCCGGCGCCTGCGCGGCAGCCTGCGCGCGCGGGACATCGCCGCCCGGTGGGGCGGGGAGGAGTTCCTGGTCGTGCTGCACGGTGCGGATCCCGCCATGGCCGAGGCTCTCGCCGAGCGGGTCAGGGCCGCCACCGAGGCCCACCCCTTCCGGGTCGGCCAGGACCCGATCCGGGTCACGGTCAGCATCGGGGTCGCGATCCTGCGCGAGGACGAGCACGGGATCGAACCCGCGCTCCAGCGGGCGGACGCGGCCCTCTACGCGGCGAAGAGCGACGGCCGCAACCGCGTCCGCGCGGCGTCGCCCGCCGCCCCCGCGGTCAGTGCCGGAAGTGGCGGGTTCCCGTGAAGACCATGGCGAGACCGGCCTCGTCGGCGGCGCGGATCACCTCGTCGTCGCGCATCGAGCCGCCCGGCTGGATCACCGCCGTGGCCCCGGCCTCGGCGGCGGCGAGCAGCCCGTCCGCGAAGGGGAAGAACGCGTCCGAGGCGACCACGGCGCCGCGCGCGAGGCCCTCCGGCGCCCCGGCGGCCTTGGCAGCCTCGGCCGCCTTCCAGGCGGCGATGCGGGAGGAATCGACCCGCGACATCTGCCCGGCGCCGATGCCGACCGTGGCCCCGTCGCGGGCGTAGACGATCGCGTTCGACTTCACGTGCTTGGCGACCCGGAAGGCGAAGCGCAGGTCGGCGCGCTCGCGCTCGCTCGGCGCCCGCTTGGTCACCACGCGCAGGTCCATGTCGTCGACGACGGCCGCGTCGCGGTCCTGGACCAGGATGCCGCCCGCCACGCTGCGCCAGACCTGGCCCGGCTGGCGCGGATCGCCGACGCCCCCGGTGACGAGGAGGCGCAGGTTCTTCTTGGCGGCGACGATCCGCACCGCCTCGCCCGTCGCGTCCGGGGCGATGATCACCTCGGTGAAGATCTCGACGATGCGCCGCGCGGCCTCGGCGTCGAGCGTGCGGTTGAGCGCGACGATGCCCCCGAAGGCCGAGACCGGGTCGCAGGCGAGCGCCCGCTCGTAGGCCGCGAGCAATGTGCCGCCCTCCGCGACGCCGCAGGGATTGGCGTGCTTGACGATGACCACCGCGGCCGTGCGGGCGGGGTCGAACTCGCTGACGCACTCGAAGGCGGCGTCCGTGTCGTTGAGGTTGTTGTAGGAGAGTTCCTTGCCCTGGAGCTGGCGGGCCGTCGCCACGCCCGGGCGCGCGGCGCCGGCCGTGCGGTAGAACGCGGCCTTCTGGTGCGGGTTCTCGCCGTAGCGCAGGCCCTGCGCGAGGGTGCCGCCGAGGGCCCGGAAGGCCGGCGCCCCGGGCAGATCGGCGGCGTACTCGCCCTCGAGCCAGGTCGCGATGGCGGCGTCGTAGGAGGCGGTGCGGGCGAAGGCCTTCTGGGCGAGGCGGCGGCGGGTCGCCCGTGTGACCGAGCCCGCATGCGCGTCGAGATCCGCCAGGATCGCCGCGTAATCGGCGACGTCGACCACCACCGCGACGTCGTCGTGGTTCTTGGCCGCCGCCCGGATCATCGCCGGGCCGCCGATGTCGATGTTCTCGATGCACTCGGCCGGGGGGCGCCCGGCCGCGAGCGTCGCCTCGAACGGGTAGAGGTTGACGACCAGGAGGTCGATCGCCGGGATGCCGTGGGCCAGCATGGCGGCCTGGTGCTCGGGATTGTCGCGCACGGCCAGCAGCCCGCCGTGCACGCCCGGATGCAGGGTCTTGACCCGCCCGTCCATCATCTCGGGGTAGCCGGTGAGGTCGGACACCTCGGTGACGGCGAGCCCCGCCTCGGTGAGCGTCCGGTGCGTGCCCCCGGTCGAGACGAGGGCGACTCCCCGGGCGGCGAGGGCGCGCGCGAAGTCCACGAGCCCGCTCTTGTCGGAGACCGAGAGCAGCGCGCGGGTGACGGGGGTGAGGTCGCTCGCCATGGGTCGACGTCCGGATAACGGGGCGGCGCACCGGCGCGGGCGCCTGCCTTCGGCTGCAAAGTCCGGGCGCGGTAGCAGAAACGGCCCCGGGAGACCAGACGAGGCGGCGCTGGGCCCCCATGCGCCGCGGGATCCGCGGCCCCGCGGCGCAACCGGTGCCGGGTGGGCGGACCCCGCGGGTCAGAGTGTCATACGACATCCGACGGATTGCGTCGCCATCTCCCATTTCGGCCATGCGGATGTCGGCGTCGCTCAGGCGCCGCGCGGGCCCGTGATCCGCTGTCCGGACGTGATCGTCCGGACAGCGGATCACGCGCGCCGGAAGCGCCACGCCAGCCGGGTGCCGTCCGCGACCTTGAGGTGCAGCACGATCTGCTCGGTCCGCCGGGCGCCGTTCGAGGCCGCGAAGAAGACGCTCTCCTCGATCACCGGATCGGTCGCCTCGGTCTCGAACAGCCACGCCTCGCCGCCCGCGCCCTGCAGGCGCACCGCCCGGCCCTCCCGGCTCACCCGCAGGGAGGGATGCAGGTGGAAGCGGATCGCCGCCTCGACCGGGCGGCCGGCGCCGCGGGCGCGCCCCTCCCGCTCCGGCCGCCGGAAGGCGTCCTCGCCCTCCAGGAGGTCGCCCGCCGGCGCGAGGCGCCAGCGCCGCTCATGGATCAGCCCGAATCCCGCGAGGTAGCCGTCGTGGCTCGCCGCGAGCACCGCCGTGCCGTCCGGCGCGCTGCCGCGCTCGACCGGGACCCGGAGCGGCCCGCGCAGGATCACCGGCCCGATCCGGTGGCGCAGCCAGGCGGCGATCGGGTGCGCGAAGCCGGGCCCGGGCGGGTTGAGGAAGCGGCAGGACGAGGCGGTTCCGAGCACCGCGGTCGAGTGCGCCGCCGTGGTGCGGGCGAGCTGGCGCATCTCGTCGCCGCTCGCCGGCATGCCGCAATTGACCACGAGGCGCTGGGCGCCGCTCGACAGTTCGAAGGACAGGCAGCCCGCCCCGGCCACGGTCGAGTAGACCAGCGGCGGCGCGGGGCCGATATCCGCGACGAGGAGCGTGCGGCCCGCCTCCAGCCGCGCGTAGCCGGTGTGGGGCGCGTGCATCAGCGGGCGGGCCAGCGCCCCGTCGTAGATCAGCAGGGTCGCGAGCTGGTCGGCCTCCGTCGCCCCCATGCCGTTGTGGTGGCCGAGGGAGGCGTCCCCGTGGCGCAGCAGCCGCAGGAAGGGCAGCATCCGGTCGATCGCGACGAGCAGCGGATCGGGCGGGGCGATGTCGCGGCTGAGGAAGCTCTGGCGCAGGGGCAGCAGGTCGAGCAGGAGTTCCTGCACGGCCGCCGGGTCGCGGCTGCGATGGCCGCCATCCGCCAGGATCTGCCGGGTGAGCTCCCGGGAGAGGAGGCGCACGCCCCGGCGCAGCACCGGCTCGAACCCGTCGCAGCACAGGCCCGCATAGGTCAGCGCGACCGCGGCGGCGAGGCGCTGGCGCGGCGGGATGCCGTGCCTCAGGGCCGTGTCGAGGCGGCGCACGCAGCGCCCGATCCCCTTCAGGAAGGCTTGGTAGAAGGCGTGGTCCGCCCCTTCGAGGACGAGGGGCGACTGGCTGAGCAGCGAGATCAGCCGGCGGGCCGCGACGGCGGGCCGGTCCGCGATGTCGCGGTCGCCGCGCCCGGCGAGGTAGTCCTGCACGAAGGCGCGGGCGTTGGAGCGGGCGAGCGCGCTGTCGGCGGCGCTCAGGTGCCGCAGCCAGCCGAACCCGTAGAGCGCCTCCCCCCATTCGGGCGAGGGCGGGGTGAAGTCGAAGGGCGAGCGCCCGCCCGTGGCGAGGGCCCGGCCGGCGAACACGAACAGGCCCGCGTAGATGTCGCCCGCCAGGGTGGCGTCGCTGGTGCGCAGGTCCTGGGGCGCGATGACGAGGCCGGTCGGCCGCAGCCGCGCGAAGGCCGAGGGCGCCGAGGAGAGGTGGAGGATGGCGGAGCGGGCGGCGCGGCCGATCTCGCGCCCGACGAGCCGGTAGAAGCGCCAGCGGTCAGGCCCCCAGTGCACGCCACCCCCCGAGGTCCCCGCGCCCGCGGGGATGATGACAACCAATGGTGAAGGATGATCGCGGCGTCAAACGGCGCGGGCGCGCTTGTGAACAGGATCGCCCGCCTCAGGCCGCCTTGCCGAGGCGCACGGCGAAGAATCCGTCGAGCCCGCCCCGTCCGCCCTCGGCCGGCAACCAGGCGCAGGGGAGGGTGCGCAGGTCGCCCGCGGGGCCGAGGAGCGCCGCCTCGCCGCCGATCTCCGCCGGGTCGACCGGCCGCCGCGCGAAATCCGGGTGACGGGCGAGGAACGCCTCGGCCTGCCCCTCGCCCTCCTCGGGTTCGAGGGAGCAGGTGCAGTAGACGAGCCGCCCGCCCGGCCGCAGCAGCCGCGCCGCCTTGTCGAGGAGCCGCGCCTGCAGGGCGGTGAGCCGCCCGAGATCCGCCTCCCGCTTCGTCCAGGCGACGTCGGGGTGGCGCCGGATCGTGCCGGTGGCGCTGCAGGGCGCGTCGAGGAGGATGGCGTCGAAGCGCTCGTCCTCGGGCAGGGCGAGCGCGTCCGCGGCCCGCGCCTCGGCGGTGAGGCCGAGGCGGGCGAGGTTCTCGCGCAGGCGCCGCAGCCGCGCCTCCGAGCGGTCGACCGCCAGGACGCTCGCCCCCGCCGCGGCGAGCTGGGCGGTCTTGCCCCCCGGCGCGGCGCAGAGATCCGCGACCCGCTCGCCAGGCCGCACCGCGAGCAGGCGGGCCGGCAGGGCGGCGGCGGCGTCCTGGACCCACCATTCCCCCTCGGCGAAGCCCGGCAGGAGCGGCACGGGGGTGCGGGACTCGTCGAGGCGCAGGCTCCCGGTCGGGAGGAGGCGCGCGCCGAGGCGCTCCGCCCAGGGCGCCGGGTCGCCGCGCACCGAGAGGTCGAGCGGCGCCCCGCGCAGATGCGCCGCCGCGATGGAGCGCGCCGTCTCGGCGCCGTAGGCGGCGCTCCAGCGCCGGGCGAGCCAGCCGGGGGTCTCGATCCCGAGCGGGTCGGCCTCCCCCTCCCGGAGGATCGCCGCCTTCTCCCGGGAGATGCGCCGCAGCACCGCGTTCACCAGCCCGGACAGGTGGCGCAGCCCGGAATCGGCCTTGGCGAGCCGCACCGCGAGATCCACGGCCGCGTGGTCCTGCACGTTGAGGACGAGGATCTGCGCCGCGCCGGTCGCCAGCAGCGCCAGGAGCTTCGGCTGGCCCTCGGGCAGCCCCTCGGCGAGCCGGGCCGCGAGGGCGTGGCGGATCAGCCCGAGATGCCGGAAGGTCGCCGTGGCGATGGCGCGGGCCAGCGCGAGGTCCGGCCCCGGGAGGGCGGCGCGCGAAGCGGCCGGGTCGAGCACGTCGTCGAGCGCGGTGCCGGAGCGGGCTCCCAGGAGGTCCGCCACGCTCGCATAGGCGAGGCGCCGCGCGGCGAGCCCGGCCGTTCGTTCGTCCTGCCCGTCATCCATGCGCCCGTCGCCGCTCCGCCTTGACGGCGCGCCGGCTCCCCTCCACCTGCGGGGAAGGATCCGACGCGCGAGGCGCCGGGCGTGGCACCGCGCCGGCCCGGATGCAAGCGGGAGCACGATGATGGACGACGAGAGGCTGGCCGAGGCGCCGCGCAAGACCCTCAGCCCCGCGGCGCAGCGCGCCCTCGCGGAGGCGCAGGCCCGCCGCGCCGCCATCGACGCCCGCGCCGCCGAGATCCGCCGGGCGCGCGAGATCGACGGGCGCGGCGGCCTGGAGCCGGTGCGCTACGACGACTGGGAGGTGAAGGGCCTCGCCACGGATTTCTGAGGGAGATGCGCCATGGGCCTCCTCGACGGCCTGCTCGGTCACGGCAGCGACGCGGCGCCCGCGGACGTGGCGCGGGAACTCGACGGCATGCTCGTGCCGGGCGAGACGGTCGAGGTCGCCTTCCGGGTCCTGCGCGACCTGATAGTCTTCACCGACCGGCGCCTGATCCTCGTCGACCGGCAGGGCGTCACGGGCCGCAAGATCTCCTACCTGACCGTGCCCTACCGGGCGATCACCTCGTTCTCGGTCGAGAATGCCGGCAGCTTCGACCTCGATTCCGAGCTGAAGGTCTGGGTCTCGGGGCGCCCGGACCCGATCTCGCGCACGCTGCGGCGCGGCGCCGACATCCGCGGCATCCAGCGCGCCATCGCGGCCTCCCTGCGCTGAGGGAACGGGCGCCTCGCGCTTCCGTTGGGATCGGGAGAGCGAGGAGGCGCCGATGGCCGGCACGACGATCACGAAGATCTCGGGAGAGACCGCCCCGCGCGGGCCGCAGGGCGAGCGCGTCCTCGCCGCGGGCCAGCGCGTCGCGATGCGGCTCTGGGACAAGGAGCCGCCGACCGACAAGAAGCCCGTCGTGGCCCGGGACTACGAGACCGTGGGCTACGTCGTCGCGGGCCGCGCGGAGCTGGAGATATCCGGCCGGACCATCCGGCTGGAGCCGGGCGATTCCTGGCTCGTCCCCGCCGGGGCCGAGCACACCTACCGCGTCCTGGAGACCTTCACGGCGGTCGAGGCGACCGCGCCGCCCGCGCGAGGCGCCGGGCCGGACGCCTGATCCGGGATCCGCTTGATCAAAGCGGATCCCGGATCACACGCCCGCGCGGCGCTTGAGCGAAGCCCAAATCCGCCCTCCCGAAGGGATCAAGCGGATTTGGTATGACACCCGCGGCCATGTCTCGTGGCCGCCGGTTCGGTTCTCGAATTCGCGCCAAACCATTCTTCTCGCCAAGCCCTTGCTTGGTGTCGGAAATTCGAGACGGTCAACGGCCCGGTGCGTCCGCATCCTGGGCCGTTGCCGCGATAGCCTCGGCGGCCGGGGACGGATGGCTCGACCCGCTGGCCGGGACGCCGACGGGGGGCGCGGACGGAACGATCCTCACCCTCTCAGCGGGTCACGATGACCGGCGTGCCGACGGCGACGCGGCCGAACAGGTCCACGACGTCCTGATTGTACATCCGGATGCAGCCGTAGGACGCGAAGGTCCCGATCGAGCTCGGCCGGTTCGTGCCGTGGATCGCGTACTCGCCGCGGTCGAGGGTGAGCGCGGCCGCTCCCATCGGGTTGCGCGGGGAGCCGCCCGCGATCACGTTCGGCAGGCGGGGATTGTCGCGCTTGACCTCCCAGGGCGGCGACCAGGCCGGCTGCACGTACTTGCCCTCGACATGGGCGAGGCCGGTCCATTGCTTGCCGGACTTGCCGACCGCGATCGGGTAGCGGATCGCCGTGCCGTCGCCGTTGACGAAGTAGAGCCGGCGCTCGCTCGTCCGCACGACGATGCTGCCCGGCGACACGTCCGCCTCGAAGGCGACGATCTCGCGCGCCGTCGCCGGGCCGCACGCCACCGTGGCCGCCACCGCAATGGTAGCGGCCCATCCACTCTGCTTGATCATCCCTGTGGTCCTCGAGCGTGACCATTGAAGCGGGACGATAATCCGCGAGGAATTCTGTCGTTCCGGTTGGCGAAGATGCTTGCCCCGGGGTGAACGGGGAGGAACGGCGCGGAGCCTTAACGGCCGGTGGCGCCGGGAGCGCGACTCCGCGGCGTCTCGGTCAGCGTTCCGTGACCGTGCCGGGACGCCGCGGGCCGGGGCGCGGGGCCCGGCGCCTCAGGCGGAGCGCCGCAGCGGGTAGGCCGGCACCGCGACCGGGGGCGGCGGCCGGTCCTGCGCCACGATCACCTCCGGCACGCCGGCGCCCTCGGCGAGCGCGTAGAGGGCGACGAGGTCGGCATCGTCCGCCGGCGCGTTCGAGGCGATGACGACCGCGTCCATCCAGAGGCAGGTCGCCGAGGCCAGGGCGCGCGTCCCCGGGTCGCGGCCGTCGTCGCGCAGCACGCAGAGGATCCAGTCGTAAGCCTGCCCGAGGGCGTCGAAGGTCAGGCCCAGGCCCTCGCGCTCGTCGAGGAGCACGCCCGGCGCGTGCGAGCCGGGGCCGACCCGGTGGAGGCGGGAGCCCGGGTCGCGCTGGATCGCCTCCCCGAACGGCGCCTCGCCGAGCACGATGTCGGTCAGGCCCGGCGCGCCGCCCGCCGCCGCGTCCAGTGGCAGCAGCACCGCCCGCGCCGAGCGCGCGAGCGACCGCCCGAGCGCGAGCGCGAGCGCCTCGGGCTCGCCCGCGCCGCCCGATCCGAGGATCAGGACGCGCCGCCCGTCCCCCGCGCTCTCCACGGAGGCGAGCCGGGCCACCAGTGCGTCGAATTCGTAAGGCTCCTCCCGCATCGCGGGGGCGGGGAGGGGATCCTGCGCGGAAGCGGGCGGCGCGCCCCACCCGAGATCCTCCTCCTCGGCGGCCCCGGCCTCCGGTTCGGCGAGGGCGGCGGCCGCCCCGCCCGCCGCGGGCGCGGGCGCGGGCGCGTCGGGGCGCGCGCTCACATCGGTGAGCACCGCAGCGCGACGCGGCCGCGGCCGGCCGCGGCCGCGCAGGTCGTCGGGATCGTCGGCGATGAGGCTGCGCGCGAGCACGCTGCCGGCCGCGAGCAGGAAGGCGACGGCGGTGGTGAAGCCGATGATCGGCAGCTTCTTGGGGAAGGACGGCGTGTCGGGCACGATCGCCCGCGACACCACCCGGGCATCGGCCGGGGCGGCGCTCTCGGCATCCCGCGCGGCGGCCTCACGGTAGCGCGCGAGGTAGGATTCGAGCTGCTCGCGCTGGACCTTCGCCTCGCGCTCGAGGGCGCGCAGCTGCACCTCGCTGCTGTTGCCCTTGGCCACGACCTCGCGCTGCGCGTCGACCGCGGCCTGCAGGCTCTCGACCCGGCTGCCGGCGATGCGGGCGTCGTTCTCGAGGGTGCGCACCGTGCGGTCGGCGGCCGCGCGGATCTGCCCCTCCAGGTCGGTGACCTGCGCGGTCAGTTCCTTCATGCGCGGGTGCTGCGGCAGCAGGGTGCGGCCCTCCAGCGCGAGCTGCGCGCGCAGGGTGATGCGCTGCTCGACGAGGCGGCGGATCAGCTCGTTATTGGCGACGTCCGGGATCTCGAAGGCGCGCCCGTCGCGAATCATGTCCTTGATGAGCTTGGCCTTGGCCGCAGCGTCGGCCTGGGCGGCGCGGGCCTGGGTGAGCTGGCTGGAGAGCTCGGTCAATTGCTGCGCGCCGATCGGCTGCGCCCCGCCGCTGCCGGCGAGGCCGCCGATCAGGCCGTTGCGGGCGCGGAACGCCTCGACCTTGGCCTCCGCCTCGGCGACGCGGCTGCGCAGGGTCTCGACGTTGCTGCCGAGCCAGGTCGAGGCGAAGCGCGCGGTGTCGACCTTCGCGGCGGCGAGCGAGGCGAGGTAGAGGTCCGCGATCGTGTTGGCGCCGCGGGCGGCGAGGTCCGGGTCGCGGGAGCGGAACTCGATCGTCAGGATGCGCGACTTGCCCGCCGAGTAGACCAGCAGCCGGTCGAAGTAGCGCTCCAGCACCCGGTCCTCGGGGTCCCGGTCGAGGGGGCTCGGCACCAGCCCGAGCATGATCAGCAGCCGCTGCAGGGAGCCGATTCCCTCCACGGTCGGGTCGAACTCCCGGTTGCCGACGAGGTTCAGGCGCCGGATCGCCTCGCGGGCGAGGTCGCGGGACATCACCACCTGGACCTGGCTCGCCACCGCCTGCTCGTCGATCGGCTGGGCGGCGTCGCCGCGCTCCTGCTGCAGCCGCGTCAGGGCGCTGTCGCGGCTCTCCAGCAGCAGCTTGGCCTCGCCGGTGTAGCGGGGCGGGACGAGCTGAACGAAGGCGATCGCGGCCGCCAGCGCCGCCAGGGTCGGGAGCAGGATCGCCAGCCAGTGCCGCCGCAGCAGCCGGCCGATGTCGCCGAGCGCGACGCCCTCGCCCGCCGCGCGCTCCGCATGGCGCGGGAGGGGATCGGTCACGGCGCCCGGCGGCGGTGACGGGATGGCGGGAGACGCGCGGAGCATACGGGCCGTCTGCGGTGTGAGAAGCCGAGGCCGGCCGGGGCCGCCCTGGCCGCATCACAACTGATTAAGGTTGCGGGTCGGTAAATTTCTCATCACGGGCGCGGCGGGATCAGGTGAGTTTTCGTTAACCACGCCCGCATAAACCTGCCGCATCGGACGCATCAGGCCGAGAGCAATGAATCGACGCGTTCTTCTGACCGGTCTCGCGGCCACGCTGGCGCTCGGCGGCTGCATGCATCCCGAGTACCGGACCGAGTACCTCGACGCGACCGCCACCGGGTCGATCGGGACGCAGTACCCGCTCGCGGCCGGCGACCGGCTGCGGGTGATCGTGTTCGGGCAGGACAACCTGTCGAACCTCTACATGGTGGACGGGGCGGGGCGGATCATCATGCCGCTGATCGGCCCGGTCGCGGTCGGGGGCGGGACCACGCTGCAGGCGGCGCGGGCGATCGAGGCGCGGCTGCGCGACGGCTACGTCCGCGAGCCGCACGTGACCGTGGAGATCGACCTCTACCGGCCGTTCTTCATCCTCGGCGAGGTCACGACCTCGGGCCAGTACCCCTACGTGAACGGGATGACGGTCGAGACGGCCGTGGCGATCGCGGCCGGGTTCGGGCCGCGGGCGGCGCGCGACTACGCAGTGCTGACCCGCCAGACCCGCGACGGGCCGGTCTCCGGCATCGTGCCGCTCACCTATCCGGTCCGCCCGGGGGATACGATCCTGATCAAGGAGCGCTGGTTCTGAGGCGGGCGCGGCGCCATCCTCCACACGCGACCTTAACCACGGTCCGAGGCGTCGCCCGGGCCGCCGCCGGCGCTTAACGGCCCGGCGACGAAGACTCGGCCAAGACGGGCAGGCGCGGGGTCCGCTCGCCCGTCCCGGGCGGATGACCGGCCGCGCCGCCGTCCGGGAGAGGTTCGTGGCCGTCCCCCAACTCCGTTCCGCCGATCCGGCCGCGGCCGCGGCCCCGCTGCGGGGCGAGCCCGCCTCGCCCGAGCGCATCCTGCACGTGTTCCGCGCCCCGGTCGGCGGGCTGTTCCGGCACGTGATGGACGTGGCGCGCCTGCAGATCGCGGCCGGCCACGCGGTCGGGCTGTTCTGCGACGCGAGCACGGGCGGCGAGCGGGCCGCCGCCGTGCTCGGCGAGATCGCGCCCGCGCTCGCGCTGGGCCTCACCCGGGTGCCGATGCGGCGCAACCCGCACCCGCTCGACCTCGCCGCCCTCGCCCGCCTGCACGGCGTCGTCGGCCGCCTCGCCCCGACGGTGCTGCACGGCCACGGCTCGAAGGGAGGCCTCTTCGCCCGCCTCGTCGTGACCCCGCGCCGCGTGCCGGACCCGGTCCGGGCCTACACGCCCCACGGCGGCAGCTTCAACTACAAGCCCGGCACGGTCCTGCACCGCCTCTACATGGCGGCCGAGGGGGGGCTGACGCGCCGCACCGACGTCTTCCTGTTCGAGAGCGCCTACATCGCGGGCCGCTACGCCGCCTACGTGGGCGAGACGGACCGCCTCGTGCGGGTCGTGCAGAACGGCATCGACGCGGCGGAATTCGCCCCGATCGCGCCCGCCGCCGAGCCGTGCGACTTCGTCTACATCGGCGAGTTGCGCGACGCGAAGGGCGTGCCCGTGCTGTTCGATGCCCTCGCGCGCATCCGCCACGCCCTCGGGCGGCGGCTGACGCTGCTCGTCGTCGGCTCCGGCCCCGACGAGGCCGCCCTGCGCCAGCGGGTCCGGTCGCTCGGGCTCGAGGACGTCGTCCGCTTCGAGCCGCCCCAGCCGATCCGCTCCGCCCTGTCCCGCGGGACGATCATGGTCGTGCCGTCCTTCGCCGAGTCGCTGCCCTACGTGGTGCTGGAGGCCGCCGCCGCCGCCCAGCCCCTCGTGGCGACCAATGTCGGCGGCATCCCGGAGATCTTCGGCCCGGCCTCGGGCGCCCTGGTCCCGCCGCGGGACGTCGAGGCGCTGGCCGGGGCGCTGCTGCGCAAGCTGGACCAGCCGGCCGCGGAGCGGCGCGACGAGGCGGCGGGCCTCAGCGCCTTCATCCGCACCCGCTTCTCGATGCAGCGGATGGCCGAGGGGATCCTCGCCGGCTACCGCGCGGCCCGCGACGCGCGCGGCCCGGCGGCCGAGGCTCGGGAGGCGGGGGAATCCGCCCCGCCCGACCGGGCGGCGGACGCCGCCTGCGCGGCGGATGCCGCCTGCGCGGCGGACGCCGCCTGCGCGGCGGACGCCGTCCGCGCGCGGGACCTCCCGGGGACCGCCGAGGCGCCGCGCCGGGCGGGAGCGCGTTAAGGCTTCCGTGACGGCCCCACCGGAGAATGCGCGCGGGGGCGCGCGATCGGCCCCCGGCCCGTGATCGTGCCGCCGAGGAAGGCGCATCCGTGAGGCGCGAGATGACTGCGTTCGACGTCCGCGACATTCTCAAGTCGGCCGCCGCCCAGCCGGGCGAGGCCGGCAGCCGGGCGGCGATGCCGCCGGCCGAGAATCTCGTGCCGCCGCGCAAGGGCGGGCCGCTCTCGCTCGTGGTGCTGACGGGCTGCGTGCGCGCGGCGGAGTTCGGCCTCGTCGCCGCGACCGGCATCGCCGCACAGCTCGCGGTGCTGCACGGCCTGGTGCCGCTGCATCTCGGCTATCTGGCGGCGATATTCGGCCTCGCCGCGCTCAACCTCGCGGTGCAGCAGGTCGCCGGCTCCTACGGGATCCGCGCCTTCCGGGCCTTCTTCCAGTTCGGCCTGCGGGTGGCCCTCGGCTGGTCCCTCGTCTTCCTGCTCGCCGCGACCGTGCTGTTCTTCGCCAAGCTCGGCGACCAGTACTCGCGCCTGTGGCTCGGCGCGTACTACCTGGCCGGACTGGTGCTCCTGCTCGGCGGGCGGCTCGCCCTGTCGATCGCGGTGAGCGACCAGATGCGGCAGGGCCGCTTCGACCGCCGCACCGCGATCGTGGGCGGCGGGGAGCCCGCCGAGGCGCTGATCAAGGCGCTGGAGTGGCAGCCGGATTCCGGCGTCAAGATCGTCGGCGTGTTCGACGACCGCTCGGACGGGCGCTCCTCGGACGTCGTCGCCGGCTACCCCAAGCTCGGCACGGTGAGCGACCTCGTCGCCTACGCGCGCAACACCCGGCTCGACCTCATCATCTTCACCCTGCCGATCTCCGCCGAGGCGCGCATCCTGCAGATGCTGTCCAAGCTCTGGGTGCTGCCGATCGACATCCGCCTCTCGGCCCATGCCAGCAAGCTGCGCCTGCGCCCGCGCAGCTACTCCTATCTCGGCTCCGTGCCGGTGCTCGACCTGTTCGACAAGCCGATCGCCGACTGGGACGTGGTGGTGAAGGCCATGTTCGACCGCACCGTCGGCGGCCTGATGCTGGTCGCCTTCGCGCCGATCATGCTGGCGGTGGCGCTCGCGGTGAAGCTGACCTCGAAGGGGCCGGTGCTGTTCCGGCAGAAGCGCTACGGCTTCAACAACGAGCTGATCGAGGTCTACAAGTTCCGCTCGATGTACGTCGACCAGAGCGACGCCGGGGCGGCCCGGCTGGTGACCAGGGGCGATCCCAGGGTGACGCCGGTCGGGCGCTTCATCCGCAAGACCTCCCTCGACGAGCTGCCGCAGCTGTTCAACGTGCTCAAGGGCGACCTGTCGCTGGTCGGCCCGCGCCCGCACGCGCTCCAGGCCAAGGCCGCCAACACGCTCTACGACCAGGTCGTCGACGGCTACTTCGCCCGCCACAAGGTCAAGCCCGGCCTGACCGGCTGGGCGCAGATCAACGGCTGGCGCGGCGAGACCGACACGAGCGAGAAGATCCAGCGCCGCGTCGAGCACGACCTCTACTACATCGAGAACTGGTCGGTGTTCTTCGACCTGCAGATCCTGGCGATGACGCCGTTCGCCCTGCTCAAGACCGAGAACGCCTACTGAAGCGGAGGGCGTGTCGCGCGGGGGCGTGGCTCCCGGGCGAGGGACGGAGGCGGGAGCGGACCCGTTCATCGGGCCGACCCCGCCATCCGCGTCACCGGGCGGCCCCTCGCCGCCGCCCGGGCGGGGAGGGGCCGGGCCCTCAATGGGCGTGGGCGGTGGCGGCCCCGATGCCGGTCTCCGAGCGCACGTACTGGGCCTCGAAGCTGTCGCGCTCGCGGCGCGCCCGGGCGCTGGCGTCGGCCTTCGACACCGCCCAGATCACCAGGAAGGCGATCGGCATCGAGAACAGGGCCGGGTTGTCGTAGGGGAACAGGGCCGTGGAGTAGCCCAGGGTCGAGACCCAGACCGCCTTCGACAGCACCACCATCGCCACCGCGGTGATCAGGCCGACGAGGCCCCCGACCAGGGCGCCGGTGGTGGTCGTGCCCTTCCACAGGATCGACATCGCCAGGACCGGAAAGTTGCAGCTCGCCGCCACCGCGAAGGCGAGGCCGACCATGAAGGCGACGTTCTGGTTCTCGAAGACGTAGCCGAGCACGATCGCCACGACGCCGATCACCACGGCGGAGAGCTTCGACAGGCGCACCTCCTTCTGCTCGGAGGTCCGGCCGCGGGCGATGACCTGCGCGTAGAGGTCGTGGCTCACCGCCGAGGCGCCCGCCAGGGTCAGGCCCGCCACCACCGCCAGGATGGTCGCGAAGGCCACCGCCGAGATGAAGCCGAGGAAGAGCGCGCCCCCGGTGGCGTTGGCGAGGTGGACCGCCGCCATGTTGGTGCCGCCGATCAGCCCGGCGATGCGGTCGTAGGCGCCGTCCGCCCCCGCCTTGAAGTAGGAGGGATCGTTCATCAGGAAGGTGATCGCCCCGAACCCGATGATGAAGGTCAGGATGTAGAAGTAGGCGATCAGGCCGGTCGCGTAGAACACCGACTTGCGGGCCGCCTGCGCGTCCGAGACGGTGAAGAACCGCATCAGGATGTGGGGCAGGCCGGCGGTGCCGAACATCAGGCCGATGCCGAGCGAGATGGCCGAGATCGGGTCGCTGACGAGGCCGCCCGGCGCCATGATGGCGTCGTGCTTGGGATGCTCCTTGACCGCCGCGGCGAACAGGGCTTCCGGGTTGAAGCCGTAGCGCCACAGCACCGCCAGGGCCATGAAGGTCGCGCCCGCCAGCAGCAGGCAGGCCTTGATGATCTGCACCCAGGTCGTCGCCTTCATGCCGCCGAAGGCGACGTAGACGATCATCAGGATGCCGACCAGCACCACCGCGTAGAGGTAGTCGAGGCCGAACAGGAGCTGGATCAATTTGCCGGCGCCGACCATCTGGGCGATCAGGTAGAAGGCGACCACCACCAGGGTGCCGGTGGCCGACAGGACCCGGATCTGGGTCTGGTCGAGGCGGAACGAGGCCACGTCCGCGAAGGTGAACTTGCCGAGGTTGCGCAGCCGCTCGGCGATCAGGAACAGCACGATCGGCCAGCCGACCAGGAAGCCGATCGAGTAGATCAGCCCGTCGAAGCCCGACGAGAACACCAGGCCCGAGATGCCCAGGAACGAGGCCGCCGACATGTAGTCGCCCGCGATGGCGAGCGCGTTCTGGCCGGCCGAGATGCCGCCGCCCGCCGCGTAGAAGTCGGCGGCCGAGCGGGTCTGCGCGGCGGCCCGGTAGGTGATGCCGAGCGTGCCGAGCACGAACAGCAGGAACATGCCGATGGCGGACCAGTTCAGGTTCTGCTTCTGGACCGCGCCGAGGTCGGGACCCGCCGCGCTCGCGGCGGTGGCGGCGGCGAGGAGCGCGAGGGCCGCGAGGGCGGGGAGGCGCAGGCGAATCATCGGGCGAGCTCCCGGTTGAGGTCGCGGGTGAGGTCGTCGAAGCGGCCGTTCGCGCGCTGGACGTAGATGCCGGTCAGCACGAAGGCCGAGACGATCACGGCCACGCCGAGCAGGATGCCGAGCGAAGTCACGCCCGCCCCGATCTTCATCGCCAGGAAACCCTTGGCGAAGGCCACGAGGAGCACGAAGCCGAGATAGATCCCCAGCATGATGGCCGAGAGCAGCCAGCCGAAGCGCGTCCGCTCGGCCACCAGCTCGCGGAACTTCGGATTGTTGAGGATACGCGTTGTGTCCGGTCCGGACATGGTGACGACCTCCCGTGAGTGTTGCGGCGCGCATGGCGCGACCGGTCCCGCCAGACGAATCCGTCGGGTCGGGCGCTGTCATTGCCGGTAGAATGAACTGATCGCTGTCGCGTGCAAACAGAAAGCCGCACCCGGCGCGGCGGGTGCGGCCCGCCACCGCGTTTGGCTGAATTCAGACCTGTTGACCAGGGCGGATAGTCTGAAAAAT
This sequence comes from Methylobacterium sp. CB376, assembly GCF_029714205.1. Classification (NCBI taxonomy): domain Bacteria; kingdom Pseudomonadati; phylum Pseudomonadota; class Alphaproteobacteria; order Hyphomicrobiales; family Methylobacteriaceae; genus Methylobacterium; species Methylobacterium sp. CB376. Next base: position 3,302,350 of record NZ_CP121648.1, on the reverse strand, counting down.
CGCTCAATCCGACGAAGGTTGTAGCGGATTGAGCGATTCTCGTGGCCAAGCTTGACGTGACGATCTGCGATCGCGCCTTGCCCGCGGCGAGCGCTCGCCGCGGGCGGGGCGACCTCAGCCGGCGCGGTTCTGCCGGTTCTCGATCAGGTCGTCGACCACGCCGGGATCGGCGAGGGTCGAGGTGTCACCCAGCGAGGAGAAGTCGTCCTCGGCGATCTTGCGCAGGATGCGCCGCATGATCTTGCCCGAGCGGGTCTTGGGCAGGCCGGGGGCGAACTGGATCAGGTCCGGCGAGGCGATCGGCCCGATATCCTTGCGCACCCAGGCGACCAGTTCCTTGCGCAGCGCCTCGGTCGGCTCCTCGCCGTTCATCAGGGTGACGTAGGCGTAGATGCCCTGGCCCTTGAGGCTGTGGGGATAGCCCACCACCGCGGCTTCCGAGACTTTCGGATGCGCCACCAGCGAGGATTCCACCTCGGCCGTGCCCATGCGGTGGCCCGAGACGTTGATGACGTCGTCGACCCGGCCCGTGATCCAGTAGTAGCCGTCCTCGTCGCGGCGGCAGCCGTCGCCCGAGAAGTAGCGGCCCGGGAAGGTCGAGAAGTAGGTCTGCACGAAGCGCTCGTGGTCGCCCCAGACGGTGCGCATCTGGCCCGGCCAGGAATCGGCGAGGCAGAGGTTGCCCTCGCAGGCGCCCTCCAGCACCTTGTTGTCGCCGTCCACCACCACCGGCTTGACGCCGAAGAAGGGCTGGGTGGCCGAGCCGGGCTTGAGGGCGGTGGCCCCGGGCAGCGGCGAGATCAGGATGCCGCCGGTCTCGGTCTGCCACCACGTGTCGACGATCGGGCAGCGCTCGTCGCCGACGACCCGGTAGTACCATTCCCAGGCCTCGGGGTTGATCGGCTCGCCGACCGAGCCGAGGACGCGCAGCGTCGACCGCGAGGCCTTCTTCACCGGCTCCTCGCCCGCGCCCATCAGGGAGCGGATGGCGGTCGGGGCGGTGTAGAAGATGTTGACCTTGTGCTTGTCGACCACGTCCCAGAACCGGGAGACCGAGGGGTAGGTCGGGATGCCCTCGAACATCAGGGTCGTGGCGCCGTTCGCGAGCGGCCCGTACACGATGTAGGAATGGCCCGTCACCCAGCCGACATCGGCCGTGCACCAGTAGACCTCGCCCTCGTGATAGTCGAAGACGTATTGGTGCGTCATCGAGGCGTAGACGAGGTAGCCGCCGGTGGTGTGGACGACGCCCTTCGGCTGGCCGGTCGAGCCCGACGTGTAGAGCAGGAAGAGCGGGTGCTCGGCCTCGACGTGCTCCACCGGGCACTCGTCGGTGACCTCGCGGGCGGCGTCGTCGTAGTAGACGTCGCGCCCCGCCTCCATGGCGACGCTGCCGCCGGTGCGGCGCACCACGATGACGTGGTCGACGCTGTCCCGCGGCAGGCGCTGGATCGCCGCGTCGACATTGGCCTTGAGCGGCACCTTGCGGCCGCCGCGCAGGCCCTCGTCCGCGGTGATCACCAGCTTGGAGGCGCAGCCCTCGATGCGGCCGGCGAGCGAATCGGGCGAGAAGCCGCCGAAGACGATCGAGTGGATGGCGCCGAGCCGCGCGCAGGCCAGCATGGCGAAGGCCGCCTCGGGAATCATCGGCAAGTAGATGGTGACCCGGTCGCCCTTGCCGACGCCGCGGTTGCGCAGGACGTTCGCCATCCGGCAGACCTCCGCGTGCAGTTCGCGGTAGGTGATGCTGCGGGACTCGGAGGGATCGTCGCCCTCCCAGATGATCGCGACCTGATCACCGCGCGTGGCCAGGTGGCGGTCGATGCAATTGTGCGCGACGTTGGTGACGCCGTCCGCGAACCAGCGGATCGAGACGTTGCCCGGACCGAAATCGGTCTCCTTCACCTTGGTGTAGGGCTTGAACCAGTCGATCCGCTTGCCGTGCTCGCGCCAGAATCCTTCGGGATCGTTAATCGAAGCCTCATACCAAGCGCGATACTTGGCCTCATCGATATATGCCCGCTCCTTGACGGCGGCCGGCACCGCGACGATCCGTTGAGTCATGGCGCTCTCCCTCTCTTCACCTTAGCCGGACCGTTCGTTTCGGAGTCCGGTGCTTGTGCTTAGGTGTTAATCCCGCGAGCGGCCGGCCTGCAACGGATTCTTCCGTCTAACGCCTTTCGGATGAGCCGCGTTGCAGGGCCGGCCGCTTGGCGCGGCGCGGGGCCGACCGCTCCCGGGAGCGCGCCTTCCCGCACCGTCGCTTCCCTCCCTGGCACGGCCACGCCGGCCGCGGCCTTGACCTGTATCAGACGCCGTCCGGACGTGATCGTCCGGACAGCGGATGACGAGCCCGCGCGGCGTTTGAGCGAAGCCGACATCCGCATTGCGAAGCAATCCGTCGGATGTCGTCTGGCACGCCCGCGCGGCGTTTGAGCGACGCCGAAATCCGCATGGCCGAAAGGGGAGATGGCGAAGCAATCCGTCGGATGTCGGATCAGTCGCAGCCGATGCAGATGCCGGTATCCACCTTGCGGTTGAGCTCCTTCACCCGGTCGGGCTGGTTGGCCTCGCGCGGGGCGGCGGCGCGGCCGGGCGGCTTGGTCTGCCCGGTCGCCATGACGTTGCGGTTGACGGTGCCGGTCGATCCGGGCTCCGCCGGGGCGGCGCCCGGATCGGCATTCTGAGCGGCGAGCGGCCCGGCGCCGAGGGTGGCGGCGAGCAACCCGAGGGCGAGGAGGCGGGGGAGGCGCATCGCGCGATCCTTTGTGCTGGTGAGCGGAGATCCCGCCGGGTCAACGCCCTGCCCCGGCCCCGGTTCAGGCGGTGCCGTCGCCCTGAAGGTATCCGGAGCGGCGGCTGTCGGGCATCTGCAGCGAGGTCAGGAAGGCGATCGCGCACATGAGCGTCACGTACCAGAAGAACCACGTCTCCACGCCCCAATCCTTGAAGGAGAGGGCCACGAATTCCGCCGAGCCGCCGAACAGCGCGTTGGCGATGGCGTAGGACAGGCCGACGCCGAGCGCCCGCACCTCGGCCGGGAACATCTCCGCCTTCACCAGCCCGCTGATCGAGGTGTAGAAGGAGACGCAGAGCAGCGCCGCCGTGATCAGCGCGTAGGCGAGGAACGGGTCCGTGGTGCCGCCGATCGCGTGCAGCAGCGGCACCGTCAGCGCCGTGGTGGACGCGCCGAAGATCAGCATCGCGGTCTTGCGCCCGAACCGGTCGGCGAACATCCCGAACAGCGGCTGCACCACCATGTAGGTGAAGAGCACCGCGGTCATGACGTAGTTCGCGGTCTTCTTGTCCATGTGGGCGGTGTTGACGAGATACTTCTGCATGTAGGTGGTGAAGGTGTAGAAGATGAGCGAGCCGCCGGCGGTGTAGCCGAGCACCGTCAGGAAGGCGCGGCGGTGGTGCTGCCAGAGTGCCCGGACGCTGCCGGCCTCCTGCGCCCCGCGCGTCTCGGCGGTCGAGGTCTCGTGCAGGGAGCGCCGCAGGTAGAGCGCCACGACCGCCGCGAGGGCGCCGATGAGGAAGGGGATGCGCCAGCCCCAGGCGCTCATCTCGCGGTCGGAGAGTCCGAGGGTGACCAGCACGACCACCAGCGAGGCGAGGAGCTGGCCCCCGATCAGCGTGACGTACTGGAAGGAGCCGTAGAAGCCGCGCCGCCCCTTCAGGGCGACCTCGCTCATGTAGGTGGCGCTGGTGCCGTACTCGCCCCCCACCGAGAGCCCCTGCGCCATGCGGGCGAGGAGCAGCAGGACCGGGGCGAGGAGCCCGATCTGCCCGTAGGTCGGCAGCACCGCGATGATCAGCGAGCCGAGGCACATCATCAGCACGGAGATCAGCATGGAGTTCTTGCGCCCCAGCCGGTCGGCGATGCGCCCGAACAGCCAGCCGCCGATCGGCCGCATCAGGAAGCCGATGGCGAAGACCGCCGCGGTGTTGATGAGCTGGACGGTCGGGTCGGCGCCGGGGAAGAACGCGTCCTTGAAGTAGATCGCCGTGAACGCATAGGCGTAGAAATCGTACCACTCGACCAAGTTGCCCGAGGACGAGCCGATGATGGCGCGGATGCGGGCCCTGGTGTCGAAGGCGGCGATGGTTGGATTCTGCGACGCGAGGGCGTCGGGGGCGGCGCGGAATGTGGTTGTCATCGCGGGGGCGAGTCCTCCGATTCTGGGCCGCGGCCCGGTCTCGCGGGAAGACGCCCGGGACGCGGCGCTCGGAGCCATAGCGGCTTTTGCGCGGCGGTGCAGCCCTCGCGCGGCGCCCGGGCCGAATCAGCGGCGCGGCCGCGTCCCGCCGCCTCGTTGGCGGCGCGTCGGGACCGGCCCCGCCGCCGGGCGCCTCACGAGCGCTCGCAGGGTTCGGGCCGCTCCGGCCAGGGCCCGCCCGCGGCCGCGCCCTCGACGAAGGCCCGGGCGGCGGCCTCCAGGCGCGGCCGCAGGCGCTGGCGCAGGGGGGCGATCTTGTCGCTGACCTGAACCCACTTGGCGCCGTTCCACTCCAGGACGAGGCCCGCGAGGTGCCCGCTATGGTCGCCGCAGGACAGCCGCAGGGTCGCCGCGAAGCCGGTCAGGCCGAGTTCCTTCCAGCGCGCCCCGTCGATCTGGACCGCTTCGAGCCCGCGCCGGACCGCGTCGCCGTCGAGGGGCTCGCCCCTGGCGCGGCGCTGCGCGTTGCGGATCCCCTCCGCCGTGACCACGGCCGCGTAGACGCCCCGGTTGTAGAGCAGGCCCGTCGCCTCGTCCTTCTCCGTGCGCGAGAGGCCGGCATCGATGGCCAGGAGGTCGATCTGGTCGAAGGCCGGGAAGCTGTCGGTCGCCGCATGCCAAGTGATCTCGCGGAAGCCCCGCGCGGCGGGACCGGCCTGGCGCAGGGCCTCGGCGCTCGGGCTGCCGAGCGCGATGACGCGATTGAGCGGGATCCCGGCCGCGCGGGCGTCCCCGACCGGATCGCCCGCGAGCCCGGCCGAGCCGTCGAGGATCAGGATGTCGGGGGAGGCGGCCTTGACGCCGCGCCAGATGCCGGCGCCCTCCGGCGGCTCGGGCAGGGCGTAGCTGCGCAGGCTGAAACCCAGTTCCCCGGCCAGCCCCTCCATCACCGGCACGGGGTCGCGGCCGGCCGGCGTGTCCCGGTGCAGGTAGGCGACGCGCCGCCCCTCCAGCCCCTCCGGGGCGTTGGTCAGGAAGGCGAGGGCGACCGTGAGCCCGTCCCAGGCGGTGGCCGGGGGCGCGAAGGCGTAGGGGAAGCGCTGGCCGGCCGCCGCGAGCGCCGGGCCGGCCGGGACCGAGACGAGGGGGATGCGGTCGGCGGCGCTCCGGCCGAGCAGGGCGAGGGCGAGGTCGACCCCGCCGGGATTGATCGCGACGGCGCCGGCCCGCCGGGCCTCCTCGTAGCAGGCGAGGCCCCGCTCCAGGTTGCCGCCGGTCTCGCATTCCGTGACCGTCACCCGCTGCCCGCCGAGGCCCCCGTCGCGCTGGTTGAGCATCGTCAGGTAGTCGGCGAAGCCGTTGGCCAGCGGGATCCCGGTGGCCGCAGCGGGCCCGGTGCGCTCCGTGAGCAGGGCGATCGCCACGCCCTCGGCGGCGGCCGGGAGCGGCGCGGCGGCGAGGAGGCCGACAAGGAGGCCGGCGAGGAGGGGGCGCAGCGGGCGGAGCGGCATGACGCAGGTCCCTTGCGGCAGCGGGCGAGCTTTGCCGCACTGCACAAGTTTAGCGCCGATCCGGCGAACGGGAAGGGGCCGAGGCGGGCGGAGAGCTCAGATCGCGAGCACCCGGGCGGGCGGGAACAGCACCTCCACCAGCGTGCCCTCGTGCTTGCGGCTCGACACCCGCAAGGTGCCCCGGTTCGCCTCGACCAGGGCCTTGGTAAGGGGCAGGCCGAGCCCGGTGCCCCGGCCGCGCCGGTTCTGCGCGGTCGCGACCTGCCGGAACGGCTGGAGCGCCGTCTCGACCTCGTCCGGCGTCATGCCGATGCCGGTGTCGCGCACCCGCAGCGCCACGCCGCCGCGGTCGGTCATCGCCGTCGAGACGATCACCTGACCGCCCGCATCCGTGAACTTGATCGCGTTGGCGATCAGGTTGAGGGCCGCTTGGCGCAGGGAGCGCTGGTCGCCGAGGACCGGCCTCAGCCCGTTCGCGAAGCTCGTGCGCACCACCACCCGCTGGCGCGCCGCCTGCGGCTGCATCAGCGACACGCTCGCCCCGACGAGGTCGTTGAGCACCACCCCGGTGAAGTGGAGGTCGAGGTGGCCCGCCTCGATCTTGGCGAGGTCGAGCAGGTCGGTGACGAGGCTGACCACGTGCTCGCCCGAGCTGCGGATGTCCCGCAGGTAATCCCGGTAGCGCTCGTTGCCGATCGGGCCGAACTGCTCCTCCATCATCACCTCGGTGAAGCCCAGGATCGCGTTGAGGGGTGTGCGGATCTCGTGGCTGATGGTGGCCAGGAAATCCGATTTCTGGCTGCTCGCCGCCTCGGCGGCGCGCTTGGCGCGCAGGAGCTCCGCCTCCGTCCGCCGCGCCGCCGAGACGTCGCGCAGGAGCACCGAGAAGCGGCGCGGCTCCTCCTGCGCCAGGGGCGCGAGGGTGAGGGCCAGGATGGGCTCGCCGCCCTCCGCCGCCACCTCGGTGCTCGCCGGCTCCCCGGCCCGCGCCCGTTCGAGGGCGGCGCGGATCGCGGGCCGGCCGTCCTGGGCGAACAGCACCGTCAGGTCCTCGCCGCTCACCTCGCGCGGCTCGTGCCCGAACAGGGCGGCGGCGCCCTTGTTGAGGGCGATCACGCGGCCGCGCTCGTCCAGGGTGACGACCCCGTCCGTGACCGCGTCGAGGACGGCCTCGCTCTCGCGCAGGCGCGCCTCCTGGCGGGCGCGCTCCAGCTCGGCCGCCCGGAGATGCCGGGCGGGGTCCTCCTCCGGCAGCCGGCGCAGGGCCAGCAGACTCGCGGGCGCGCCGCCCCACTCGACCGGCGTGAGGACGGCCGCCACCGGCAGCGCCTCACCGGTGCGGGTCGCCAGGACGACGGGATGATCGGCCCCGCCGGCCGGATCGCCCTCGCCCACGGCCAGGCTCGCCGGATCGCGGCCCCGGAACAGGCTGCCCGCGCCCCCCGCCGCCGTCAGCGCCTCGGCGCTCTCGTAATCCGCGAGGCACAGGAGGGCGCGGTTGGCCAGCAACACCTCCTCTCCCTGGTGGACCAGGATGCCGATCGGGAGCCGGTCGAGCACGCGCGCCACCTCGCCGGCGGTGGAGGGGCCGCGCTCGGGCGCGCGGGCGAGGGCCAGGGCGGGGAAGGGCGTCACCGCCCCCGCGCGCCGCGGCGCCTCCTCCGCGTCGCGCGCCGGGGACGGCCCGTCCTGCGGCGCGTCGCCCGCGAAGCGCGCGCCGAGGATCCGGGCGATCTCGCGGAACGCCGCGTGCTCGTTGAGAGAGAGCTGGCCGGGCGCGAGGGGGCGCGGCACCTCCGGCGCCGGTTCGGCGGCGGGCGCCGGGGTCTCGTCGTGGCCCGCCGCCTCGGGGCGCCGGCCCGCTTCGCCGTCCCCCGCCGCGGGTTCGGGCCTCGTCTCCGGGCCGGGCGAGGGCGCCGCATCCGGCTCGGGCGGGGCGAGGGGGGGCTCGGGCGCCGCTTGGACAACTGGCTCGGGCGCCGCCTGGGCGACCGGCTCGGCGCTGGCGCGCGGCGCGGCGGCTGCGGCCACCGGCTCGGCGTCCTTGCGTGTCGGCGGCTCCGCACTGCCCTCCTCGTCGAGGCAGAAGGGCCAGCCGAGCCCGAAGGCGTTGAGCGGCGTCGCGGCCATCATCCCGGCGAAGCCCGCCAGCGTCGCGCCCGCCAGCGAGGCGAAGGCGGGCAGTTCGGGCACGGGCGGGGGCTCCCACGTCGCCGCCCGGCCCGGCTCCTCGGGGGCGCTTGCGCGCCCGATCGCGATCACGGCGGCGGCGCGCTCGCGCAGGCTCGGCTTCGCCGGGGCCGCGGCGCGGGCGGGCGGCATCGGCGCGACGCGGTCGGGCCGAATCACCCCGAAACCGCTGAATCCCGCGAAGGCGCGGCCCTCGCCCAGGCGCGGCGCCCCGGACAGGTCGACAGCCACGCCTCGTTCCGTCCCGTCGAAGCGCCACAGGACCGGGAGGGCGCGGAAGGTCCGGCGCGCCGCGAGGGCCGCCGCGAGGTCGTCGCTCGTCCCCTGCACGGTGTCGGCCAGGAGCTCGGCCCAGCTCCGGCCGAGGGGCGTGCGGCCGACGAGGCCGGTCAGCGCCTCGGTCGCCTCGACGATCCGGCCCTCCGCGTCGCTGCGCCAGAGGAAGCGCATCGGCGCCGCGCCGGTGCCGGAGACCGGCGGGGAGGGCGGGGCGGGAGCGGGGACCGCGTGGCGCCGCCTCGGCCGCAGGGCCGGCAGCGGATCCGTCGGGATCAGGGCGAGGGCGCGGCGGTCGCCCGGCAGGGACACCACCAAGCAGGCGCAGACGAGGGGCGGGGCGAGCCCGCCCGGGTCGATCCGCAGCCGCGACAGGCGGGGCTTCTCCCCGTCCGGCGCGAGGTGGCGCAGCCCGCGCAGCTGGCGCGGCACGTCGAGGTCGCGGTCGATCCGGCCCTGCGGATCGGCGATCGCGTCGCGGAGACCCTTTGCCGCAGGGGAATGATGCAGGACGCGCTCGGCCGATTCATCGAGGAACAGGCACGCGATCGGGCGCCCGGCCGTCAGCCGCGCCAGGGCCGGAAGAGCCGTCAGCGCCGCGATCTTCGCCTCGAACAGCGCCCCTTCGTCCACTGCCGCTCCCCAATCCGCCCGATTCACGCCGGATCGAACGATTCGCCGCTCCGCCACCATGCGTCCGGCACCGATTTAACGGAAATGAAACGACCGCGCACGGGCACGGAATGCGCAGGTCGAGCGTTACACCATCATTAACCTTAACGGCCTGCGGGAAACTGGCATTCCGCGCCGAATGTGCTATTGTGCAGTGCACAACGCCTGTGCCAGAGAGAGCATCAGTGAGGAGACGAACATGAACACCACCCCGAACTACGAGATTCCGGCCGAGATGCGCGACTTCGCGGAGAAGAGCGTCGACCAGGCCCGGAAGGCGTTCGACTCGTTCATCAGCGCGGCCCGCAAGACGGCCGACACGATCCAGGGTTCGGCGGAAGTGGCCCGGACGAATGCGCAGACCATGTCGACGCGCAGCTTCGCCTTCGCGGAGCAGAACGTGAATGCCGCCTTCGACCTCGCCCAGAAGCTCGTCCGCTCCCGCGACGTGCAGGAGGCGATGCAGCACCAAGCCGAGTTCCTCCGCAGCCAGTTCGCGGCGATCCAGTCGCAGGCCAAGGAGTTCGGCAGCATGACCCAGTCGGCCATGCAGCAGAGCGCCGAGAATGCCAAGGCGGCGATGCAGCAGGGCGTCGACGCCGCGAAGAGCGCCACCAACGACGTGACGCACAACGCCTCCTGAGGAGGCGCGGTCGCGCCGTCCCGGCGCGCCGCACGGGCAGCGATGCCCGAACCAGTGTGAACAGGCGTTGCCGAGCGGCCGTGTCCCGGGAGGGGCGCGGCCGCGCGCGCATCGGGCGCGGGTGGCTCCCGGGGAAGGGGTCGCTCCCGATTCCTGCGCGACGTCGGATCCCCCAGATCGCCCTCGCGCCGAGCATCGTGGCCCGCCGGCGCGTCCCGGCGCGTTGCCGCCACGACCCGGTTCCGCTACCGATGCCGGCCCTGCCGTCCCGTGCCGCGGGGCGCGCCTATCCTGACGGAGACACGCAGTGATGCGACGGTTCGTTCGCGCCCTCCTCGCGTCGGCGGCCCTGCTCGCCGCAGGACTCGCCGCGCCGGCCGCGGCCCAGCCGGCCTACGGCTACGATGCGCCCCCGCCGCCCTCCCGACGCGCCGTCGGGTACAATTGCGACGCGGTCCAGCGCGGCCTGTCCGGTCCGCAGCCCTATTCCTGCCCGATGCCCGGTCCCCGCCCGCTCGGCGCGCGCTGCTTCTGCGACGTGCCGATCGCGCCCTTCTCGCCGCCCCAGCCGCCGGCGCCGGGCCGCGTCGTCCCCTGAAGAATCGCCCCGGTTCGGATCCTGTCGGCGAACCGGGTGACCCGGCCTGATCCGGGATTCGGTTGATCACAGCGGATCCCGGATCACGCGGCCCGTGAGCGAAGCGCAGACCCGCCATCCCGAAGGGATCAGGCGGGTGTGGCATGTGAGGGTGCGCGTTCCCGGCTCGCGGCGCGGAAGGCGTCGCGACCCGGGAAGACGAGAACGGCCCCCGGCGCACGCGCGACATCGGCATGCCGGTCGGGACCGCCGCCCGGCGCGACGCCCTCGCTCCGATCTGCGCCGATGAACAGGTCCCGGCCCGGTCGCCCGCGAGGGCCCGCCGGCGGCCCGGCACCCGATTCCGTTCTACCGTCGCGGCCGGTCGAGCCCCGCCCGGCGCAGCGCCTCGGCGAGGGCGCCGTCACCGGCCGGCTCGGTCTCCCCGCGCGGCGGCTTTGTCTCGGTGCGCGGAGGGTTCGGCGCGGGCTCCCGCCGGGCGCCGTCCCGGCCCGGCCGGGCCTGCGGGGCATCGTCGAGGCGCATCGTCAGCGAGATCCGCTTGCGCGGCACGTCGACGTCGAGAACCTTCACCCGCACGACGTCCCCGGGCTTCACCACCGCCCGCGGATCCCTGACGAAGCTGTTCGACAGGGCCGAGATGTGGACGAGCCCGTCCTGGTGGACGCCCACGTCCACGAAGGCCCCGAAGGCCGCGACGTTGGTCACCACCCCTTCCAGCAGCATCCCGGGCTTGAGGTCGCCGATCGTCTCGACGCCCTCCTGGAAGCTCGCGGTGCGGAAGCTCGGGCGCGGGTCGCGGCCGGGCTTCTCCAACTCGGCCAGGATGTCGGTGACCGTCGGCAGCCCGAAGGTCGCGTCCGTGAAGGCCCGCGGATCGAGGCTCCGCAGCACCGATCCGTTGCCGATCACCGCCCGGATGTCGCTCTTCGTCGCCTGCAGGATCTTGCGCACCACCGGGTAGGCCTCCGGGTGCACGCCCGAGGCGTCGAGCGGGTCGTCGCCGCCGGTGATGCGCAGGAAGCCCGCCGAGAGCTCGAAGGCCTTGGGCCCGAGACCCGCCACCTTCTTCAGGGCGGTGCGGCTGCGGAAGGGCCCGTGCGCGTCGCGGTGCACGACGATGGCCTGCGCCACCCGCTCGCTCAGCCCCGAGACCCGCGCCAGCAGCGGGGCCGAGGCGGTGTTGACGTCGACTCCGACGCCGTTCACGCAATCCTCCACCACCGCGTCGAGGGAGCGCGACAGCTTCCCCTCCGCGAGGTCGTGCTGGTACTGGCCGACGCCGATCGAGCGCGGCTCGATCTTCACCAGTTCGGCCAGGGGATCCTGCAGCCGCCGGGCGATCGAGACCGCCCCGCGCAGCGACACGTCGAGGTCCGGCAATTCCTGGCTCGCATAGGCGGAGGCCGAATAGACCGAGGCGCCGGCCTCCGACACCATCACCTTGGTGAGGCCGAGGTCCGGGTGCAGGCGGATCAGCTCCCCGGCGAGCCGGTCGGTCTCGCGCGAGGCGGTGCCGTTGCCGATCGCCACGAGCTCGACCCGGTGCTGGCGGCAGAGGCGCGCCAGGGTCGCGACGGCGCGGTCCCAGTCGCGGCGCGGCTCGTGCGGGTAGATCGTGTCCGTGGCCACGACCTTGCTGGTTCCGTCCACCACCGCGACCTTGACCCCCGTCCGGTAGCCCGGATCGAGCCCGAGCGTCGGGCGCGCGCCCGCGGGGGCCGCCAGGAGCAGGTCGCGCAGGTTGCCGGCGAAGACCCGCACGGCCTCGCTCTCGGCCGCCTCCCACAGGCGCGCCCGCAGGTCGAGCTCGATCGAGAGCCTGAGCTTCGTGCGCCATGCCGCGCGCACCGTCTCGGCCAGCCAGCGGTCGCCGGGGCGGCCCTCGTCGCGGATGCCGTGGCGCAGGGCGATGCGGCCCTCGTAGCGGCTCGGCGCGCCGGGCTCGGTCCCGGCGGGCGTCTCGTCGAGGCGCAGGTCGAGCACCTCCTCCTTCTCGCCGCGGAACAGCGCCAGCACCCGGTGGGAGGGGAGGCGGGTCAGCGGCTCCGAGAAGGCGAAGTAATCGGCGAATTTCGCGCCCGCCTCGGCCTTGCCCGCGCGCAGGGTGGAGACGAGGCGCCCCTCCTTCCAGAAGGTCTCGCGCAGGGCGCCGACCAGCTCGGCATCCTCGGCGAAGCGCTCGATCAGGATGGCGCGGGCTCCCTCCAGCGCGGCCTCCGGGCTGGCGACACCCTTCTGCGCGTCCGCGAAGGGGGCGGCGGCCTCGCGCGGCGCGCGGCGCGGATCGGCGAGGAGCGCCTCCGCCAGCGGGCCGAGCCCGGCCTCGCGGGCGATCTGCGCCCTGGTGCGCCGCTTGGGCTTGTAGGGAAGGTAGAGGTCCTCGAGCCGGGCCTTGGTCTCGGCCGCCAGGATCTGGCGGCGCAGGGCCTCGTCGAGTTTGCCCTGGGCCTCGATCCCGTCGAGGATCGCCCGGCGGCGCTCCTCCAGCTCGCGCAGGTAGCGCAGCCGCTCCTCCAGGGTGCGCAACTGCGCGTCGTCGAGAGTTCCGGTCGCCTCCTTGCGGTAGCGGGCGACGAACGGGACGGTGGCGCCGCCGTCGAGGAGGTCGACCGCCGCCTTGACCTGCCATTCCTGCGCGCCGAGCTCGGCCGCGATGCGCTGGGTGATGCTCGCCATGTCCTCACACGATCCGGGCGAGCGGGGGCGGGGCGGCGGGGCCGCGTCGCGTCCCCGCCAGGGGATCAGGCCCCCGGGCTCCCCTGAGCCGCTCGCGGTGGGCGGTGTAGAGGCCGCTCGCGGCGATCACAAGGACGCCGGCGCCCACGAAGGCGTCGGGCCGCGACCCGAAGGCGAGGGCGCCGATCAGGGCCGCCCAGACGATCTGCGTGTAGGAGAACGGCACCAGCGTCGAGGCCGGCGCGTGCCGGTAGGCGGTCGTCACGATCCAGTGGCCGGTGGTCGAGATCAGGCCGACCGCCGCGCCGATCGCGATCTCGTCGAGGTTCGGCGCCACCCAGGCGAAGGGCACGAGGCAGGTCAGGACGGCGAAGCCGACCAGCGCCGACCACGTCATCGTGGTCTGCGGCGCGTCGTAGCCGTTGATCTTGCGGGTGGCGACCAGGGCGAGGGCCCAGAACAGCGAGGAGGCGACCGGGAGCAGGGCGGCGAGCTGGAAGGCGCTGGTGCCCGGCCGCAGGATGATCAGCACCCCGACGAGGCCGACCAGGGCGGCGATCCAGCGCCGGACGCCGATCGTCTCCCCGAGCAGCGGGATCGACAGGGCGGTGACGAAGATCGGGGACACGAAGCTGATCGCGGTCGCCTCCGCCACCGGCAGGTAGCGCAGGCCCGAGAGGAACAGCAGGGCCGAGCCGACGAGGGCGAGGCCGCGCAGCACCTGCAGCCCAGGCCGCGCGCTGCGGAGAGGTGAGCGCCCGCGCCGCCGCGTGAGCAGCGCCGCCGCCAGCATCACCCCGACGAAGCCCACGTAGCGCAGCCACGCGATCTCCAGCGCCGGCAGCGATCCCGAGAGGTACTTGGCGATCGCGTCGGAGCTCGACAGGAAGATGGTGGACAGGACGACGAGCCCGATCCCGCGCAGCGGCTGCTCGCCGATGCGGGGCAGGGTGGGGCGCGACGGGAGAACGGCGGGGAGGGAAGGGGCGAGCGTGGCCACGGGACTGCAGCGGGCGGGAGCGACACTCCGATCAACTTAGCATTGCTTGGCCGAATCGAGCCGTGCCGATCCCGCGGCACGGCCATGCTGTCCGCTCAGCCCTGGTTAAGTCCGGATTTACCCGATCGTGACCACAGCGGGGCGCGGCGATGACCGGTGTGACGGGGGCGCCGGATTGATCATGGGCGGCGGTCGCGGCCCGCCCCGCAGGCGAAGACGCGTCTGCATTGGCGGACGACGGCGGATCCTGCGGTTCCGCCGGCCCGCGGACCTCCTCGGGCGGGAGATCCGGGCGCCGGCGGCGGGGCGAGGCCGGGCGGAGGGCCGAGGGCCGCCCCCCCCGAGTCCTCAGCAGCAGCGGAACCCGCCGCGGCCGCCGACGCCGAAGCGGGCGTTCTGGCGGTCGCGGAAGAACTCCGTCGGGTTCATCGGCTCCTGGTCCGGGTGCGTCCTGCGCATATGGGCCAGGTAGGCGTCGTAATTGCCCTGGCCGACCATCAGCCGCGCGCCGTCGCAGACGCAGCGGGTGAGGGCCGCCCAGCGCTCGCGCAGGGGCTCCGACGGAAGCGCCATGGCCGCCTCACTCCGCCGGGGCCGGGACGGCGCGCGGGTCGCTCTCGAGGGCGGTCCAGGTCGAGGCCCGGTAGGCCGCGACGCAGGACTTCACCCCGAAGGCGACGATCGCCACCACCACGGCCACGAACAGCATCGCCAGCACGGCGTCGATGCGGTCGTTGAAGACGATCTGGCTCATCTGATCGAGCGACTTCGCGGGTGCCAGGACCTTCCCCTCCGCCGCGGCCGAGGCGTAGCGGTCGGCATGGGCCAGGAAGCCGACCCGCGGATCGGCCGAGAACACCTTCTGCAGGCCCGCCGTGAGCGTGCAGGCGACGAGCCAGAGGGTCGGCAGGATCGTCACGATGGCGTAGCGCTCGCGCTTCATCTTGAAGATCACCACCGTGCACAGGGTGAGCGCGATGGCGGCCAGCATCTGGTTCGAGATGCCGAAGAGCGGCCACAGGGTGTTCACGCCCCCGAGCGGGTCGGTGACGCCCTGGTAGAGGAAGAAGCCCCAGAAGGCGACGCAGAGGGCGGTCGCCACGATGCTCGGCCCCCAGGAGGCGGTGTCCTTGAAGGCCGGCACCGCGACGCCGATCAGGTCCTGCAGCATGAACCGCCCCGCCCGCGTGCCGGCATCGACCGCGGTGAGGATGAACAGGGCCTCGAACAGGATGGCGAAGTGGTACCAGAACGCCATCATGGCCTTGCCGCCGACGACGTTGGAGATGATGTGGGCCATGCCCACCGCCAGCGTCGGGGCGCCGCCGGCGCGGGAGATCACCGTGTGCTCGCCCACGTCCGCGGCGGTCTGCTGGATCGCCTCCGGGGTGATCGCGAAGCCCATCTTGGTGACGGCCGCCGCGGCGGTCTCCGGCGTGGTGCCGACGACGGCCGCGGGCGAGTTCATGGTGAAGTAGACGCCCGGATCGATGACGCTCGCCGAGACCAGCGCCATCACGGCCACGAAGGACTCCATCAGCATGCCGCCGTAGCCGATGAAGCGGGCGTTGATCTCGTTGTCGATCAGCTTCGGCGTCGTGCCGGACGAGATCAGGCTGTGGAAGCCCGAGACCGCCCCGCACGCGATGGTGATGAACAGGAAGGGGAAGAGCGAGCCGGACCAGACCGGGCCGGTGCCGTCCACGAACTTCGTAACCGCCGGCATCTGCAGGTGCGGGGCGAGGACGAGGATGCCGAGCGCGAGCGCGGCGATCGTGCCGATCTTGAGGAAGGTCGAGAGGTAGTCGCGCGGGGCGAGCAGCAGCCAGACCGGCAGGATCGAGGCGACGAAGCCGTAGCCGATCAGCATCCAGCACAGCTGGGTGCCGGTGAAGGTGAACAGGCGCGACAGGGTCGGGTCGGCCGCGACGGTCTGGCCGTACACGATGGCGAGCATCAGCAGCACGAAGCCGATCAGCGAGACCTCGCCGATCTTGCCGGGCCGGATCCAGCGCGAGTAAACGCCCATCAGGAGCGCGATCGGGATCGTCGCCATCACCGTGAAGGTGCCCCAGGGGCTCTCGGCCAGCGCCTTGACGACGATGAGCGCGAGCACCGCCAGGATGATCACCATGATCAGGAAGGCGCCGAACAGCGCCACGACGCCCGGGATCGTGCCGAGTTCCGAGCGGATCAGTTCGCCGAGCGAGCGGCCGTCGCGGCGCATCGAGACGAACAGGACCATGAAGTCCTGCACGGCGCCGGCCAGTACCACGCCGGCCAGGATCCAGAGCAGGCCCGGCAGGTAGCCCATCTGGGCGGCGAGGACCGGCCCGACCAGCGGCCCGGCCCCGGCGATCGCCGCGAAATGATGGCCGAACAGCACGTACTTGTCGGTCGGGACGTAGTCGAGACCGTCGTTGTGGCGCACGGCCGGGGTCTCGCGGGTCGGGTCGAGCCGCATCACTCGCTCGGCGATGAAGAGCGAGTAGTAGCGATAGGCGATCAGGTAGACCGAGACGGCCGCGACGACGATCCAGAGGGCGTTGACGGTCTCGCCGCGCTGCGTGGCGACGAGGGCGAGCGCGGCGGCGCCGAGCGCGCCGACGAGGGCCCATGGCCCGTGCTTCTGGATGGCTGTCATGCTGGCGTTTCTCCCGAGGGGGCGGTCGGTTCGACCGGCCGTTTAGTCACCCGGGATCATAGCCGCTCTTAGACTTTCGGATAGGCCCCGGGCGCGCGCGGTGTGAGCCGCGCGCGCACCCGCGCGCCCCTCCGCGGACGGCACCGCTCGGCGATCGCCGGCTCCCTTGCGGCAGGAGCCCGTCCGATCACCCGGCCGAACTCTCCGACATGATGTGGTCGTAGTCGAGGTTGGCGGTCTCGATGACGATCTGCGTGCGGCTGATCACGCCGAGCTTGCGCAGGATCTCGGAGACGTGGGCCTTCACGGTGGAATCGCCGACGCCGAGTTCGTGGGCGATCTGCTTGTTGAGCTTGCCCTGGCGGATCATCAGCAGCACGCGCACCTGCTGGGGCGTGAGTTCGGCGATGCGCTGGGCGATGGGCGGCTTGCCGCCGCGGGGCGCCTCGCCCTCCTGCGCGCCCACGCCGTCCGGCACGAAGATCGCGCCGTTCAGCACGTCCGTGATCGCCCGGGTGAGCACCGCCTTGCCGGCCGCCTTGGGCACGAAGCCGGCGGCGCCGTGGCTCAGCGCCTCGCGGACGATGCGCGGATCGTCCATGCCGGACACGACCAGGATCGGGATGCGGGGGAAGCGGGTGCGGATCGCCAGCAGGCCGTCGAAGCCGTTGACGCCGCGCATGGACAGGTCGAGCAGGGTCAGGTCCACCGAGCGCAGCCGCGAGAGCGCCGCGCAGGCCGCCTCGATCCCGTCCGCCTCCTCCACGGCGGCGGCCGGGAAGGCCAGCCGCACCGCGCTCGTCAGCGCCTCGCGGAAGAGCGGGTGATCATCGACGATCATCAGGTGCATGTCCGACCCCTTCTCCGTGGGCGCCGGCACCGCGTCCGGAGGCCTCCCCTCGGCAGGAGACACTTGGTTGCCCGTACTGGTCAATGCCACCATCGGACCGCAACTTCCCTCGATCACCGCGCCGCAGAACGCCGCCCCGGCTCGCCGCGCCGGACCGGCCGCTCGCCGGCCCGGCCCCGGGGCGCGCCGACGGGCATTCGTCCACCGGTTCGGCGCGGCACCGGGCCAGTCCCGCCGGTGAGCAAAGAATACTTGTGAACTACAACCCTTATTCGTATTCGCAACCAGTATCACGCTGGGAGAACTGGCGACACTGTGCTTTGGTATGACGATTAGGGTGCAACGCGGCGACGACTGCACCCCTGCACCTTGGTCCAATGGTGGCCGCGCGGGGGCCGGACGTATCGTTCTGACCTTCAGCGGTCGGAGGAAACGTCGCCGCGAAGCAGGCGGGAACCGGGGTGGGCATCATGGCGGGGGCGCCGTTCCGGCGCGCCTGCCGATCGCGGGGGCGATCGCCGCCCCGTTCCCCAGCGCAGGCGCAGTCGCCGCACCGGCTGCGCCTGCGCACCCTGCCGCATTTGCCTCTTCTCCCAGCAATCGCCATAATCGAGCCCGCCCCGCCGCGGCGTTCCGGCGGCGGGCCTGGGAGACACGCCGTGGCGCAGGGCACGCGCGCCTGCTCGCACCTTTGCGGCATTCAGACGGCCTGGACCGATGAATCCGAGGCGGAAGCGGCGGTGGCGGCGTTCGCTGACGCCCTGCAGCGCGAACCGATCGGACACTTGGTGACCTTCTTCTCGCCCGCCTACGGGGCCGGGGCGGTGGCCGGCGCCCTGGCGCGACACTTCCCGGGCCTGCGCGTCTCCGGCTGCACCTCGTCGGGGGAGATCAGCCCGACGGGCGGCCTCGACCGCGGGCTCGTGGCGGTGGCCTTCCCTCGGGCCGGGTTCCGGGTCGCCTCGGTGCTGCTGCCGGAGATCGGCCACCTCGACGCGCAGCGCGCGGCCTCGGCCCTGCGCGCGCTGCGGGCGGAGCTCGACGCGATCGGGACCGGGGGGCAGCGCTTCGCCCTCTCGCTCATCGACGGCCTGACCAACGCCGAGGAGGCGGTGATCTCGGCGGTCTCGACCGGCCTCGACGGCGTGCCGCTGGTGGGCGGATCGGCCGGCGACGACCTCACCTTCCGGGACACCGCCCTGATCCACGACGGCGCGGTGCATCGCGGGGCGGCGATCCTGCTCCTGATCGAGACCGACTTCCCGATCGAGATCTTCAAGAACCACAATTTCGAGCCGACCGGCGCGAAGTTCGTGGTCACCGAGACGGACCGCGAGCGGCGGGCCGTGCGCGAACTCAACGCGGAGCCCGCGGCGGCCGAGTACGCGCGGGCCCTCGGCCTGCCGCTGGAATCGCTGACCGCGACCGACTTCGCGGCCAATCCCCTGGTGGTGCGGATCGGCGGCGACTATTTCTGCCGCTCGATCCGTCACCTCAACCCGGACGGCTCGCTGAGCTTCCTGTGCGCGCTCGACGAGGGGGTCGTCCTCACCCTGGCGCGGCAGAAGGACATCGTGGCCGCCACCCGCGAGGAACTGGCGCGCCTCGACGCGCGGCTCGGCGGCCTCGACCTCGTGATCGGATTCGAATGCGTCCTGCGCCGCCTCGATGCCGAGTTGCATCAGGTCCGGCATTGCATCTCGGACCTGTACCGCCAGTACAATGTCGTCGGTTTCGAAACCTACGGCGAGCAGTTTCGCTCCATGCACCTGAACCAGACCTTCACGGGCATCGCGATCGGGCGGCAGCCGGCGCCGCGGGCGGTGCCATCCGGCCCCGCGGGAGGCGCCATGGGGATCGCCCGATGAGGACCGAGACGATGGAGGCCGCACCCGCCGAGGAGGTGGCCGCGCTGCACCGCCGCATCGCCAAGCTGGAGCGCATCAACGCGGCCCTGATGTCCCAGGTCGAGCGCTCGATGGACCAGCAGGGCACCGCCTACTCGCTGTTCCAGACCGCCATCACCCTCGAGGGGCAGGTGCGCGCCAGGACCGAGGAGCTGACGGCGCTGATGCGCAGCCTCGAACGCTCGAACCAGGCGCTGATCGCCGCCAAGGAGGAGGCGGAGCGGGCCAACCGCTCGAAGACCCGCTTCCTGACCGCGGCGAGCCACGACCTGCTCCAGCCCCTCAACGCGGCGCGGCTGTCGCTCTCGGCCCTCGGCGACATGCCGGTGGGGGCGGAGGCGCTCGCGATCGTCGGCCAGGTCGAGCGCGGGCTCCAGACGATCGAGGACCTGATCAAGACGCTCCTCGACATCTCCAAGCTCGATGCCGGGCTGATCCAGCCGCAGCCGCGCAGCCTGAAGCTCGCGGACGTGTTCGCGAGCGTCGAGGCGAGCTTCGGCCCGCTCGCGGCCCGCAAGGGGCTGCGGCTCAGCGTGCGCCCGGGCGACCTCTGGGTGTCGAGCGATCTCGTGCTGCTGCAGCGGATCATCCAGAACCTGGTCTCGAACGGGATCCGCTACACCCGCACGGGTGGCGTCCTGGTCGCGGCCCGGCCGCGCGGCGGGGACGTGCGCGTCGACGTGATCGATTCGGGCGCGGGCATCCCGGAGGCGGACCGGGAGCTGATCTTCGAGGAGTTCCACCGGGGCGGGCGCGAGAGCGTCGACGGGGAGATCGCGCTCGGACTCGGCCTCTCCATCGTGCGCCGGTCCGCCGAGGCGCTCGGCCACCGGCTGAGCCTCGTCTCCCGGGTCGGCCACGGGTCCCGCTTCACCCTGATCCTGCCGCGCGCCCAGGCCGAGGCGCCCCGGCCGGCCCAGCCCCTCGCCCTGCCGACGAGCCTCACGGGGGCGCGCATCGCCGTGATCGAGAACGACCGGGCGGCGCTGGAGGCGCTCGCCCGGCTGTTCCAGAACTGGGACGCGCACGCGCTGGCGGCCCGCGACCATCTCAGCCTGATCCGGCTCACCGGCTCCACCTGGAGCCCGGACGTGATCATCGCGGATTACCACCTCGACGGCGGAGCCTGCGGCCTCGACACGGTGACGTGGCTTCGCACCGTGCATGGCGGCGACATCCCGGCCGTCGTGACGACCGCCGACCACTCGCCGGAGGTCGAGGCCCATGTCCGTGCGGCAGGCTGCGAGCTGATCCACAAGCCGATCAAGCCCGGTCAGCTGCGCGCGCTGCTGGCGCATCTCCTGAGCAAATCTTGACCGGCCCCGCGCGCGACGCAGGCGTGCCCCGCGGCGCCTCAAGGGGGGGCGGGACTTGCTTTCCCGCATCATGCTCTCCAAATTGGGCGAATCGCGCTGTCCCTGCGACCCGTGCCGCCACGGGTTCCACGGGCGGCGTGCCGCTTCACTTCTCGAACCGGCCCGCCGTCCTCACCTGGACCGAGTGGAGGCCCGTGAGTCAGTCACCGATGAACCAACTCGTGCGCATGTCGCATCTCTTCCCTGCCGAGACCGTCGAGGAGCCCTCTCCGGAGCTCCGGGTTCCGTTCGCGCAGTCGGGCGCGTTCGTGTGCAAGTTCATCATCGGCGAGCCGAACGACCGCGCCATCTGCTGCGGGGCCCCGGTGCAGGACGGCAAGAGCTGGTGCGCCTTCCACCGCCGGATCGTGTTCGAGCCGGCCCGGCCGGGCCGGCTGCGCTGAGGGCGCCTCCCCGGAGCGGCCGTCAGGGCCGCCGCGGCGCGTCGGCGCTGCCGACCGTCGGGTAGAGAGTCCGCAGGACGAGGCCGGCGCGTCGCAGCGGCGGCCGCGCGGCGGCCAGCCACGGCCGGAGGGATCGGGCCGCCGGGCGCCGCGCGCGGGTCGGGCCCGCCGCGACCCGGGTGATCGCCGGTGGGCCGACCGCGGGCGGCGGGGGAATCCTCCGCGAGGAGCGGACCGGCTGGGCGGGCAGCAGCGAGCGCGCCGGCGGATCGACCCACCGGGCCTGGGCGCGCGCCGCCGACGGGCCCGCGAGGGCGAGAATCGCCGCCGCGCAGATCAGCTCCACGGCGAACCGGCACTGCGTGACGTGACGAGTCGCCAAGTGAAGGGGCCTCCCGCCGCGCCGTGCGCGGCCGCGGAAACACCGCATAGACGAATCTGTCCCGCGTTGAAACTCTCCATATCTGTGGACGGCTGCGTTTCGACTGGAATCCGGGAGTCTGATGCGACATCTGTTCTGCGCGAGGTGCGCCCGCGCATAGCGCCGCCAGCGCCGCGGGGCATCCTCGACCCGCCGCGCCGCTCGGCGGCGCAGGGAGGTCCGACCCCATGGCTCACCGCTCGATGCTGCCCACCCTCGCACTGGCCGGACTGGCCTGCGCGGCCGCGCTGTCGCCCGTCCAGGCCTTCGCCCAGGGCTGCGAGGAACTCTGGTACCAGCGCAACCGCATCTTCAAGGAAGCGGGCTACTGCTTCCGCACGCCCCGCGGGATCCGCGCCTTCGGCAATGCCGGATGCCTCTACGACGACGAGCGCCAGGTGCCGCTCTCGGCTAATCAGCGCGAGGCGGTGACGGCGATCCGCCGCACGGAATCCGTCCTCGGCTGCACCCCCTGATCCGGGATCCGGTTGACCGCGGCGGATCCCGGATCACGCGCCCGCGCGGCGCTTGAGCGAAGCCCGAATCCGACATCCCGAAGGGATCGAGCGGATTTGGTGTGAGCGGCGTGGTGCCGCTCTTGCGACCGTGGCGTGACCAGATCGAGGAGCCTGCCGCCGTGGTCCAGAACGACACCGAGCCGTCCCGATTCGAGCCCGCATCGCCGATGCCGGATCGGATCCGCCGCGCCGCCATGGTGCTGACGCTGATGCTCGGCATTCCTCTCAGCCTGGCATGGCTGGGCTTCGTCGGCTGGAGCGTGCTGCGCCTCGCCTTCGCGGTGCTGTGACGCGGGAGCCGCGCGGCTCCCGCGCCGGGCTCAGGGCTCGGCGGTCCGGAACCCCGCGCCGCCGGCGCCGAGGGCGACCGGCGCCTGGGCGCTCAGCGCCTCGCCGTCGAACCGGAACACCTCGATGCGCCGATCCACCATGCACTGGACGAGCACCGTCCGGCCGTCCCTGGTCCAGACCGCTCCCTGGCACCAGCGCCCGATCGGGGCCTCGGCCACCTTCCTGAGCTCCGTGCCGCTCACCGCGTAGATCCGCAGCACGCCCTTGTCGTTGAAGAAGGGCGACGCCTTGGCGAGGTTGCTGCCGTTCTCGATCACCAGGGCGGCGTGGCGCCCGTCCGCGGAGAGGCGGATCCCCTCCGGCGTCGGCCCGACCGTCACGGTGTTGACGACGCGCGCCGGCTTGGCCCGCAGGTCGATGACGCTCACCGTGTCGTGGTCCCCGGACGATTGCCCGACATTGGCGACGAGCGCCACGTCCCCGGACGGGGTGATCTCGATTCCGTAAGGGCGCACGCCCGCGGTGAAATCCCGCTTCGCGTAGGTGACGCGGCTTCCCTCCACGGCGAGGACCGAGACCTTGTTGTCGCCGTCGCGCGTGACATAGGCCTCGCGCCCGTCGCGGGAGAACACGACGTGGCTCGGCCCGGCCTTGTCGTTGCCGAGATCGACCTTCCCGGCGGGGCTGACCTCGCCACCCGCGATCTTGAAGACCGAGAGGGTGCCCTCCGTCCGGTTCGCCACGAGCGCCAGGGTGCCCTCGCGGTTGATCGAGACGCCCGCCGCCCCCTTCCCGGCGGTCAGGGAGGCCCTCACCCTGGGCGGCGTGCTGGTGAGATCGATCACGGTGACGCGGTCGTCCGGCACGATCCTGGCGGCGTCGTTCGGGTCCACGCGCGTGGCGCTGGTGACGATCGCGAAGGTCTCGTTCGGGGCGACGGCCACCGATTGCGGCGGACCCACGACGCTGGCCGGCGCCTGCACCTCGCCGACGATCCTCGGCGGGGAGGCCGAGAGGTCGAGCACCGTGACGCTGTCCGGCACCGGCGGCGTCGCCGGGACCTGGGCGCCCGCGTCGGTGAGCACCGTGTGGCCGTCATTGGCCGACACGGCGAGTTCCGCTCGCAGGGGCGTGGCGGCCAGTGTCGCGGCGGACAGGAACGCGAACGCGCGAAGACGCATGCCCATGATGGTGATCCCCCCGGGGGGGCGCGGTCGTTCTTCGCCGCGCTCCGAAGCGGCACTGTAGCCCGGGACGTGCGCGCGGCCACACCATTTTCAGCACCGACGGCGACCGATCCGCCCGCGCGAAGCTCGGTCACGGGGCAAGGCGACGGAGGCGGCTTGCGCCCCTCCCTGGGGGGCGGGCTTCGTCAGCGACAGTGAGGCTCCAGATCTCGCCGCCCACGTCCGTCGCACCCGGTCGCCTCGCCGCCCCCGCGCGATCGGCAGGACGCGATCTGGTCGTGCGCGATCTCCTTCCCTGTGAGACCTCGCCCGCCGCGCCAATCCCTGCGCTGCATTCATCAACAGGGAACCGTTTGAGCCGACGATGTTTGCACGCCAGTGTTGCAGAGAAGCACTTGTAAACGTACTGGTGTATGTATATCCATGAATTTTGTCGATCGGCGCGAGCCGAACCAAGCAATCGGGAGGGCGGGTTCCCAATGCCTACGCCAGTTGTGTTCAATAATAGCTCTTATCTAGCCGCTTATCTTGGTGGTGACAATGACGGAGTCAACAATTCCATCTTCAACGTTCAACAGCTTGGCGATGCCGACTATTTTGTAAATGGAACCGTGAATAATCCTGGAGATCCAGTAACTTTCACGAATCAAGCCGATCCGACTGCGGTCATCACTGTCTATGCCACGAATCTCGATGATCCGAATCATATCGTGTTCACCCAGAACGCGGATGGGACTGGATTTGGGCTCCTCGCGTCGAACGTCCCGCTGACGGTAGGCGACAACATCACGTTCGGCGAGACGAGTCTCGGTGACTACCAAGTGCCGTGCTACTGCACCGGCACGCTGCTTCGCACCGTCGACGGCGACGTGGCGGTCGAGAACCTTCGCGTCGGGGACCTCGTCGTCACCGCGTCGGGCGAGCACCGCCCCATCAAGTGGATCGGCCACAGCGCCCTGGATTGCCGCAGCCACGCCAATCCGGCGGCCGCCCGCCCCATCCGCATCCGCAAGGATGCTTTCGGCCCCGGCAAGCCGGCCCAGGACCTGCTCGTCTCGCCCGCTCACGCCATCTGCCTCGACCTGCTCGGCGAGGTGCTCATCCCCGCCTCCGCCCTCGTCAACGGCAGCACCGTCACTCAGGAGGAGGTCGAGGAGGTCACCTACTGGCACGTCGAGCTCGACAGCCACGATATCCTCATCGCCAACGGCCAGCCCTCCGAGAGCTACCTGGAGATGGGCAACCGCGGCTTCTTCCTCGACGCGGCCGCCTCCGCCCTGCCCGACGCGCCCGTGCGCAGCCATGACGGCTACTGCCGGCCGTTCCACGACGGCGGTCCCGTGGTTGAGGCCGTGCGCGCCCAGATGCAGCGGCACGCCGAGGCCATCGGCTGGCAGATGGCCGCCTCGGAGGCGTGGGCAGAGGTTCACCTGGAGGTGGACGGTGAGATCGTGCGGCCGGCCGTGCGGGACCTGACGGCCCGGTTCATGCTGCCCGCCTCCGCGCGCGAGGTGTGGCTGGTGAGCCCCACGAGCGTGCCGCGTCACGTCGGCGAGAGCGGCGACGAGCGGGTGCTCGGTCTGTCGGTGGTCGGCCTGACGCTGGACGACGGCCTGGGCGAGCCGCGCATCGTGGCGCTCGACGATCCGCGCCTGGGCGAGGGCTTCCACGCTCCGGAGGAGGCCGGTGCGGCGCGGCGCTGGCGCTGGACCTCCGGCCGGGCGCGGCTGCCGGCCGAGCTGCTGGCCGGCCTGACCGACACGGTGTTCCTGCGGGTGGAGTTGGCCTGCGCGCCGCTGCCGCGCTGGCAGGCGCCCGCTTCCGCGCGGGAAGCGATCCAGCCGACCCGCATCGGCCGGACCCTGACCCTGGTCGCGAGCGCCGCGTAACCGCGGAGAGAGTCGACCGACACCGGCGGCCCGGGTTGCCGGTGCATCCCTCCCGCTCTCGGGCCTGCCCGGGAGCGGGAAAGCCGTTGCTCGGTCCCGGTTCGTCGCTGGCGTCGTCCCCCGTCGGCCGTCGGGAGAGGCGGGCCGGGGTCGAGCATCGCCCGGATCGCCCGCCCCCCGCAGCCCGCGGGCGACCTCCCGGGAGATGCCGAACGCCTCGCGGGCGCGAGAGTGTTTGGCGGAGGCGGATTCCGCCCTTCTGAGGAAAATTCACCTTTACCTTCAGATGATTAGCTTTTCGCTTTGAGCGCCTACCCACATGTGTACATACATGAAGACAGCGAAAGTAGACGAACTGCAGCGCTCGGGTGCGGACTTGACCGCTGCCGCGTCCTCTCACACCGCCTGACGTCAGCGGTCGAGCCGTAGGCCGGCCCTTTGGCGGCACGCCTTGATCCCGCCGCCGAGGAGAGCGCACCGGCGGTGAGGCCCGAGTGCACGGCGCGCCAACTGTGGCGCTCTGCCCGCCCACCTGCCGCGCGTCGAGCGCGTAGTCGACATCGAGAGCACCGCCTGTCCCTGCTGCGCAGGCCGCCTGCGTCGGATCGGCGAGGACGTGTCCGAGCGTCTCGACGTCGTGCCGGCCCAGGTCCGAGTCATCGCGATCCGGCGTCCGCGCTACGCCTGCCGCGCCTGCGAGGACGTGATCGTGCAGGTCCTCGTCTACAAGTACGCCGACCACTTGCCGCTCTATCGGCAGGCGCGGATCCTGACCCGCCAAGGCGTTCACCTGGACCGCTCGACCCTGGCCGACTGGGTCGGGCGTGCAGCCTTCCTGCTCCGCCCGGTCCACGAGCGGCTGCTCGAGACGTTGAAGCGGTCGGAGAGGCTGTTTGATCCTCCCTCGGTTTCACGGACACCTCTGATACGCTCTGGCGGAGCGGGGAAGGTGTCGGATGGCGAAGACGAGACGGGAGTTCACGCCCGAGTTCAAACGCGAAGCGGTCGCCCTGCTGGAGAGCAGCGGCCGGCCGCAGATGCAGATCGCGGCCGAGCTCGGGATCCAGCCCTCGATGTTGCGGCAGTGGCGTGCAACGCTGAACGGGGCACCGCCCCGACCGCGGCCGGCAGGATCGACCGGGGCCTTGCCATCAAGCCCGATCGCCTCGCCGTCCGATCAGGCCGCCGAGATTGCCCGTCTGCGGCGTGAGCTCGACCGCACGCGCATGGAGCGCGACGTCCTAAAAAAAGCCATCGGCATCTTCGCGGAGATGCCCACGTGACCTACGCCTTCATCGAGCAGCATGCGCGGACCTGGCCGGTGCGTCTCATGTGCCGCGTGCTCGACGTCTCCCCCAGCGGCTTTTACGGGTGGCGGTCACGGCCTGAGAGCGCCCGCTCGGCCTCCAACCGCCAGCTCCTGGACGATGTCCGGCGCATCCATGCCGCCCACCACCGGCGCTATGGTGCCCCACGCGTGCATGCCGCCCTGCGGGCCGAGGGCCGTTCAGCCAGCCGCGGGCGGGTGGAGCGTCTCATGCGCCGGCACGGCATCCGTGCCCTGGCGGGGCGTCGGTTCCGGCCCTGCACGACCGACAGCCGTCACGATCTCCCCATCGCCCGGAACCTCCTGAGGCAGGACTTCTCGGCCGCGCGGCCGAACACGGTTTGGCTGGCCGACATCACCTACCTGCCGACCGGCGAGGGCTGGCTCTACTTGGCTGCCGTCCTCGATCTGGCCACGCGCAAGATCGTCGGCTGGTCGATGCGCGATCATATGCGCACCGAGCTGAGCGTGGCTGCGCTGATGATGGCCGCCCAGCGGCAGCGACCGGCCGCCGGGCTTATCTGCCACTCGGATCACGGCAGCCAGCTTGGGTTCAAGCGGTCGTCGCAACACCATCTTGCACGGCAGCCAGCACAGCGTCGAGCGCCTCTGCCGGCGTCTTCCAGTTCAGCGTCTTGCGCGGTCTGCTGTTGAGGGCTGCGGCCACAGCAGCAAGATCGTTCGCGCTGTGGGCGCTCAGATCCGTTCCTTTCGGGAAGTACTGTCGCAGTAACCCGTTCGTATTCTCGTTCGTCCCCCGCTGCCAGGGTGAGCGTGGATCGCAGAAGTAGACCTGCAGACCCGCGTCGATCCGCAAGCGCGCGTGCTCGGCCATCTCGGTACCCTGGTCCCAGGTCAACGAGCGCCGCAGCTGCTCGGGCAAGCGCGCGATCGTGCCGGCGATCGCCTCGCGCACCGCCTGGGCCCCGTGCCCCGCCAGCGCCGGGCCGTTCTTCGCACGCGGTGTCACCCCATGGCCGTCCATCGGCGGAAGATGCAGCAGCATCGTAAAGCGCGTCGTGCGCTCGACCAGGGTCCCGATCGCCGAACTCTTCAGACCCAGGATCAGATCTCCTTCCCAGTGCCCCGGCACCGCGCGGTCCTCCACCTCGGGCGGACGCTCGCTGATGAGCACCTCGGGGGTGACGAACGACCTGCCTCGGCCCAGGCTGCGGGCCCGCGGCACACGCAAAGCCCGTCCTGTGCGAAGACACGCGGTCAGCTCACGCTTCAGCGCGCCCCGGCCCTGGATGTAGAGCGCCTGATAGATCGCCTCGTGACTGATGCGCATCGTGTATCGCCCGGAAAGTCGAGCCGTAGGCGCTCGGCGATCTGCTGCGGACTCCAGGATCGACCCCATCGCCGGCTCTGGCGTCGCCCGTGCCGCCGTCCCTTCCAGGCAACGCTAGGGCCAGGCAGAGCGCTCCCGCCCGGTGTCGCGACAGTTCCGGCGAGCCGCTCCTGCACGTACGTCCGCAGCGCTGCGTTCCCCGCCAGTTTTGCTGGCTTGGGCCGGCGTGCCGCGCGTTCAGCGTGCCACTGCGCGGTCGTGGCGCGATAGTCCAGGCCGCCACTGCGGGTCGCCGCATTGCGGCGCAATTCCCGCGAGATGGTCGACGCCGCCCGTCCCAGACGCCGAGCGACGTCCCGGACCCCGTGACCTTGCGCTTGTAGGATCGCGATCTCCTCCCGCTCAGCCAACGACAGGTAGCGCGCAGAAGGCGACTTGGATGATGGTGACAGGTGGGAAGGTGCCATTCCGCCTGCTGTCCGGAACCACCGCGAGCCGACCGGTGGCGAGATCCCGAGCTTCATCGCTGCGACCTCGCTGGAGAGACCCTGCGCGAGGAACGCCCAGAACCCCCGCCGCGTCTCGCGCAGACCGACCCCGGGACGACCCGGTGACCGCAGCTTCTCGCGAAGTGCCCGATCCGAACGCCGCCGACCTGCCATCACAACCGCCCTCCGCCAAGCCGTTGCGACGACCACTTGAATCCACCCACTACGCGGCCGAGGCCTACCGGAGGCAGCTCGCCGGCATGGCGGCCAGGCCGTCCATGAGCCGGACGGCCTGCTGCTACGGTAATGCCCCGATGGAGAGCTTCTTCCACACCCTCAAGGTCGAGCTCGTCCATCAGCGACGATGGGCGACCCGGGATGAGGCGCGCCGCGACCTGTTCGCTTACATCGAGGGCTACTACAATCGGCAGCGCATCCACTCGGCACTCGGTTATCTCACGCCCGAGCAAGCCGAACGGACCGCGAGCTAAACTCCCCGTGTCCGCGAAATCAGGGGAGGATCAGGCGCGCAGCGCGCTTCGCTCTTGCGGCGTTGCTCGCGCGCCCGATGGCAGGTCACAATATTCAGTGAGAGTGCGCGGCGCTGCCATCGCTACGCTGTTGCCGCCGACTATTCCGGTTTGCCTCGGACTTCGTCCCATGCTGAAATCTCGGGCAGCCGCCCGATGAACGAGGCGGATGGGAGGAGAGAACCGATGAGGCGAGGCATCGCGGGAGCGTTGTCGTTGGGCGCGTGGGTGCTGGCCGCGATGCCAGCCGTCGCGCAGGACAAGACGCTCACTGTCTGGTTCAGCAAAGGCTTCTATCGGTCTGAAGACGATTCCCTCTGGGCGACCATCAAGAAGTTCGAGCAAAAGACCGGAATTAAGGTCGAGCTGTCGCAGTACGCGATTCAGGACATGATCCCGAAGACGGTCGCGGCGCTCGACTCCGGTTCGCCGCCGGATGTCGGCTATTCCGATACATACAACAATCAAGCTGCTGGCAAGTGGGCCTTCGAGGGTAAGCTGGAGGATCTCACTGACATCTTGCAGCCGATGATGCCGCGCTTCGCGCCGCAGACGGTCGAGCACGTGCTACTCTACAACGACCAGATCCACAGGAAGGCTTACTTCGGTTTTCCTCTGAAGCGGCAGACACTTCATACTGAAATCTGGGGAGACATGATCGAGAAGGCCGGTTTCAAGCAGAGCGATATTCCGACGAGCTGGGCCGAGTACTGGTCCTTCTGGTGTGATAAGGTTCAGCCCGCTTACCGCAAGGCTTCAGGTTCCCGCACCTACGGGATCGGCGCGCCGATGGGTGTGGAGTCGACTGACAGTTTCCAGTCCTTCTACGCCTTCATGGACGCCTATGACGTTAGGCTCGTCGACAGCGACGGCAAGCTCCTCGTCGATGATCCGAAGGCACGTGACGGTCTGATCAAAGCCCTCAAGGACTATACCGATCCCTATGTTAAGGGATGTGTCCCTCCATCCGCGACGACCTGGAAAGACCCCGACAACAACGTGGCCTTCCACAACCGAACGACGGTGATGACGCACAACTTCACGATCTCCATCGCGGCGAAATGGTATGAGGACAGCCTCAATCCGAGCGCGACTGACGAGCAGCGCGCGGCCGCCAAGAAGGCCTACGAGGAGACGATCATCACCGCGCCGTTCCCGAACAGGCCCGACGGTAAACCGATGACCTACCGCGCGGACGTCAAACACGGCGTCGTCTTCGCCGGTGCCAAGAACAAGGCGGCCGCCAAGGAGTTCGTGAAGTTCATCATGGAGGAAGACAACCTCCGCCCTTACGTCGAGGGTGCGCTCGGCCGCTGGTTCCCCGTGACGAACGCCTCGATTGAAAGCACCTTCTGGCAGGCCGACAAGCATCGCAAGGCCGTCTACAATCAGTTTAAGTCGGGTACGGAGCCGTTCGATTATGTTAAAAACTACAAATTCACGCTGATCAACAACGAGAATGTCTTCGCCAAGGCGATGAACCGGGTCGTGAGCGAGAAGGTCCCGGTCGAGAAGGCCGCCGACGAGATGCTCGCCCGCATCAGGCAGGTCGCTGCGCCGTAACGGGGCCGAGCATTGTCCGCCGGGGCGGTGATCGGTTTGGCGGCCGACATGATGCGGGAACAAGGGGCTGAGCGGAGTAGTCCGATGCGGTTCTGCTCAGCCGGTGCCGCCCACCCGCGGCAGTGACTCAACAGGGAGACCGAGGATGTCGGGAGCGCGCGCGATAACGGCCGATGATGCCGCGCCGGCAACCGCGCCCAGGCCAGTCCGCCTCGGTGCTTGGCAGGCTTGGGGCGCGATCCTGATCGCGCCCTACCTTCTCGTGTTCCTGCTCTTCGTCATCTACCCGATCGGCTACGGGCTCTGGCTCGCGCGCAGCCCGGCGAGCTACGCCCATCTCGCGGCCGATCCGATTTTCGCGCGCGCTGTCGTCAACACCCTGATCTTCCTGATCGTCGGGATCAACGTGAAGATGGCCATAGCACTCTTCTTGTCAGGATTCTTCACTCACGAGCGGCTCTGGATCCGCTGGCTCTCAGTGCTCTTCATCCTGCCCTGGGCGGTGCCGTCGATTCCGACCATCCTATCCATCCGGTTCATGCTGAACCCCGAATGGGGGATCGTGAACCAGACCATCTTCCGCTTCACCGGAGAGGACGGTCCGAACTGGCTCAACGATCCTGGACTCGGGCTGACGCTCGCCATCGCGGTGCATATCTGGAAATCGCTGCCGTTCTGGACGCTGATCCTCCTCGCCGGACGCCTCGCCATTTCGTCCGACCTCTACGAAGCGGCCTCCGTCGATGGCGCGACGAGCTGGCAGAAATTCCTGCACGTCACGTGGCCATCCATGCGGGCGCTCTACGTGACGTGCACGATCCTCTCGATGATCTGGACACTCGGTGATTTCAACAGCATCTACCTGCTCACCGGTGGCGGGCCCGCAGACCTGACGCATGTGCTCGCGACGCTCGGTATTCGTTACCTGAGGCTTGACCAGATCGACCACTCGATGGCGGCGGTCGTCTGCGCGATGCCCTTCGTTCTGCCCCTCGTCTACGTCCTGATGCGGAGGCTCTCGAAATGAGCACCGGAATCGCAGGCCCGCCGCGCGACACGAGGCGCTCGCCCACAGGTCTGTCCCACCGCAATTCCAGCTGGCTGAGAGCCGCTGGAACCGAGGCGAAGCTGCTCCTCGTCGGCATCCCGGTCCTGCTCTGGACCCTGATACCGATCTATCACCTCGTTCTATTCGCGATGTCGCCGAAGCAGGACGCGCTCTCGGGGGCGCTCTTTCCGGAACACCCGACCCTCAGAAACTTCGGGATCGTCTTCGGACAGCAGCATTACTTTCTGTCGCATTTCTGGCAACAGCTCTGGAATTCGGTGTTCATCGCCTTCTCAACCGGAGTCCTGACGCTCTTCATCGCAACATCGGCCGCTTTCTCGATCAGCCGGTTGCGGGTGAGGGGCGGCCGGACCGTGATGAATCTTGCGCTCTTCACCTACTTCATCCCAGCGGCATTTCTCGCGGTGCCGATGTACAAGACGATGGGCGCCTATGGGCTGCTCAATAGCAAGTGGGCGCTCATCCTCGCGATGGTGACAATCGCGAGTCCCTACGCCATCTGGGTGCTGAAGCAGGCCTCCGACAAGCTGCCGCTGGAGCTGGACGAGGCAGCCGTGATGGACGGGGCCTCACCGCCCCAGCTCTTCCGTTTCGTCTATCTGCCCCTGATGACACCGTCGCTCGTCGCGATCGGTGTCTACGCGCTCCTGCTCGCCTGGAACGAGTACCTGTTTGCCTTCCTGCTGCTGTCCCGCGACACAGATGTGACCCTGCCTGTCGCGCTCGGAAGCTTTCTAGCAGCCGATGACTCGCCTTGGGAACTGCTCATGACGACGGGGCTGATCTACGCCCTGCCGCCGGCGGCGGTTTATTATGTGTTCAGACGGTACATGGTCGGGGGACTGACGGCCGGCGCGGTCAAGAGTTGAAGCTGCCGGCCTATTTGCCTGAACCTTCCCGAGTGCTTCGTACGCGGATTGGTTCAGATTTGGCGGCAACGGCCCTGTCGTGGGCCTAGAGCGTGTTATGAACCTACGATGTAGCGTAGGCGTTGAAGGGCATGAGCACCGATCGCGCCGCCTACCCGTCCGACGTGTCCGATGAGGAGTGGGCGCTGGTGGCGCCCTACCTGGCGCTGCTGCGCGAGGACTCGGGCCAGCGTGACCACGATCTGCGCGAGGTGTTCAACGGCTTGCGCTACATCGTCAAGACCGGCGCGCCGTGGCGGTTCATGCCCCACGACCTGCCGCCGTGGGCAGCGGTCTACCAGCAGACCCAGCGCTGGTTGGCCGCCGAGTGCTTCGCCGATGTGGCCGGCGACCTGCGTGCTGTGCTGCGGCAGGCGGCCGGGCGTGAGCCGGAGCCCTCGGCGGTGATCCTGGACAGCCGGACCCAGCGCTCCTCGCCCGAGAGCGGCGAGCGGGCCGGCTACGACGGGGCCAAGCGCATGCGCGGGTCGAAGGTGCATCTGGCGGTCGACACGCCCGGTCACGGGGTGGCGCTGCACGTCACGCCGGCGGATGTCGATGATCGCAGTCAGGTCGGCACGCTGACCTGCGTGGTCCAGGCGGAGACGGACGGGGGCGTGGAGAAGGCATTCGTCGACCAGGGCTACACAGGTGAGAAGGCAGCGACCGCAGCGCAGGCGAACGGGATCGCGTTGGAGGTGGTCAAGGCCCCGGAGGCCAAGCGCGGCTTCGTGTTGCTGCCGCGGCGTTGGGTGGTGGAGCGCTCGCTCGCCTGGGCGGTGCGCTGCCGCCGGCTGGTCAAGGACTACGAGCGTTATGCGAGCACACTGGCTGGAATGTACATGGTCGCCTTCGTCTGTGACATGCTCAGAAAGCTCGGACGCATAGTAGAAAGTTCATAACACGCTCTAGATGCTCATCTAGAAGGTCGTCCCTTTGTTTTCTTTTTTCGGCACGCGCTGCTCGTGCTTTTTCGGTAGTGCGCCGCTGAACAGAGCGTCTGGCTCTGTCGGACGTGCTCGTGTGAAACGCAACGAGAAAAATTCCTTCCAGCAGCGACCAAATTGCCTCAACAGCAGCTTCATCGAAGAATGTTGGATTGTTCTTGTTGATAAATTTTTCAAGCAATGAAAATAAATCAGCAGTATTGCCCCCCAATCGAGCGATGCCGTTTTCCACTCCATGCAGGTCGACCTGTCATAATTCGCCGGACGCTATAGCCTCGGCAGCAATTTTCATAACAAATTCGATGGATCCGTTGGTATACACTTTATAAACTTCATAAAAAATTGCCAGTGGCGGGCTCAACGGTTGAATTACTATGGGCATTATCTTCGTGCTGATCACTCATGACAGAAAACCGCACAATAATTCGCCCACGCCTCCATGAGCTCGCGCCGCTTCGCGAACAGGTCGCTGCGCCGGTAGGCCCTCTCGACCTTCGACTCGATGGCGTGCGCGAGCGCGGCCTCGACGACCTCGCGCGGGAAGTCGGTGTGCTCCGCGGCCCAATCCCTGAACGAAGATCGGAAGCCGTGCACGGTGAGATCGCCGCGCTGCATGCGACGCAGCAGCACCAGCATGCTCATGTTGGAGAGCGGGCGTTCCCGCCGGCCGCCCGGGAACACGAAGTCACCTTCCCGGATCTCCGCCATGCGCCGCAGGACCATGAGAGCTGACTCGGTGAGCGGAATCCGGTGTTCGACGCCGGCCTTCATGCGGGAGGCGGGCACGTTCCAGATGCGCGCATCAAGGTCGAACTCCGACCACGTGGCGCCCAGCGTCTCGCCGGTGCGGGCCGCGGTGAGGATCGTGAACGCGAGCGCGTGCGAGGCGACGCCGGGCTGGAACTCCAGCGCCTTGAGGAAGGACGGCACCTCCGCGAAGGGGAGGGCGGCGTGGTGCTTCACCTTCTGCACCCGGGAGCGCTTCGGCAGCAGGTTCTCCAGGTGCCCTCGCCAGCGCGCGGGGTTCTCGCTGCGCCGGAACCCGCGGGTCGTGCCCCAGTCGAGGATCGACTCGATGCGGCCGCGCACCCGGCTCGCCGTTTCGGGCTTCCTGGCCCATATCGGTCCGATCGCGCGCACCACGAGGTCGGTATCGACGGCCGCCACGGGCCGGTCGCCGAAGTGAGGGTAGGCGTAGGTCTCCAGCGTCGTGGTCCACTGCGCGGCGTGCTTCGCGTTGCGCCACCCGGCGCGGTGCGCGTCGATGTAGGCCACCGCGCACTCGCGGAAGGTCATCGCCTGGGCGGCCTCCAGTGCAGCGTCCTGGCGCTGCGTCTTGCGGGCCTCGATCGGGTCGATGCCCTCAGCGCAGAGCTTGCGGCAGGCGAGCGCCTTCTCGCGGGCCTCAGCGAGCGAGAACGTGTTGGCCGAGCCGAGCCCCATCGCGCGTGACTTGCCGCGGAGCGTGAAGCGGAAGATCCAGCTTTTGGCTCCCTTGTCGCCGACCTGCAGCCACAAGCCACCGCCATCCCCATAGTGGCCGGGCGACTTCAGCTTGGCGACGGTCATCGCCGTGAGCTTTCGAGTCTCCGCCGAACTCGCGCTACTCCCGTGGCTACCCACATCGTAAGCGTGAATTGGGGCGAATGCCAGCGGTTCGGGGCGAACGCCGCTAAGCTGAAAACCACCGAAATCTGAAGGGTTAACGGTCGGCTGCGAACGCCTATGAACACTGTCCTGGCGGAGGCGGATGGGAATCGAACCCACCGCACGCTGTTCGCGTGCCGCTGGTTTTGAAGACCAGGAGGGCCACCAGACCCCGATCGCCTCCGAGGGGGGTTATGGGGAGGAGGAGGGGCGAGGTCCAGCCTCGGCCTGAAGGAGCACGCGCCGGTCGCCCAGGCGGCGGGTGAACCGCACGGCGTCGAGGTGCTCCAGCAGCGGGATCGAGAACTTGCGCGAGATCCCCAGCAGCGCTCCGGCCTCGCGCGCCAGGAAGCCGTCCTGACCGGCGAAGGCCCGGGCGAGGGCCTGCTTGGCCGCCTCGACCGCCTCCCGGTGGAACAGGATCGTGCGGCGCTGGACCCGGTCGGCGGCGCGGATCAGCGTGCCGGAGCGGACGAGGTGGTTCAGTGCCTCCCGGCGGCGGGGATCGCGCCCGGCGGCCTCGGCCTCGTCGGGCGGCGTCAGGCCGGCCCGCCGGAAGCTCTCGGCGAGACCGCGCACCAGCGCCGGCTCCTGGCGCTGCGGGTCGAACGCGGCCGCGCGGACGAGGTCGCGGTCGCGCACCGCCCGCCCCGCCGCCACGAGGTCGCGCAGGATCGCCGCCGCCACCGCCTCGCCGGTGCGCAGCGCGGTCGCGAGGCGCGCGTGGCTGATCCCGTGCTCCAGCGGATGGGCGCGGTGATGGGCGTCCAGCGCCGCCAGCGCCTCGCTCCGCAGGGCGTCCCGGACCTCCGCGCCGAGGACGCGCTCGCCGATCGCCTCGGCGCCGAGGCCGACGAGGTGGCGGCGGACGCGCTCGGGCGCGATGCCGACGAGGCGCGACAGGTCGGCGAGCGTCGCGCCCGCCCGGCCCGCCGCGGCGAGGCGGGCGCGCAGGATCTCGGCCGGCCGCCCCTCCGCGAGCCTGCGCAGCTCCGCGAGGCCGGCCGCGTCGCGCCGCCGGCGCCGGCGCGAGGCCGGGTCGAGCACCACGCCGCCGCCGAGGGTGAGGGGAGGGGCGTCCGAGCGCAGCAGGAACGGCTCGCGCGCCGGCAGGGCGACCGCTTCCTCGGCGTGGAGCTGCGCCGGCGCCGTCTCCCCGGGATCGAGCGCGTCGCGGTCGAGGAGGCGCAGGCGCACCGGGACGTCGGCCGTGCCGGCGAGGAGCCGCAGCCGCGCCCCGCCCGCCAGGGGCACCGGGGCCTCCCGCAGCAAGGTGAGCGACACGTCGAGCCAGCGGCTCGGGACGAGGTAGCCGGGGGGGGCGAGGACCTGCCCGCGGCGCAGCTGCGCGAGGTCGATGCCGCGCAGGGCCACGGCGACCCGGCGCCCCGGCTCGGCCGCCTGGACCGGCCGCCCGTGGCTCTGGAGGGCGCGCACCGCGCCCTCGATGCCCTCCGGCGCGACCGCGACCGCGTCGCCGAGCGCGAGGCGCCCGCGCCGCAGCGTGCCGGTGACGACCGCGCCGAAGCCCGCACGGGGGAAGACGCGGTCGATCGGCAGGACGGGGCAGCCGTCATCCGGGCTCGGGGGCACCTCGCCCAGCAGGTCGGCGAGGTGCCCCGCGAGGTCGGCGAGGCCCTCCTCGCGCAGCACCGACGTCCGCACGATGCGCACCGCGAGGCCGGACGCGGCGGCGAGCGCGCCCACCTCCGCGGCCCGGGCCGCCGCCTCCGAGTCCGTGACGAGGTCGCACTTCGTCAACGCGACGACGCCCCGGCCCACGCCGATCAGGCGGGCGATGGCGAGGTGTTCGAGGGTCTGCGGCTTGATGCCCTCGCGGGCATCGACCGCGAGCAGGATCGCGCGCAGGCCGGTCGCCCCGGCGATCATCGCCCGCACGAACCGCTCGTGGCCGGGCAGGTCGACGAGGTCGATCTCGCCCCCCGGCACCCGCAGCAGGGCGAAGCCGGGGACGATCGAGACCCCGCGCTCGCGCTCCTCCTTGAGCCGGTCCGTGTCGGTGCCGGTGAGGGCGCGCACCAGCGCCGTCTTGCCGTGATCGACGTGGCCGATCACCCCGACGACCAGCGCCCGCCCGGCCGGCTCGGCCGCCGCGCGCTGCCCCCGCTCCCCGGGCCTGCCCATGCTCCACGCCCCCGCGTCCCCCGCGCCCCCATCCCGCAACCTCGCCACGGAACCTCGTCACGGAACCGTCATCCGACCGTGATGAACCCGTCCGGAACGCTCGCCGGAGGGATGGTCGTGACCGAGTCGTGCCGCTACGCGCTCTACTACACGGCCCCGCCCGGCTCCGGGCTGGCCCGGTTCGGCTGCGGCGTCCTCGGCTATGACACCGCGACCGGCGCGCCGGTTCCGCGGCACGACGGGTTCGCGGACGCGCAGGACGTGACCCGCGCGCCGAGCCGCTACGGCTTCCACGCGACCTTGAAGGCGCCGATGCGCCTCGCCCCGGGCGTCGCCGAGGCGGATCTGGTCGCGGCCGCGGCGGCGCTGGCGGCGTGGCACCCGCCGGTTCCCGTCGGGCGGCTCGTCGTCGCGACGCTCGGCGCCTTCACGGCCCTGGTGCCGGACGAGGCGCCGCCGGCGCTCGGCCTGTTCGCGGCCGAGTGCGTCGCCGCCCTCGACCCCCTGCGCGCGCCGCTCAGCGAGGCGGAGCGGGCGCGCCGCCGCCCGGAGCGCCTGGACGCGCGCGAGCGGGCGCTCCTCGACCGCTGGGGCTACCCCCACGTCTTCGAGCGCTTCCGCTTCCACATGACGCTGACGGACGCCCTGCCGGAGGAGGACCGCGCGCCCTGGCACGCGCGGCTCGCGGCGGCCTACGGGCCGGGCGAGCCGCTGACCCTCGACGCCGTCACGGTGCTGCGGCAGGACGGGGATGCCCCGTTCCGGGTGCTGCGGCGCATTCCCCTCGGAGACCCCGCATGACCAAGCGCCTCGGGCCGGAGCCCCTCGTCGATCCCACCGCCGCGATCGTGGCGAGCCGCCTCGGCCGCTACACCGAGGTCGGGGCCCGCACCCGCCTGACCGAGACCGAGATGGGGGACTATTCCTACA
This sequence comes from Methylobacterium sp. CB376, assembly GCF_029714205.1. Taxonomy (NCBI): domain Bacteria; kingdom Pseudomonadati; phylum Pseudomonadota; class Alphaproteobacteria; order Hyphomicrobiales; family Methylobacteriaceae; genus Methylobacterium; species Methylobacterium sp. CB376. The sequence continues at coordinate 3,264,310 of NZ_CP121648.1, read as the reverse complement.
TCGTGAACGACGGCGAGGTGATCGCGACGCGGATCGGCAAGTTCTGCTCGATCGCCGCGATGGTGCGGATCAACCCGGGCAATCACCCGATGGAGCGCGCCTCCCAGGCGCATTTCACCTATCGGGCGAGCCAGTACTGGCCGGAGGAGGCGGACGAGGCCGCCTTCTTCGACCGGCGCCGGGCGCTGCCGGTGGAGATCGGCCACGACGTCTGGATCGGCCACGGCGCCATCGTCCTGCCGGGCCGCCGGATCGGCACCGGGGCGGTGGTGGGGGCGGGCGCGGTCGTGACCCGCGACGTGCCCGCCTACGCGATCGCGGTCGGCAACCCGGCCCGCCTCCTGCGCCGGCGCTTCCCCGAGGCGGTCGCCGAGCGCCTGCGGGCCCTGGCGTGGTGGGACTGGGACCACGAGCGGCTGCGCGCCGCCCTGCCGGATTTCCGTGCCCTGCCGGTCGAGGACTTCCTGGCCCGCCACGGGGGCTGATCCGGGATCCGGCCGATCCAAGCGGATCCCGGATCACGCGCCCGCGCGGCGCGGGAGCGAGGCCGGCATCCGCGATCCCGAAGCGACCGATCGGATCGGGTATCAAACCGCCGCGGCGGGCCTCGCCGCCGGGACGCGGCCGCAAGAATCCGCGAGAGCCCCCCGGCGGCAGCGGCTGTCATTCAACTGTCGCCAAACCGGCGTTTACGTCCCGCGTACGGCAACAGCGGACGGATTGATGCTCGTCGTCGAGAACCTCACGCGCCAATACGGTGACCGCCGCGCGGTGGATGCGATCTCCCTGCGCATCGAGCGCGGCAGCTTCGTGGGCGTGATCGGTCGCTCCGGCGCGGGCAAGTCGACCCTGCTGCGGATGCTGAACCGCCTCGTCGATCCGAGCGAGGGCCGCATCCTGTTCGACGGGCGCGACGTGACGGCCCTGAAGGGGCGGGCCCTGCGCCAGTGGCGCGGGCGCTGCGCCATGATCTTCCAGCAGTTCAACCTCGTCGGCCGGCTCGACGTGCTGACGAACGTGCTGATGGGCCGGCTCAACCACGTGTCGTCCGCCCGCGCCCTCCTGCGGCTGTGGCCCGAGGAGGACAAGGCGCTCGCCCTCGCGGCGCTGGAGAATTTCGACATGGGCGCCTACGCGGCGAACCGCGCCGACGCCCTCTCGGGCGGGCAGCAGCAGCGCGTGGCGATCGCCCGCGCCCTGGTCCAGGAGCCCGAGATCATCCTGGCCGACGAGCCGGTCGCCTCCCTCGACCCGCGCAACACGCGCCTGGTCATGGACGCGCTGGCCGAGGCCAATACGCGGTACGGGATCACGGTCCTGTGCAACCTGCACTCCCTCGACCTGGCGCGCGCCTATTGCGACCGCCTGGTCGGCCTCTCGGCGGGGCGCCTCGTCTTCGACGGGCGCGCCTTGGACCTGACCGAGGCCGTGGCGCAGGACCTCTACGGCCTGGAGGCCGGCGAGGTGATGGACCGGCCGCCCGCGACACCCCTCCCGGAGCCGGGCCCCGCCCTGGCGCCGCCGGCACCGGTCGGCGCCTGACGCGACCCGATGCGGGCCGCCGGCCCGTGGAGAATGATGGAAGGACGGACACGATGCTGACCCGACGCACCCTCGTCGGCGCCCTGACGGCGCTTGCCTGCTTCACCCTCCCGGCCGCCGCGCAGGACTGGAAGGCCAAGTATCCGGAACTGACGCTCGGCGTGATTCCGATCGAGAACGCGTCGGGCACCGCCGACCGCTACACGCCGCTCGCCGATTACCTCTCGAAGGAACTCGGCGTGCCGGTGAAGCTGCGCGTCGCCAACGACTACGCGGCGGTGATCGAGGGCCAGCGCGCCGGCAACATCCAGATCGGCTTCTACGGCCCGGCCGCCTTCGCCCGCGCGGTCATCACCGGCGTGAAGGTCGAGCCGATCGTCAACCAGAAGCACGATAGCGGCGCCTCCGGCTACTACTCGGTCATCTACGTCAAGGCGGACAGCCCCTACAAGACGCTCGCCGACCTGAAGGGCAAGAACCTCGCGCTGGTCGACCCCAACTCGACCTCGGGCAACCAGGCGCCGCGCTTCTTCATGCAGAAGGCGGGCTACGACGTCGACAAGTTCTTCGGCAAGACGTTCTTCGCCGGCAGCCACGAGAACTCGGTGCTGGCCCTGATCCAGGGCACCTCGGACGCCTCCGCCACGCTGTGGAACTCGGAGACGGACGGCACGCTGACCCGCATGCAGACCAAGCACATGCTCAAGAGCGCGGACGGCAAGCCGCTGACGCCGGCCGATTTCCGCATCGTCTTCAAATCCGACTTCCTGCCCGAGGGCCCCTTCGCGGTGCTGGCGAGCCTGCCGGACGACCTGAAGACGCGCATCCGCGCCGCCTTCGTGGCGATGCCGAAGAAGGACAAGGTCGCCTTCGACAAGCTGTCGGACGGCAAGGACCTCGACTTCACGGCGGTGACGCTGAAGGACTTCGAGCCGATCATCGAGATGCTCCGCTACAACGACGAGCAGCGGAAGCGCTCGTAGTCATTCCGAGGACGCATCGGGCGAGGCGGCCGCGTTGACCCAACGGATCGCAAACCTGCCGCCGGAGAGGGCCCGCACCCTCGCGGCGGCCTACGCGGCCGCGATCGCCGGTGCGCGGCGGCGCAACCTCGCCGTGCTCGCCGTCCTCCTCGTCCTGATCGTCCTGGCGGGCGCGATGGCGGAGGTGCGGCCGCTCACCTTCCTCGAGAACATCCGGAACTTCACGGCCTATCTCGGCCGGATCATGCCGCCCCTGTCGCCCGGCACCCTGCCGGGCGACCTCGCCGCCTGGTACTGGGGGCTGCCGAAATGGACCATGCTCCTCGGCGAGACGCTGCTGATGGCGTATCTCGGCACGCTGTTCGGCGGGATCGCGGCCTTCGGCCTGTGCTTTCTCGCCACCGCGAACCTCGTGCGCTCGCGCCTCCTCTGCTTCGCGACGCGGCGCTTCCTGGAACTGTGCCGCACGGTGCCGGAGGTGGTGTTCGCGCTGCTCTTCGTGATCGCCTTCGGGCTCGGGCCGATGGTCGGCGTGATGGCCCTCGCCATCCACACGGCCGGGGCGCTCGGCAAGCTCTTCTCCGAGGTGGTCGAGAACATCGACATGAAGCCCGTCGAGGGGCTGACCGCGAGCGGGGCGAGCTGGGTCGAGACCGCGCGCTTCGCCGTCGTGCCGCAGGTGCTGTCGAACTTCGCCTCCTACGGGCTCCTGCGTTTCGAGATGAACGTGCGCGGCGCGGGCGTGATGGGCTTCGTCGGCGCGGGCGGCATCGGCCAGGAGTTCCTGGTGGCGATCCGCAACTTCTACTACAGTGACGTGAGCGCGATCCTGCTGATGATCATCGTCACCGTGATCGGCATCGATCTCGGAACCGAGCGCCTGCGCCACGCCCTGCTCGGACGGGAGAGCGCCCGATGAGCGGTGCCGCGTTCCGCAGGGCGATGCTCGCCGATATCGGCGGCCTCAGGGCGCGCCACCCGCAGGCCTTCGCGGTGCCGCTCCGGCAGCGCTTGGCGGTGATCGGCGCGGCCGCGGCCGCGGCCGGCCTCGCGATCGTCGCGATGCTGTACCTCGACTTCTCGCTCCTGCGCATCCTGCGCGGCCTCGGCCGGCTCGGGGAATTCGCCGCGCTGATGCTGCCGCCCTCGCCGGACGGGCGCTTCCTCGCCTTCCTCCAGGCGCTCGGCGAGACGCTCGCCATCGCCTTCCTGGGCACGCTCACGGCGGCGCTCTTCGCCTTCCCGTTCGCCTTCCTGGCGGCGCGCAACGCCAACCCGAACCCCTTCCTGCGCTTCGCCACCAAGCGCGGCTTCGACGTGCTCCGCTCGGTCGACGTGCTGATCTGGGCGCTGATCTGGATCAACGTGGTCGGGCTCGGCCCCTTCGCGGGCGCCCTCGCCATCGCCTGCTCGGATTTCGGGGCGCTGGGCAAGCTCTTCGCCGAGGCGATCGAGACCGCCGACCGCAAGCCGCAGGAGGGCGTCACCGCCTCGGGCGGGAGCACCCTCGACCGCCTGCGCTTCGGCCTGCTGCCCGGCATGCTGCCGGTGCTGGCGAGCCAGGTGCTCTACTTCTTCGAATCGAACACCCGCTCGGCCACCATCATCGGCATCGTCGGGGCGGGCGGGATCGGCACCTACCTCACCGAGCTGATCCGCGTGCTGGAACTGCAGCAGGTCGCCTTCCTGGTCACGATGATCCTGGTGACGGTGGCGGCGATCGACTTCGTCTCGGCGCGGCTGCGGCGGGCGATCATCGGGCCGGCCGCCCGGTGAGGGCGGCCGGACGCGGCGGGACCGGGTGGGCGGGGGCCATCCCCGGCGACGCCCGTCGCCGAGGACGGGGCCCGCCGATCAGCGGTCCAGGACGGCGCGATCGTTCTTGGCCACGAGGGCCTTGAAGTAGGGGGTCAGCTCGCTCTCGCCGAGGCCGAACGCCTGCGCGTACTGCATGATGAGCCGCTGCTCCTCCGGCTCCGCCTCGCCATCCGCCATCGCGCTGTCGATCATGTTGAGAAGGATGCAGAGCCGCTGGTCCGGCCGCAGCCTCGGCGCGGCCTCGGCCAGGAACTGGGCCGGCGGCGTCGCGCGCGCGTAGCGGATGGCCGCGTCGAGCTGCTGGCGGGTCGCTTGGCGGCCGAGCACCGACATCAGGTGCCCGACCTCCTCCGGGTCCACCTCCCCGTCGGCGGCCATGCAGTGGATCAGCGACACCGCCAGGCAGTTCCGCGGGCTCAGATCGAGGGACACTTGTGACTTGAACATATTGAACATCGTCAGGTCTCCCTGCACAGTTCGCGTCGCGTGCGGGCCGTTCATAGTTAAGATGTCGCGATTTGTCGACGGGGTCAGATCGCGAGACATCCGAGATTTTATTGCGCCTGAACTGGATTACGGAGGGGGCTAAGACGTGGGGATCGGATCGGATCGCTCCCGCGCGCGCCGTGCCCCTGCGTCCGGGGCGGAACGCCCCCCGGCGGGTCGTTCGGCGCAGCCGATCTCTCCTGCCGGCGATCTCTCCTGCCAGGTTGCGACGCCGGCCCGATTGCCGGGATGCGAGATGATACCACCGGTCATTTCTCATGACCGGTGGTGCGGCTCTCGAATTTTCGCCAAGCCTCTGGTTCGCCAAGCCTCTGGCTTGAAATCGAAAATTCGAGATGGAGCAACGGCTCGATGCGTCAGCATCCTGAGCCGTTGGTATGACACCGCCCACGGTCCCTCTGCCGAGGCGGCGCAGGGAATGATACGGGATCCGCTTCGACCAAGCGGATCCCGTATCGGGCCGATATCATCTCAGGCTTCCACGACCAGCTCGACCCGGTCGGCCACGAACAGGCCGCGGGTCGCCTGGATCCGCGCGCCGTCCGCGTCGGCATTCACGCTCGCGATGCTGATGAGCACGCGGCCCGGCGCGAGGTCGAGCCGCGCCGCCTCGTCGGCCGCGGCGAGCCGGGCCCCGATCCGCGTCGAGAGCCGCGTGTAATCCGCCACCCCGTAATCCGCGTAGGCGCGGGTGATCGAGCCGCGCCGCGCGTAGGCGCGGTCGAAGCCGGCGAAGCGCGGCAGGGGCAGGCAGGTCCGCGCCGTGGAGATCGGCGTGCCGTCGGCCCGGTGCACGGTCACGAGTTCGAGGATGGGCGTGCCCGGCGCGAGGCCGAGGTCGCGCGCGATCCCCTCCTCGGCCGCCACCTCGGCCGCCGCGATCAGGTCGCCCCAGGCCTCCCGGCCCGCCCGCGAGACGATCTCGGAGAAGCGGGTGCGCGTCCCGATCGGGTAGGTCAGGCGCGGCGCCTCCACGAAGGTGCCGCGCCCCTGGGTCGCCCGCACCAGCCCGCGCTCCGCCAGGGCCGCCAGGGCCCGGCGCACCGTGTGCCGGTTCACCCCGAACCGCGCCGCCAGCGCCGCCTCGGTCGGGAGTTGCGCGCCCGCCGCCAGCCGGCCCGCCTCGATCTCCGCCGAGAGCCCGTCCGCGATCTGCCGCCACGCCGCCAAGCCCTCGCCGCGGCTCAGGGCCGTCACCGGGGTGCCATCGCCGTCGCCCATACCGTCATCCAAACTTCATTTGCCCCGCGCCCCACTTGTCTATACGATTAGACAAATCAGGACACCCGGGACACCGATGCCGGATCGCACTTCACCACGCAACGGCGGCGAGGCGCCAGAGATCGCGGCGCGGCGGGCCGCCATGGCCCTCTGCGGCGAGGCCAGCGCGGACGAACTCTCCCGCGCCCTCGACGGGATCGGCCCGGTCGGCGAGGCGGAGGATCTCCGCCCCGTCGAGACCGGCCTCGTGATGGCGCGCGGTCGGATCGGGGGCGACGGGCGGCCCTTCAACCTCGGCGAGGTCACGGTGACCCGGGCGGCGGTCCGGCTGCCCGACGGCGCGACCGGCTTCGCCTACCATCTCGGCCGCGACCGCCGGAAGGCGCGCCTCGCGGCGATCCTGGACGCCCTCTGGCAGCAGCCCGGGCGGCGCCCCGCGGTCGAGCGGGCGCTCGCCCCGGTGGCCGCCCGCCGCGCCGCCGAGGCGGAGGCGGAGGCGCGCCGGGTCGCGGCGACGCGGGTCAACTTCTTCACCATGGCGCGGGGAGAGGATTGATGACGCTCGCTCCCGGGTTGCGCGACCCCGTCCACGACGCGCAGGCCGTCTTCCGGGCCGTGATGGACGCCCTCGCCCGGCCGGGCCGGATCCAGCGCCTCGCGCCCGACCTCGCCCCGCCGCGGCCGCTGACGCCCGAACTCGCCGCCGTGGCGCTCGCCCTGGCGGATGCCGAGGCGCCGCTCTGGCTGGATCCCGTCCTGGCGGCGAGCGGGGCGGTGGCGGATTTCCTGCGCTTCCACACCGGCGCGCCCCTGGTGGTCGAGCCCGCGGCGGCGCAGTTCGCGCTCGTCGCCGCGCCCGCCGCCTGCCCGGATTTCGCGGCTTTCGCGCAGGGCGAGCCCGCCTATCCGGACCGCTCCGCGACCCTCGTCCTCGCCTGCGCGGAGTTGGCGGAGACGCATCCGGCGGAGGAGGGCGGGCTCGTCCTCGAAGGGCCGGGGATCCGCGCGCGCGCGCGGCTGCGCGCGGCGCCGCTGCCGCCGGACTTCGCCGCCCGCATGCGGGCGAACCGGGCGGCCTTCCCGCTCGGGCTCGACCTGCTGCTCACGGCGCCCGGGCGCGTCGCCGGCCTGCCGCGCTCGACCCGCGTGACGGAGGGCTGACCCATGTACGTGGCCGTCAAGGGCGGCGAGGCCGCCATCGCCAACGCGCACCGGCTGCTGGCCGAGCGGCGCCGGGGCAACCCCGCGGTGCCGGAGCTCTCCGTGGCGCAGATCGCCGGGCAGCTCGGCCTCCTGGTCGACCGGGTGATGACCGAGGGCTCGCTCTACGACCGCGACCTCGCCGCCCTCGCCCTCAAGCAGGCCCGGGGCGACGTGATCGAGGCCGTCTTCCTGGTGCGGGCCTACCGCACCACGCTCACCCGCTTCGGCGCGAGCGAGCCGGTCGAGACCGGCGCCATGGCCCTGCACCGGCGGATCTCGGCGACCTTCAAGGACCTGCCGGGCGGGCAGGTGCTGGGGCCGACCTTCGACTACACGCACCGGTTGATCGACTTCGCGCTCGCCGCCGAGGGCGAGGTGCCGCGGGCCGCCGAGGCCGAGCCGGAGCCGGGGCCGGCGCCCCGCGTCACCGACCTCCTCGGCCGTGACGGGCTGATCGAACCCTCGCCCCCGGACGCGGGCGAGCCCGTGGGCGACCTCACCCGCGAGCCGATCGGCTTCCCGGCCGACCGGGCCGTGCGCCTCCAGGCCCTGGCCCGCGGGGACGAGGGCTTCGTGCTGGCCCTCGGCTACTCGACCCAGCGCGGCTACGGACGCACGCATCCCTTCGTCGGCGAGATCCGGGTCGGCGAGGTCGCGCTGGACTTCACGCCCGAGGAGCTGGGCTTCCCGGTGCCGCTCGGGCGGGTGACGCTGACTGAGTGCCAGATGGTCAACCAGTTCAAGGGCAGCGCGGAGGCTCCGCCGCAATTCACCCGCGGCTACGGGCTCGCCTTCGGCCAGTGCGAGCGCAAGGCCATGGCGATGGCCCTGGTCGACCGCTCCCTGCGGGCGGAGGAACTCGGCGAGCCGATCGCCTCGCCGGCGCAGGACCAGGAATTCGTGCTCGCCCATTGCGACGCGCTGCAGGCGACGGGCTTCGTCGAGCACCTGAAGCTGCCCCACTACGTCGATTTCCAGGCCGAGCTGGAGCTGGTGCGCCGGATGCGGGCCGAGCACGCGGCCGCGCGGACCGCCGCGCACGAGGACGCCGCCGAGGGGGAGGCCGCCGAATGAGCGGGATCGCCGCACGAGAGTCCGGCCCGGAAGAGGGGACCGGCTACAACTTCGCCTACCTGGACGAGGGCACCAAGCGCATGATCCGCCGCGCGATCCTCAAGGCGATCGCGGTGCCGGGCTACCAGGTGCCCTTCGCCTCGCGCGAGATGCCGATGCCCTACGGCTGGGGCACCGGCGGCGTGCAGGTGACGGCGGCGATCCTCGGGCGCGGCGACGTGCTCAAGGTCATCGACCAGGGCTCGGACGACACCACCAACGCGGTCTCGATCCGGGCCTTCTTCGCCCGCACGGCCGGGGTGGCGGTGACGACGCGGACCCGGGAGGCGAGCGTGATCCAGACCCGCCACCGCATTCCCGAGCATCCCCTGACCGAGGGCCAGGTCCTGGTCTACCAGGTGCCGATCCCCGAGCCCCTGCGCTTCCTCGAACCGCGCGAGACCGAGACGCGCCAGCTCCACGCGCTCGCCGAGTACGGGCTGATGCACGTGAAGCTCTACGAGGACATCGCCCGCCACGGCCACATCGCCACCACCTACGCCTACCCGGTCGAGGTGGCGGGCCGCTACGTCATGGACCCGTCGCCGACCCCGAAATTCGACAACCCGAAGATGGACGATTGCCCGGCCCTGCAGCTCTTCGGCGCGGGGCGCGAGAAGCGCATCTACGCGGTGCCGCCCCACACCCGGGTGCGCAGCCTCGACTTCGAGGACCATCCGTTCCGGGTGCAGCGCTTCGAGCGGCCCTGCGCCCTGTGCGGGGCGGAGGGCGTCTACCTCGACGAGGTGCTGCTCGACGATCGCGGCCGGCGGATGTTCGTCTGCTCGGACACCGATTTCTGCGAGGAGCGCCGGGATGCCGGCCACCGGGGAGCCGGGGAATGACCAGCGCACTCCTGAGCGTCAGCGGCCTCACCAAGCATTACGGCGCCCGGCTCGGCTGCGCCGACGTCGCCTTCGACCTCGATCCGGGCGAGGTGCTCGCCATCGTGGGCGAATCCGGCTCGGGCAAGTCGACCCTGCTGTCGCTGATCGCGAGCGAACTCGCGCCCGACGCGGGCACGGTCCGCTACCGCCTGCGCGACGGGCGGCTCGCCGACCTCGCCGGCCTCTCGGAGGCGGAGCGGCGCCACCTGATGCGCACGGATTGGGGCTTCATCCGGCAGGACGCGGCCCAGGGCCTGCGCATGGCGGTCTCGGCCGGCGGCAATGTCGGCGAGCGCCTGATGGGGGTGGGCGCGCGCCATTACGGCCGGATCCGCGCCACCGCCCTCGACTGGCTCGGCAAGGTCGAGATCGCCGCCGACCGCGTCGACGACCCGCCCACCAGCTTCTCGGGCGGCATGCGCCAGCGCCTGCAGATCGCCCGCAACCTCGTCACCGGCCCGCGCCTCGTGCTGATGGACGAGCCGACCTCGGGCCTCGACGTCTCGGTCCAGGCGCGGCTCCTCGACCTGATCCGCCGCCTCGTCGCGGAGCTCGGCCTCGCGGTGGTGATCGTCACCCACGACCTCGCGGTGGCGCGGCTCCTGTCCCACCGGATGATCGTGATGCGGGCCGGCCGCATCGTCGAGACCGGCCTCACCGACCAGGTGCTCGACGACCCGGCCGAGCCCTACACGCAGCTCCTCGTCTCCTCGGTGCTCGCCGCATGATCCCGCTCATTGCCTTCGAGGACGTCGCCAAGACCTTCACGTTGCACCTGCGCGGCGGCCTCGCCCTTCCGGTCGTCGCCGCCGTGAGCCTCGCCGTGCATCCGGGCGAGTGCGTGGTGCTCGGCGGGCCCTCGGGCGCCGGCAAGTCCTCGCTGCTCAAGATGGCCTTCGGCAATTACCGGGTCGATCGCGGCGCGATCCGCATCCGCGACGGGGCGCGCGTGGTCGACGTGGCGAGCGCCGCCCCGCGCGAGGTGCTGGCCCTGCGCCGCCGCGTGGTCGCCTACGTGTCGCAATTCCTGCGGGTGATCCCCCGCGTGGGCGCCCGCGAGGTAGTGGAGGCGGCCGGCCGCGAGGGCGGCCTCGCCCCGGAGGCGGCCGCCCGCCGGGCCGCCGAGCTGCTCGCCCGCCTCAACCTGCCGGGGCGGCTCTGGGACCTGCCGCCCGCGACCTTCTCGGGCGGCGAGCAGCAGCGGGTGAACATCGCGCGGGGCTTCATCGCCGACAAGCCGCTCCTGCTCCTCGATGAGCCGACCGCCTCCCTCGACGCGGTCAACCGCGCCGTGGTGATCGACCTCATCCGCGAGAAGCAGGCGGCCGGCGCCGGCCTGATCGGCATCTTCCACGACGCGGACGTGCGCGAGGCGGTGGCGACCCGCACCATCGACGTCACCCGGTTCCGCGAGCGCGCGGCGGCCTGAAGGGCGAGACTGCATGACCGAGACCATCCTTGAGAACGCGACCCTCGTCCTGCCCGACCGGGTGCAGGCGGGCTGGCTCGCCGTGGCGGAGGGGCGCATCGCCGAGATCGGCGAGGGACGGGCGCCCGCGCGCGGGCTCGACCTCGGCGGCGACCACCTGATCCCGGGCCTCGTCGAGCTCCACACCGACCACCTGGAGAGCCACTACGCGCCGCGTCCCGGGGTGCGCTGGCATCCCCTCGGGGCGGTGCTGGCCTACGACGCGCAGATCGCGGCCTCGGGCATCACCACGGTGTTCGATTCCCTGCGCGCCGGCAGCGACCCGGACGGGAGCGGGCTCGGGCCGGAGCTGATGCAGCTCGCCCGGGCGATCGCCGAGGCCAGGGAGGCCGGCCTGTTCCGCGCCGAGCACCTCACCCACCTGCGCTGCGAGATCCCGTCCCACGACGTCGTCGACACGGTGAGGGACTTCGCGGCGCGCTTCCCCGTCAGCCTGCTCTCGCTGATGGACCACACGCCGGGCCAGCGGCAGTTCCGCGACATCGCCAAGTACTACCAATATGCCGGCCGGGGCGGGCGCTCCCTGGAGGCGATCAAGGCCGGGACCGAGCGCAAGATCCGGGAGGGGCAGGCCCTCAACGCGGTCAACCGCCCGGCCCTGGTCGAGATCGCGCGGGAGAACGGCATTGCCCTCGCGAGCCACGACGACACCACCCTCGACGACGTCGCCCTGGCCCGGCGCGAGGGCGTGGCCCTGGCCGAGTTCCCGACCACCGCCGAGGCGGCGCGGGCGGCCCGGGAGGCCGGCATCACCGTGATGATGGGGGCGCCCAACCTGATCCGCGGCGGCTCGCATTCGGGCAACGTCGCGGCCGAGCACCTCGCCCGCGAGGGCCAGCTCGACATCCTGTCCTCCGACTACGTGCCGGCGAGCCTGCTGATGGCGGCCTTCGCCCTGCCCGAGCGGGTGCCCGGCATCACCCTGCCCGCCGCGATCGCGACCGTGACCGCCAATCCCGCCCGGGCCACCGGCCTTCACGACCGCGGCGCCCTGCGGGCGGGCCTGCGGGCCGACCTCGTGCGCGTGCGGCGCGCGGGGGGCGTGCCGGTCGTGCGCCAGGTCTGGCGCGGCGGCGAGCGGGTGGCCTGAGATGCGCCCGGGCGGCTTCGTCCTGATCGTCGGCCCGAGCGGCGCGGGCAAGGACACGCTGATCCGCCTCGCGCGGGACGCGCTCGCGGCCGAGCCCCGCTACGTCTTCCCGCGCCGGTTGGTGACGCGGCCGCCCTCCGCGCACGAGGACAACCGCGAGATCGGCGAGGCGGATTTCGCCGCCGGGGAGGCGCAGGGGCGCTTCGCGCTGGCCTGGCGCGCCCACGGCCTCGGCTACGCGCTGCCGGCCGCCTGCCTGTCCCTGGCGGAGACCGGACACGTGGTAACCGCGAACATCTCGCGGCGGGCCGTGGCGGAGGCGCGGGCGCGCCTGCCGCGGGTGAGCGTCGTCAGCGTCACGGCGCCGCCCGAGGTGCTGGCGCGGCGCCTCGCCGCCCGCGGCCGGCCGGAGGACGGCGACCTCGCCGCGCGCCTCGCGCGGCGGGCGCCCGACGCGGCGGACCTGACCATCCTCAACGACGGGCCGCCCGAGGCGGGCGCGGCCGCCCTCGTCGCCCATCTGCGCGCGCGCTGACCGAGCGGAAACCGGACGCTTGCGCGGCGGCGTGCCGAGAGCCCATATCGTTCTCTCGTCTCGGGCGTTCCTGCCCGGGCGGCTCGGGCCCTCGGGGCCCGGGCGGCGGGCCGGCGCGCCCACCGCCGCAGCGGGAGAATGGAAGGACCGGATGAGCACGCCGCGGGAGACCGAACTGAAGCTCGAATTCGAGGCCTCCGACCTCGCGGCGCTGAGCGAGCACCCGCTCCTCGGCGGCGACGAGCGGGAGGCGCGGCTGACCTCCGTGTATTTCGACACCGAGGACCGGCGCCTGCGCGAGGCGGGCTTCACGCTGCGGGTGCGCCGCGACGGGGATCGGCACGTCCAGACGGTGAAGGCGGCCGGCACCGGCGCCGGGCTGTTCGACCGGCCCGAATGGGAATGGCCTGTCGACGGGGCCGAGCCCGACCTCGCGCGCCTCGGCGAGACCCCGGCGGGGGATGTTCTGGGCCGCAAGAGCGTGCTGCGGCCGCTCTTCTCGGCGGGCGTCGAGCGCTCGACCCGGGTGATCGCGCGCGGCGGCTCGCGCATCGAGGTCGCCCTCGACCGCGGCCGGATCACCCTGCTCGACGGCGAGGGCGACCGGGTCGCCCCGATCCACGAGCTCGAACTCGAACTCAAGGACGGCTCGGCCGCCGACCTGTTCGGGCTCGCCCGCGAGATCGGCGCGAGCGTGCCGCTGCGCCTCGGGGTGATGACCAAGGCCGAGCGCGGCTACTCGCTCCTCGCCGGGCGCCTCGACCGCGCCAGCAAGGCGGAGCCGGTGCGGCTCGACCCCGAGGCGAGCGCCGGCGAAGCCTTCCAGGCCGTCGCGCATGCCTGCCTGCGCCACATGCGGCTCAACGAGGCGGTGCTGCTCGACCACCGCGACGCGGACGCGCTGCACCAGCTGCGGGTCTCCCTGCGCCGCCTGCGCTCGGCCTTCTCGCTCTTCGGCGACCTCGTGGAGGATCACCGGACGCCCACCATCCGGGCGGAGCTGCGGCGGCTCGGCGAGCCCTTCGGCCAAGCCCGCAACCTCGACGTGTTCCTCGCGAGCACGCTCCCGGCCGAGCGGGCCCGGCGCCCGGACGAGGCGGGCCTGCTGCGGCTGGAATCGCATCTGGAGGGCGAGCGCAGCCGCGCCTACGAGGCGGTGGGCGCGGTCCTGCGGGGGGAGGAGTGGCGGCTCTTCCTCCTCGACCTGATCGCCTGGATCGATGCGGGGCCCTGGCGCGAGGCGGGGGCGCCGCAGGCGGCGCGCCGGGACGGGCCGGCGCGGGCCTTCGCGACGGAGGAGCTGGAGCGCCGCCGCCGCCAGGTGAAGAAGCGCGGGCGCCACCTCGACGAACTCGACCCGGAGGCGCGCCACCGGGTGCGCATCGCCGCCAAGAAGCTGCGCTACGGGGCGGAGTTCTTCGGCAGCCTCTATCCCAAGCCGAAGGCGGTCAAGCGGCACAGGACCTTCGTGAAGGCGCTGGCCGACCTGCAGGATTGCCTGGGCGACCTCAACGACATCGCGACCGCGCACACGCTCACCGCGGCACTGACCGAGGGCGCCGCGGATTCGGCCGTCTTCGCGGCCGGGCTCACGGCGGCGGACATGGAGGAGCGCACCGCCCGCCTGCTGCGGGCGGCGGCCGAGGCCCACGCGGCCCTGATCGACGTGCGGCCCTTCTGGCGCTGACCGGGCGGGCCGGCCTCAGCGCCGCGGCGCCAGGGCGTAGAGGGTGATGGCGGCGGCGTTCGACACGTTGAGGCTCTTGATGGCGCCGGGGAAGTCGAGCCGGGCCATCACGTCGCAGCACTCGCGGGTGCGCTGGCGCAGCCCCTTGCCCTCGGCGCCGAGCACGATGACGAGCGGGCGCGTCGGCGTCACCTCCGACAGGGGGACCGGCGCCTCGGAATCGAGGCCGATGCGGGTGAAGCCCTGCTCGCCGAAGCGGATCAGCGCCTCGGCGAGGTTGCGGACGGTGATGAAGGGGACGTGTTCGAGCCCGCCCGAGGCGGATTTGGCGAGGACGCCGGTGGCGGCGGGGGAGTGCCGCGCGGTGGTGACGATGGCGGTGACCGCGAAGGCCGCCGCGGTGCGCACGATGGCCCCGACATTGTGCGGGTCGGTGATCTGGTCGAGGGCGAGGAGCACGGCGTCGGCCGGCAGGTCCTCGATGGGCGGGACCGGGAGGGGCTCCGCCTCCAGGTAGAGCCCCTGATGCACGGCATCGGGCCCGACCAGGGCCGAGATCTCGCCGGGCCGCACGGTCTCCGGGGCGATTCGCAGTTCGCCGACCTCCTCCGTGAGGCGTGCGAGTCCGTTCTCGGTCGCGAGCAGGCGGGTGAGCCGGCGCCGCGGGTTGCGCAGGGCCTCGGCCACCGGGTGCCAGCCGTACAGGACGACCGTGTCCTCGTCGGCCCTCCGCGGGCCCGCGCCGGCCCGCGCGCCCGCGGGCGCCCGGGCGGGCGCGCCGGTCCGCCGGTCCGGCCCGCCGCGCCGCTCGCGCGGCGGCATCCGCTTGATCGCCATGCTGTGCCCTCCCGCCGCCCTGCGGCGCGCCGACACACAGCAGGGCGACGACCGCGTCAACCCCATCAATGCGGTTGCCGTCGGCCCGGAAGCTCACTATAGGGTCGCTCACCGCGAGCGCCCTTCGTCTAGCGGTCTAGGACGTCGCCCTTTCACGGCGAAAACACGGGTTCGAGTCCCGTAGGGCGCGCCAGCAGAATCAATCACTTAGCTGTTTTCGGTGCTGCCCGTGTCCAACGTATGTCCCATATGTGGGCGTGCACGAGGGTGGGCTCACCCACACGCACTTGGTCATACCAAATCCGCTTGATCCCTTCGGGATGGCGGATTTGGGCCTTGCTCAGGCGCCGCGCAGGCTCGCGATGCGGGATCCGCTTCGATCAAGCGGATCCCGCATCACACCGCCTGACGTCAACGCTCGATGCGGTCGAGCCGTAGGCCGGCCCTTTGGCGGCACGCCTTGACCCCGCCGCCGAGGAGAGCGCCCCGGCGGTGAAGCCCGAGTGCACGGCGCGCCAACCGTGCCATCGCGGCCATCGCGGCAGCGGAGCGCGGCACGATCGGCAGCTCATGCGTGGCCGTCATGCAACGGGCCGCGGGCGTCTGCTTGGCGGAAGGCGAAGGGCCACCCGGGCCAGGGTGCCATGCGATCGCTCGTTAACCATATCGGGGGCACCATTCACTCAGTGGCAACCCGCCATCGGTCTCGCGTCAAAGCCCGCCCGGCGGCCTACCGGGCGGGCCTCGTCGTCTCAAAGCCTCGGTCCGTCCGCCGCGCGCTCTGCCCGCCGACGTGATAGCTCGGATGCGGGGACTGCAGCCTAATCGATCACCTCATCGGCAAGGGCCAGGATGGAATCGGGCACGTTTAAGCCGAGTGCTGCTGCCGTCCTCATGTTGACGCACAACGTAAACCTGGAAGGCTCCTCGACCGGGAGATCACGCGGCAGCGCTCCCTGAAGTACACGATCGGTCAGAGCCGCTGCGCGATGATAGCTCTCCCTGAGATCGGGGCAGAATGACATCAGGCCGCCATCATGCACCTCAGGCGGGAAGGTGTGGATAGTTGGAAGTTTCCGAGCCAAAGCCAAATCAGCAATCGTGCGCCGGTGGTTGAAAAGGGCGTTTTCGGTGATGAAGATCACGGCCTGCGCCCGAGCGGCTACCGCACCATCGAATGCAGCAGGCAAGCCAGCAGCGCCGCTGATTTCTATGGTCGCCACCTCGATACTGAACCGTTTCCCTGCAATGAGGATACTCTCCACGAGGGCAGCGTTCTCCTGAAACTGCGGGCTCCAAAGGACAGCGACTGTGCGCATTTCTGGGACGGTGTCGGTCAGGAGTTGGAGGCGTTTCGCCCCCAGAAACGCATCACTGAATGTCACTCCCGTGTAGTTGGCTCCCGGTCTGGGTAGACTCTTCACCAGGCCAAGGCGAATTGGATCGGACACGAACAAGAACACTACCGGCTTAGAGACATGCGCGCGCTTGAGTGCAAGTGCGGCAGGTGATGTCACTGCAATGATGACCTGTGGCTGGACCTGGGATATGTGAGCTACAAACGAGGTGAGGCGGTCGGGATCGCCGTCCGCACTGAGAAGCTCAATATCGGCAGTTTGCCCCTGGTGATGCCCAAGGTCACTCAGCGCGGAGTAAAGCTGGTGGATGGGTGTGCGGTCAGCAAACCCGCTGTGTAGGATAACGATGCGAGCCTTCGCCGCCGCCGCGACCCGATGCGCCAAGCACGGGAAGAACAGCGCTGCGAGGAAGTCTCTCCGCTTCATCGGTCATCTCGCCAGCGCGACCGTCTTCGCGGGCCAATTGCCGCCCTAAAGGTTAATCGTGCGCACCGTCTCCATCAACCAGCCCGCCCCGGGCGGACCCCACAAGGTCGTCATTCTCGGCAATCTGGATGCCAACCCACATCCCTCGCCCGAGGTGCTGAAGAGGATCCTCAACCTGACCTCCTCCGAAGCGCGCCTGGTCAACGAGATCGCGGGCGGCAGGAGCGCGGAGGAGATCGCGAACGCAGCCCACGTGGCGGTCGGGACGGTCCGCAAACGATTCGCGACCGTGTTGACCTGTCTCAGAGGCGCGTACCCTCACGAGCGCTCGGGCCCCGCTGACGGCGTCAGCATTCGTGTCAGCGCTCAGTGACAATCTCTTCCAGAGCGATGTCATGTGGCTGCGGGTAGATCGTCCTCACGCGCCCGAGCTCGAAGCCAACACCAATGGTGCGCGGCTTGACCGACATCGCAGCGATCGTGCGATCGTAGAAGCCACCACCATAGCCAAGCCGGTAGCCCTGCTCGTCAAAGCCGACGAGCGGGACGACCAGGAGGTCGGGAAACACCGGCTCGCCAGATTCCGGCACCGGGATGTTCCAAACGCCTTGCGCCATCAAGCGGCCCGGTGACCACTCGCGGAACACGAGCGGTTGTCCCCGCTCCACGATCACCGGCAGCGCAAGGCGCGTGCCCCGCTCCCGCATCGACGAGAGAACCGCTCGCGGGTCATACTCGCCGCGAAATGGCCAGTAGAAGCCGATCAGCTTGCCGGCGTAAGGCTCCAGTGCCGCTCCGAGCGCCTGACTGACCCTCTGGCTCCGCGCCGCGCGATCCTGGGCGGAGAGCCCGATGCGCTGCTCGATCAGCTTGGTTCGCGTCTCCTTGCGCCAATCGCGGATCGTTGGCCAATCCGCACCGGCATTCGGCAGCCCCGTGTTGGCGTCCGAGATCTTGGATGTGTCGCTCATGGGCTTGCTCCCGCCTGTCCCGGGCTAGCTGCGGAGGATGTCAGCCGTGCCGGTGCGCCGCGTGACCGGCTTACTGCCCGCCATAGGGGCGCAACGGCCGCCCAGCCTCCGAACGGTGCACCATCACAGCCTGTCCGGCGGCGTCATCGATGGCGGCGAGGCGAGGTCCGACGGCAGCGTGGAGGGACATCTCGCTGCGATCCAGAACCAAGTTCACGCGCTCGCAGCGCTCGGCATCCGGGCTGTTGGCCACCTCCGCCTCCCTGAGTGCCTCGGTGATGATGACGCGCATCTCCTCCAGCAGGCGCTGTGTAAGAGGTGGCCGTGCCTCAGCAGCATAGGCTTCAGCGATAATCCTGGCCCACTCATCCGCGGGCCGACCCGGATATCTGTTCATGTTCGGACGTCCTGCCAGCATGGGCGCCCCCGTGGAAGCGCTGCATCCTGCCCCATGGGCTCGGCGCTGTCGGCCTGCAGCAGGCCCATCTTAGCAGACGATTCCTCCGCAGGCGCGGAGATAAGTCGTTCGTTCCAATGCGGTGGATCCGTTACTGCCAAGTTGAAGCAGCTCGACTCGGAGGGGGCCCTCGTCGGCCCGAAGAGGAGGTTTGAAGGCCCACACTGCCGGCCGGGTCCTACTCGGGCCGGCATCATTTTATGCGCGGCACAATGGGTGGATTCAAGTGGTCGTCGCAACGGCTTGGCGGAGGGCGGTTGTGATGGCAGGTCGGCGGCGTTCGGATCGGGCACTTCGCGAGAAGCTGCGGTCACCGGGTCGTCCCGGGGTCGGTCTGCGCGAGACGCGGCGGGGGTTCTGGGCGTTCCTCGCGCAGGGTCTCTCCAGCGAGGTCGCAGCGATGAAGCTCGGGATCTCGCCACCGGTCGGCTCGCGGTGGTTCCGGACAGCAGGCGGAATGGCACCTTCCCACCTGTCACCATCATCCAAGTCGCCTTCTGCGCGCTACCTGTCGTTGGCTGAGCGGGAGGAGATCGCGATCCTACAAGCGCAAGGTCACGGGGTCCGGGACGTCGCTCGGCGTCTGGGACGGGCGGCGTCGACCATCTCGCGGGAATTGCGCCGCAATGCGGCGACCCGCAGTGGCGGCCTGGACTATCGCGCCACGACCGCGCAGTGGCACGCTGAACGCGCGGCACGCCGGCCCAAGCCAGCAAAACTGGCGGGGAACGCAGCGCTGCGGACGTACGTGCAGGAGCGGCTCGCCGGAACTGTCGCGACACCGGGCGGGAGCGCTCTGCCTGGCCCTAGCGTTGCCTGGAAGGGACGGCGGCACGGGCGACGCCAGAGCCGCCGATGGGGTCGATCCTGGAGTCCGCAGCAGATCGCCGAGCGCCTACGGCTCGACTTTCCGGGCGATACGACGATGCGCATCAGTCACGAGGCGATCTATCAGGCGCTCTACATCCAGGGCCGGGGCGCGCTGAAGCGTGAGCTGACCGCGTGTCTTCGCACAGGACGGGCTTTGCGTGTGCCGCGGGCCCGCAGCCTGGGCCGAGGCAGGTCGTTCGTCACCCCCGAGGTGCTCATCAGCGAGCGTCCGCCCGAGGTGGAGGACCGCGCGGTGCCGGGGCACTGGGAAGGAGATCTGATCCTGGGTCTGAAGAGTTCGGCGATCGGGACCCTGGTCGAGCGCACGACGCGCTTTACGATGCTGCTGCATCTTCCGCCGATGGACGGCCATGGGGTGACACCGCGTGCGAAGAACGGCCCGGCGCTGGCGGGGCACGGGGCCCAGGCGGTGCGCGAGGCGATCGCCGGCACGATCGCGCGCTTGCCCGAGCAGCTGCGGCGCTCGTTGACCTGGGACCAGGGTACCGAGATGGCCGAGCACGCGCGCTTGCGGATCGACGCGGGTCTGCAGGTCTACTTCTGCGATCCACGCTCACCCTGGCAGCGGGGGACGAACGAGAATACGAACGGGTTACTGCGACAGTACTTCCCGAAAGGAACGGATCTGAGCGCCCACAGCGCGAACGATCTTGCTGCTGTGGCCGCAGCCCTCAACAGCAGACCGCGCAAGACGCTGAACTGGAAGACGCCGGCAGAGGCGCTCGACGCTGTGCTGGCTGCCGTGCAAGATGGTGTTGCGACGACCGCTTGAACCCAAGATGTCTCCGGCGTATAATCCTGCGGAGAATTCGGCTCTCGGCCATTCGCGCAAGGCGGGCGTATGGAGCCACCTCGCGCGGGCTCGCAACCGCGCGACCGCCTGGGACGCCGATTGCAGGCGCTGTACGAGCCCGTTCTCGACGAACCGCTGGAGCAAGGCTGGCGGAGCTGCTGCACGAGTTGGACGGCACCGGCTCGCCCCGCCGTTCCGTCCCGTTACAACGGCCGCCCACGGCCATTCCTGCGCCCTCCAGAGGCGTGCCAACACCGCTCGTCGCCATAATCAAACCCCAAGGCGGAAGCCTTCTGCTTGTGGCCGAGAAGGGTTCGGCAGCCAGGGCATCAGGGCTCGAAGCAGCTCTGGAGCGGCCGCGCCGGGCAGGAGGGTTCTTGATCGAAGCGCCCCGCGGCAACCGTCCTCAGGCCGCCGGGACAGCGGTCGGCGGCACCGCCAGCGGCTTCTCCGGCGCCGTCGTGCCCTGCGCCGGCCCTGGACGCGGCTCTCGAACGGCTTCGGCGGGGCGTGGAGCGGGACGGGCAGCGGCAGGCAGCGGGAGATCAACCGAGACCACGCGACCGCTCAGTGGGTCCAGGATGCGGATCTGCGCCATGCACGCCCCCTCAAGAGGAACGACCAGGGTGTGCCGATCGAGGTAGGAAACCGTAAACGGCCCGACGTGCGCCACGACACGCGTGAAAGTGCCGGTCAACGGGGCAGGCCCGCCTTGACGCGGATCAGCGCGTCTCCGATCCGAGAGTGCGATGGCGCGCATGAAGGCGCGAACCGGCCTTTATGGAACCGTAAGCTGAGCCATGAAGGATGTCCCGCAGCTGCTGGCCCACTGCGGCATGTCCGCCGCCGCTGCCCGGCTCAGGCTCTTCGCCACGAGCGCGTGCTACGCCTGCTTCCTCGAGCCGTTCGGGCGCTCCAGCCACGTTATCGCGCTCAGCTGCGAGATCGTGCTGGTCCCGACCTTTGTCACGCTCTGTGGGCCCAAGCGAATGAGGGAAGCCCGCCGCGGCAGGACCGGGCGGGCTGAAAGGCTGCGATCCACGTTTGGGCAAATGGATCGCGCGTACCTCAAGCACATTTTGAGTGCCGTCGCACCTCGTATTCGGACCTGAGCCACGTTAGCGAAAGAAAGTCCGCCACGGTGGAGAGGTGCCGGGCGGGCTGAGGCTCTGTAGAGTAGAACTCCGCCAGAAAAGTATGCTGGCGGTCAAGTTGGCAAGGCGCTACCGAGTCGCCTCCGACACAATCTTCATCTCGTCGCCGTCTGCACGTTCCGCAGGCTGAGCGCCGTCGCGTCGGCGAAACCCGCTATTCGCACAAGCCCCAGTATGGGACGCGTCATGGTGCCTCCGGACAGCGTTCCGAAGGTCTCGCGCGGGCCTCGAACCGGCCGCCAGTCGAGGGCCAGTCTATTGGCTTTCAGTGGAGTCTTGCAAGCCGCTGCCTCGACCGTACTAGTGCACAGACGCCGACGAAAACACCATGTGCTCAGCCGCTACTCGCCTGAAAATGAGGGAGAAATCGCGCTGAGCCATGTACGTTTGAATGCGTCAGTGCACTAGTCTTTGGCTGTCCGCTCCAGGCCCGCACGCCCGGGGCAGGGCCGCGGGCCGGGTCCGAAAGCGGCACTGAAGACCCGGCCCGCACAACGAAATGCCGGCTCGGGAGGGAAGCCCGGCCGGCGTCGAGTGGAGATCCCTGAAAAGCGGATAGCCGCGCGGCGGCTCCGGGCGGTTCCGTCGGCTTGGGAGGGGCCCTCAGGCCCCCGCTTCTACACCTCAAAGCGCTCCCTGCCCTCAAGGCCGTCACCGACGAGCAGCTCGATGCCGCCATGCGGGAGTACCTGGACGATCCCACGCCCGGCATGCGCCTGATCGCGAAGGGCGTGGCGATCGACATTGCCGCGGCCGTGGCGAACCGCGAAATCGCCAGGGACGTGCTGGACGATCCCACCCTCGATCGCGCGGTGCATAGTGATCAGGACGGCGATCCTGCTCGCGCGGCCTGCCTGACGGACGCAATCGCCGCACACAGCCCAGCGGTTCACCGTTCTCCGTCCTGGGGCGTGCAGACGATGTTCTCAGCGGCAAGCAGTGTCTCGCGCAACTCCGCCGCGATGTCCGCGAGCGCGGTCCCAGCCGCGATCCCCTCGGGGAGCGTCTCCTGGATCTCGCGTAGATCGGCCATGACATCGCGCATCACCGCCCGGTTGAGGCAGGCGAACCGGCCCGGGGCGGCACGCTCGAAGGCGAGCGCCAAGGTCTGATAGGCGCGCTCCAGCAGGCAGTAGGCGATCTCCGCCCGCACCACGCGCTCTTCGGGACCGCACTCGCACTCCGGCCGGAGGTTCTGCTCGGGTGTCATGTGCACACACGTGGGGAGCGCATCTGGTAAGCGCCAGCCCGCACATCAGGCGTTACTGCAACTCCAGTCGTAAGGCTCAGGACGCGCGAGCTCGCCGCTCCTCGATCCAGGCTTGTGCCTCGTCCAGGTCCGCGAACTTGGGCGGATTGGGATCGTCAACCGGACCGAAGCCGGTTTCCAGAAACCAGGAGCCGGCTCGTCTCCGAACAGACGCCCGGCGGTACGGAATGACCGCCGGGCGTTCTGCTGCCGGTAAGACTTCGTTGACCATCCTGGCCCACCGTTTCGCCTGCGGCGCTGAACACCCAGCCGGCACGGCGGCGGCCCGGTGCTCCGGGATGAGATCTCCGGGTCGTCGCCTCTGATCTTCCGGGACCGCCCGCTCGTGTCGACGACGAGAGCGGGCGAAGGCAGCGACTGGTGACCGCTTTGAGCCCGTGGCGGGCTGGTCGCTGGAGCTGGCGGCCGGGTTCTGAGTAGGGCTTCGGCCCGGCCGCCATGCACCTGCAGGCGATAAGCCCGCCACGGGACCCTGCGGGCATGGCGGCTTGCGCGGACCGGCCCAAGGCAAGCTGAGTGGAGGCAGCGCCTTCCCCGGCCCGACCGGATCAGCGAGCGTGTCACGGCAGCGTGGGGCGGTGTTGATCCAGGTCGCTCCGGAACCGCCGCCCTCTACGGCCCAGCGAACAGCATCCCGGCGGCGCGGTGTCCCCCGCGCAGGATCGCCCCGTGTGACGTCGAAGCGAGAAGGCCCTTCGACCTGGATCGCTGGGAGCCCCGGGCCCGGCTATCGGTCCCAGCGGGAGACACCGACGGACCGCGCCTTCAAGCTGCTCTACCGGCTCGGCGCTGAGGGCGGGATCGGCGACACTACCGCCAAGCCCGGGATCCATGCCCGGCCGTTGGTCGCGCAGTACAAGTCAGCCACGCTCTCCCGCAGCCAGGACGGGCCGAGCATCCGGTCGACCCGCACCAGGATGTGATCATCCGGCAAGATCTGGCGCAGCGAGCCCTCTACGAACAACTCAGGTTGCTCCCGATCACGCCGACCCAGCATGGGGCGCTTCCAGCCAACCAACACTGGAAGGGGATCGCTGCCCTGCCGCCGCTGCGCTGTTGCTCTACGCCTTCCCCGATCCGAATGGGCGCTTCGGTCGGGACGGGATTGCTGATGGCCTGCTCGGCCAGGTGCGCATGCGTCTCCGTCCTGCCAATCAGCCGAACGTCCACCTGTTATGCACTCCCTGCAATGCAGCACGCTATTATCATCGCTTATAGTAATCCTCGCCCCATGGCATATGACGAGCGCCCAACCGCGATGCCGTCGCGGCCGGGTGTGCCCTCCTTGGGCGTTTCCTCCCTAGACTTCGGGCCGCTCGCGAGGGCGGCCTTTTTCTTTTCTGAGCGCGGTCCCCATATTCGGTAGGCTCAACTGCCTGCAAGCCCGACGCACCCACAATCGGGTAAACTAACGCGCGAAGCGGCATACTTCCTCACGCCGCCTCAAGCCTCCGGGGAGGTTGCAGCGGCAGGCGTGGCTTGTCTCTGCCCGGCAGGCAGCCAGCGACTTCACCCTCAGCGATGCAGCTGCGGCGGAGGCAGATAGCTATGTCGGTTCCCGCGCGCCGCATGCTCCTCGTCAGCTTCGGAACCAGAGGCGACGTACAGCCCTTCTGTGTGCTCGGCCGCGAGCTGCAGGCGCGGGGTCACGCCGTCCGCATCTTGACCACCAGCGACTACGCCGGGCTGGTACGCCGCTTCGGTCTTGATCCCGTCACCATGGGAGTACCCTTTGCCGAGGTGCTGCGCGACCCGGCCTTCGACGAGCTGTTTCGCAGCAATTTCGTACCCCGGTCCGGCCTGCTGCGAAATGTGCGTGCCCTTGCTGGCCGGGTCGAGGCGCAAATCACTGACCTCATGCTCGGCGCCCTTGACGAGGTCGGCCGGGCCGACCTCGTGGTTTACAACAGCTTTGGGTTCTTCGCCGGAGCCATCGCGCGCGCGAGGGGCATCGCATCCTTGCTGGTGATGTGCCAGCCCCTGTTGCCAACAACGCGGGAGAGCCTCTCACTGTTCGGCGGACGTAACCTCGGGCGAGTCGGCAACCGCCTTTCCTACGAGGTGTTTCGCCTGCTCACGCCCTTGATGCACGGCCCGCTGCGGGCGCTGCGGCGCTGCGGCGTGGGTGGAGACCTGCACCTGCTCACGAACCCGGTCACGCACGGCCTTTCCGAAACACCCGTGGTGCTCGCCTACAGCGCCGCGCTGAGCCCGCCCGCCAAGGACTGGCCCGTTCCGGCGACGCAGACCGGCTTCTGGTTCCGGGAGCAGGATCCCGCAGCAGCGCTGCCCGAGAAGATCCGGCATTTCCTCGATGCCGGACCTCCGCCGGTCTACATCGGGTTCGGCTCCATGCTCTGGGGCGCCAAGCGCAACACCGAGGTGGTGCGGCGCGCGCTCGACCTCTGGGGCGGGCGGGCGATCCTTCACACGGGGTCGGGCAGGCTCGCCCTTGCCGGCCCGATGCCGGACGACCACACTGCTGAGAACCGCATCCTACCGATCCAGGAGAGCGACCATGCCTTGCTCTTTCCCCATGTCGCCGCGGTCGTTCACCACGGCGGAGCGGGAACGACGGCCGCGGCGCTTCGGGCCGGGCGGCCGAACGTGGTGCTGCCGGTGCTGGGCGACCAGTTCTACTGGGGTCGCCGCGTCGCCGAAGTTGGAGCGGGCGAGGCTCCCGTGGCGCTCGGCCGCGTGACACCGGAGGACCTCGCCGGGCGGATCGCCCGAGCTGCGGCCGGAACTCGCTCTGCGGCTGTGGTGGCGATCGCGACGGCGATGGCGCGCGAACCGGGAGTCAGCGCCGCCGCGGACCTGATCGAGCGGCACACCGCGCGCGCGGGGGCGACCTGATGCCGCCATCCTGCCCAGTCACCGGTGAGCCCGCCGTGCGCCTCGTGCAATGGGTCAGCGCCCGCCACCTCACCGCCCTGTGGCGGCTCTTATTCCGGGCTGATCCGCGCTCAAGCTTCTCCGGCACGACGCGCTTTGGCCTGTGGGAGTCGCCGACCGGCCTCCACTTCTTCGACCCGATGCGGGCGGGCGACGCGGACTTTTACGCGGCCTTCTACCGGAGCCGTGGCATGCGCCAGTACCTGCGGGACCCCGATCGCGACGAGTTTCGGACCGCAGCCGCCTACGTGCGGCCCGCCGACCGGGTGCTTGATGTCGGATGTGGTTTCGGGGCCTTCCGGCATCACGTGCCTCACGCGACTTACGTCGGGCTCGACCCGCATTTTGCTGGCGGGGAGGATCGTCCCTGGGCACGGGCAGAGCTCCTGAGCGACCATCTCGTGAGGCACGCGGGGAGCTACGACGTCGTCTGTGCCTTCCAGGTGTTGGAGCACGTGACCGACCCGGTCAGCCTCATGGCTGAGATGGCGCGGGCCGCGCGGCCGGGCGGCCTCGTCATTGCCGGCGTGCCGCACGTCCCCTCGGCGCAGACCGGCATTCCGAACTGGCTCACCAACGCCGTGCCCCACCACCTGACATGGTGGACCAAGCCGGCTTTGGTGGCGCTCGCCCGCCGCGTCGGACTGACCGACGCCATCGTGCGGGAATCCGCATGGTCTCGTGGCGATGTCTTCGTGCACTGGATGGCGCGCCTCTCGCCCGTGCGCTGCCGCGCGCACTACTACCGCCACGCTTGGTCCTGGTACGCTGCGGCCCTGGTCGGAGCGCTTGGCGGAGTCGTCGCGGCGTCCTTCCTACCCCTACCAAAGCCGGGAACGGACGAGGGCGTCGCCCTGCTGCTAGTCGCTCGGCGCACCGTTGACCTCTCCACTGACTTGCAGGACACCCCATGACGACCCCACCCTGTCCCGTCACGGGCGAACCAGCGGTCCGCCTCGTGCAGTGGGTGAGCGCGCGCCTGCTCGCGGACCTCTGGCGCTACACGCTGCGGGTCGATGTGCGCCCGAGCTTCCGCGGCGTAACGCGCTTCGGCCTGTGGGAGTCGCCGACCGGCCTCTACTTCTTCGACCCCATGCGGCAGGGGGATGCCGGCTTCTACACGACCCTCTACAGCCGTCTGAATATCCGCCACTACCCGCGCGAAGGACACCCGCGGGCCGAGTTCCGACTGGCCGCCCGCCACGTTGCGGCGGGCAACCGGGTGCTTGATGTTGGCTGCGGCTTCGGCGCGTTCCGCCACGAGGTGCGCCACGCCGACTACACGGGTCTGGACCCGCACTTCTCCGGCGAGCCCGGCGCGTCCTGGGCCCGGATCGAGAACTTGGACGACCACCTGCGGACGCATGCCGGCCACTACGACGTGGTCACCGCTTTCCAGGTGCTAGAGCACGTCGAGCAGCCGGTGGCGATGGTAGAGGCGATGATGCGGGCGGTGCGACCAGGTGGCACCGTGATCGTCGGAGTGCCGCACGTGCCGGCGGCGCACACCCGGATCCCGAACTACCTGATCAACGCGGTGCCGCATCACCTCACGTGGTGGACAAAGGCGGCGCTTGAGGCGGTCGCAGCCCGCGCCGGTCTGGTCAGCGCCGCGGTCGAGATCGCGCCCTGGAGCGACGTGGATGCGATCGTGTACTGGATGGAGCGCTGCTCACCGGTGAAATGCCGCCAGGTTCATTATCGGCACTCCTGGGCGTGGCACGCCTCCGCGCTGATCGGCTTCATGGGTGGGTTCGTGATGCGGAAGCTCAAGCCGGAGCCGTTCCGCCCCGATGATGAGGGTGCATCACTGCTGCTGGTGGCGCGCAAGCCCGCAATCGCATGATCGATCCGCCTTAAGGTGCACTCAATGCACCAGTTGTGTCTGCATGGGCATTCCCATACGAACTCTTGGCAAGACAGCGAAAACCCGCCTGTATGAGGTACTTTCGGCTTACGAACGTTGACTTATACGGATCTCATTCGACATCCGGTTGATTGCTTCGCAATGCGGATGTCGGCGTCGCTCAGGCGCCGCGCAGGCTTGTGATCCGGGATCCGCTTCGATCAAGCGGATCCCGGATCATCTCCAAATTTAAGACCCAGGCTGCTCGAACTCCTGCGCCGGGGCGACACGCTGCATATGAGGTAGGTCAATCGAATCAGCTGCTACTCTAGGGACGTCTGCGGGAGGTCCGCGGGCTCACGCGCTGAGGCGTCATCGTCCTCGTGGTCGCCAATTGTTTGACTTTGGACGGCGCCACTACGGATCCGAAACAGCAGGCCGTTAGGGACGCGCTGATCGGCTTTATGGCGGCGACTGTCCAGGCCCAGGCCGTTGCCGCCGAGCAGGCCCAGCGCGCCGGTATCGAGCACGCCAGGGCTCGCGAGGACGCTGACAGGGGACGGAAACTGAACTTCGCGCCGGCCGGGATCTCGCTCGTGCCGGCGCTCTTCCTTCGCCGCAGTCGTGCGGTAGCTGAGACTGGTCGTGCCGCCGCGGCTTCTTCTCCCGGTTGCGGGATGGTACGGCAGGCGGCTGGGCTCCGAAGCGACCGGCGCTCCCATGGCCCGGCCGCCACCCTCAGGGTCTCGTGTCACGCAACGGCGTGCTCAAGCGAGACATTGGCGTGAAACACCAACTGTGGCCGGCGCCGAACGTCAGGCGGCACTCAGCACCCCATCAGGCCCTTATCGGGACCCAAGCGAGACACGCCTGAACTCAATCGCGAACCGGTGTGTAAACAAAACGACTGTCGGCAATACCCTCCCGCGAGACCATCCTGACATGCTCGTCGGATACGCCCGCGTCTCAACCCACGACCAGAACCTCGACCTCCAGCGCGATGCCCTCGCCCGCGCCGGAGGCCAGCGCGTCTTCGAGGAGAAGAAGTCCGGCACGGCGGCACCAAGCGACCCGAGTTCGAGGCCGCCCTCGCCTTATCTCCGTCCCGACGACGTGCGCGTAATCTGGAAGCTCGACCGCCTCGGTCGCTCCCTGGTCGAGACGATGCCCACCATCGACGGCCTGCGCCGGCAGGAGGTCCACTTCCGCTCCCTCACCGAGCAGTTCGACAGCGACACCGCCCACGGCCGCTTCGCCCGCCAGGTGCACGGCGCCATGGCCGAGTACTTCCTCGCCCTCAGCCGCGAGCGGACCCTGGAGGGGCACAGGGCTGCCCTCGCCCGCGGCCGCAAGGGCGGGAGGCTCAAGGCCCCGTCCGAGGGGGACTTCGAGGTCGGGCGGGCGCTGCGGGCCTCGGGCACCATCTCGGTGGCGGCGATCGCCAAGCGGCTGGGGGTGAGCCGGATGACCTTCTACCAGGACTTTCCGCAGGCGCGGGCACGCAACCAGGTTGCGGGGGAGAGTTGGGAGATGCCGATCCGGCGCGAGCCCCGCGGCTTCGACCCGATCGACCGGCCCCAACTCTCGACCGTGATCGCTTCCGGCAGGCCGGCTCCGAGGCTAATCGCAGTCCGGCATTGCAGGAGGCAGTTCATGATGGACGGGTAAAGTTGCTTGTCGCGGTGCAGCTCGATCCAACACAATACCCAGAATAGGTTCCTGTTGTCTTGCCGCCAGACTCGTAGTGGCCTCCAAATATGTCTACTCCGAAAACTTTGAATTGAAAATCGGTCACCATTTTTGTTTCGCCGCCAGAAGCAGCGTCCAGTTCATCAAGACGCAGTTCGGAGGAGTCGCTAATCTTCCCTCTGAGCTGGGCTTGCATGTGCCGTCTCCATTAGGGCGGGCTGTCGCTCCACGGTGTAGAGGGCATAAGGCTATCTTGCCGTACGAAAGCACACATCGAGAGGATGAGGATGGCCGGCCCAGCGAAGGTTCGAGCTGTGCACGGGCGCGCTGCGCGTCCTGCTCGTCCGTGGAGGCGCAGAGTAGGCCCTCAGGTACACGGGTGGGCTGATCAGTTCGCTGCAGACGGTCTCCTGATCGGCGGTTTCCTTTGGATGGTGAATCGGGGCTTGGTGAACCGGCTCCGGGCTGGTTCTCCAGGGGTATACCCAAATCGTACCACACGAACCGGCCGCTATGGGTGGAAAGCAGCCGTTGTAATGATCAAGTTGATTGAGTTCAGATCCTGGGGCCTCAAAGGGTGAGATGTTCTAAAATGCTGCGTTATCCGTTGAGGGGGCTTGGCGGATCCGGATTGCTCCATACCGGCACGTCCTATTGAAACGCTTCGCCGCATCGCGGCCTTCTTGCCAAGCCCCTCCCGCGGCCAAGCCTCACTATTTCGGATATCCCACGTAATAGATCCCGATAATGCCGCTGCTTGCATCACGGATCGGTTCGTAGCCGGTGATGTAGGGGTGGCCAAGAATATCGGCCTCTCCGAAATAGGCTTCGCCCTTGTTGATCGCCGCGATGGCCTTGCCCTTCGGATCCAGAATGGTCCCAACGGCGCGCGATCCGTCATCCTTCTTCACATTCGTTGAGACGCGGACGAATTCACCACCGCTCTTGACGAACAATGTTTCGGTTCCACCCACCTCCTTCTGCACGCTATCGACGAGAGTGAAGTCACCGTTCACTTTCGTCTGTCCGAAATAGAGAACCGGAACGGTCTTCCCGGCGACGGTGTCCTCGCCCTTTGCGCTCGGGGCTCCGAGGGTAGCGGCCTTCGACTTCAGGCGCTGCATGGCGGCCTGCACGTCCTCGGCGGGACCAGCGTAGACACTGGTAAGTATCGGAACGGCCGCGCTGGCCAGGAAAGCCAGGAGTGATAGGGTAAGCAAAGGCGCTTTCATGGTCATCTCCCTTATTGCTAACGCGACATCCCCGTAATGGAGACGAAAAATCCGTCCCCCTGTGGCACTCGCTGGGACAGCCTCTCACGTTCTAGAGTGGGAGTTATGCAAATGGGCTGCCCTCGCGCGCGATTGAGCCAGCAGCTAGTAGCCGTGGCGGCGGTTAACACGCCGGGCCGTCCTTCGAGCCGACCGATGCGCAACTCCGGCCCTGGTCAGTGCCTTGATGACCAATCCGTCGGACACCTCACATGCTGCAACTCCGGCCGAAGAACTGCTGAGTGGAGTCGCCTTTGCTCCGCTCCCCAGTCCAAGCACAAGCGCCGCAGCAATAGACAATCCTGCAAGTTTCAGATAACCCATAGTCATCTCCTTTGCCTCAATGCGATCCTGGAAATGAGCGCTGCTGTCCCACTATTTGCGCTTTTCTCGTGCACCGCTTGATCCATTGAGACTCGGCCATTGCTCTGAGGGTCTGAACTCAATCAGCTTGGCCGCATGAAGGGCCGCCGAGGGTCGGAAGCGGCTGTTAAGGCGCATCCTGCACCGGCGCGGGCGCATTGCCGGAGGCGAGGCGGCAAGCTCCCCGACACCCCCGGGCCGTGCCGGGCCGCCATGCTGACCGCCAACCCGATCGCCGATCTTGCCGCCCTGGTCTCCGCGTGGAGCCGCGGCCTCGCCGCCCTCTCGCCCGGCCAGCCGCCCTGCCCGGGGGGCCGCCCCGACGAGTGGGCCACCAGCCTGGAGAACTGCCGCCGCTTCGTCGACGAGTTCGGCGCCGAGGCGGCGCGGCTCGGCTGGGACACGCTCACCCTGTTCTCGGCGCACCCGCAGGCCGGCATCGTCCGGGGCGACTGCTGCGGCGTGATGATGCCGTGCTCCTACCCGGTGTTCGAGCTGGCGGAGGCGTACCTGAAAAAACACCTCTGGACCTAGCGGAAGGCCAAGCCCGGGCGCTGCCGCGGCGTGACCGTCTGGGAGTTCGGGAAGGCGGCCTAGCGGGATCTCAAACTCGGCCGTAGCCTGCGCCGATCAGGGCGCCGATCTCACCCGTGCCGATCCGACCCGAGCACCGCGGCTTCGACCCGATCGACTGGCCCCGGCTCTCCGACGTGATCCGCTTTCGCCGCGCCGGCGGGCGCTGCGAGGGCTGCGGGCGGCCCCACCTGCAACGGGTCGCCTTCAGGGCGGGCGCTGGTTCGACGCCGCGACCGAGACGCGGCGCGACGGGCGCGGCCGGATCCTGCGCAGCCGCATGCTCCCGGAGGACCTGCTCCACACCGTCCGGTTCACCCGCGTGGTCCTGGCGACGGCGCACCTCAACCACGACACGGCCGACAGCGCGCCCGGCACCCTCGCCGCCTCCTGCCAGCACTGGCACATGCTGCACGACCGGCCGGAGCGGCGGCGCCGGTTCGCCCTGTTCAGCCGCAAGGCGGCGGGCGATCTCTTCCGCGGGCCATGCCCCTGGACGGAGAGGCGGCGCGATGCCAGACAGACCCACGATCGGCGAGTTGTTCAAGCTCAAGGCCGTCACGGACGAGCAGGTGAAATCCGCAGTCGCCGCCTCCCTCGACGGCCCCACGCCGGGGCTGCGCCTGATCGCCGAAGGCGTCGCCGTGGACCTCGCGGCGGTGATCCCGGCGAACGCCTACGCCCGGGAGGTGCTGGCCCTGACCAACGCCCTCGAGGCGCAGCGACGGATGGCGGTGCGCACCGCCATCCTGCTGGCGAGGGTGGAGGGAGGCGCATGAGTGACGAGACCCCGACAGAGCCGCCGCGCAAGCCGGACAAGCTCGAACTGCGGATCGCTCGGCTCATCCAGGAGCGGATCTGGGACGTCTCTGGCCACCACCCGCTCGGCGATACCGATGCCCAGACCCTCGCCCGCGAGATCATCGCGCTGGTGACGGGGGAGCTGCGAGTGCCAACGCGCGACCCGTCCTGACGATCGAGCGCCGGATCGCCGACGCCTCCCTGAACGAGGGATAGGGCGCGGGCCTGGACGTTGCCCTATGCCGGCGAGATCGAGGGCGTTGTGCACGCCGTGCGCCTATGGCGGGCGCGGCTGCCGCCCTGACACGGCCCGCGTAGCTCGCGCACGCTATCGCCGCGCAACGGACGCCGCCTACCTCTCCGCCTGTGAGCCGCCGCAACCCCCGCCGCGCCTCCACGAGCAGGCCGCGAGACCCCGCAGATGAGCGGAGGGCAGGGCCAGGACCAAGATCACTCGTGCTGGTCCTCTGGCGGAGGTTCGTAGTAGCCCCGAACAGCGATCCAGAACGCCCTGCGCTTAGAGGGTGTCAATTTCGCCAGGGCATTGTTGAGCTCCGCCAACCCCGCTCGCGCGAAGAGCTTTCGATCGGCGGCGGAGATTTTGGTTATGCTTGCCATGATGCCGCTCCTCACTACAGGAGGAGAACGCACGGAAGCAGGCTTGGTCCCGGCTTCATGCGTGGACAGGCGGAGGCATGGGCGAGACGTGCCGTGGCCGAATCTGCGGCAGAAACACGAATGGCCCGCCGTGGGCGGAGCCGGGCGGGCCGAAGGCATCCCCACATGATTGAGGATTGAAGGCATCGTGCACCCGCACGCCCGGGGCGATCGCGCGCCGCCCGCCTGCGGGCCTCGGACCGAAACCGACCTGCTTCGGGCGTTGCGTCTGGCAGGCCATCGGCTCCGGTTCAGGCCGACAGCGGACCGGCCCTGTTCAAGAAGAGGATTGAAGCCGCTATTGAGCGGGTCGGGTGGCGGACTTATGGTCCGTCTGATGCGCCACTAGCCCGGGCCGTGCTGTCGTGGCAGGGTATGCGACAACATTCGGAGTATTCAGATGAGGCAGTTCGACCTCACAGCACTCTTCGAATGAGACGGCGCATTGTCCGTGAAACGTCGTCTGCGGCCTTGCCGTCGCCGCATCCCCTGCCGCCCGTGCGGATTAGGCGGCGGGCATTTGTTGCGGGGCTTGGCGCAATCGCCTGTCGCTCGGCCTTCGCGCAGCCATCCCTTCACACCTACCGGATCGGCTTCCTGCGTATCGGCACGCCGCCTCGCAGCTTCATCGAGCCGTTCCGGCAAGGTCTCAGCGAGCTCGGTTATGTGGAGGGGAAGAACTTGGTCATCGAGTTTGAGGCAGCTACGACGGCGGAGCAATTGCCCGAAGCGGCCGCAAAGCTGGTGAGCAAGAACGTCCATCTCATCGTGGCATCGGGCGCGGCGGCTGTGCTTCCGGCGTGGCATGCATCCGGAACAATCCCGATTGTCTTCGTAGCGGGGATCGACCCGATGGCGGCCGGGCTGGCTAGCGGCGGCCTTGCTCAACATAGCTCGAACGTGACCGGCCTAACTACGGTTCAGATTGACCTGACGGCCAAGCGCATCGAGTTGCTCAAGGAGATGCTGCCGGCTCTTCAGCGGATCGCCTTCCTGATCCGCGACGGCAATCCTGGATGCGCTGATTACGTAAGGGAAGCAAAAAAGGCTACAACGGCCCTTGGTCTCAAACTAGACGTAATTTCTGTACGATCTAGGACCGATCTCGACGGTGCGTTTGAAAGCATCCGAGCGTTAGGAGCGGATGCCATCGTTCCGATGGATGACTCTGTTTTTACTGAAGCGCGGAGACAGATAGTGGAGCTCGCCAACCATTATCGGCTGCCTGGAATCTACCCGACTCGTGAATTCGTTGAGGAAGGCGGCCTCCTTTCTTTCGGCCCAAACTACTCGGCCGTCTTTCGCCGAGCGGCGGCGCTCGTTGACAAGATTATGAAAGGGGTGCGACCGGCCGACCTGCCCATTGAGCAGCCAACTACATTTGAGATTGTAGTTAATATTTCAACGTCTAATGCATTACAACTGGAAATTCCACTCTCCATTCTCGTCCGTGCTGATGAGCTGATGGAATGATGAGACCTGTGCGCGGCTTCGCGGAGCTACCATTCCTAGTATCTTGTGGCACAGGGCAGGCCCAAGATGCTGTGACACGGGATCCGCTTGATCAAGCGGATCCCGTGTCACACGCCTGCGCGGCGCCTGAGCGAAGCCCAAATCCGCCATCCCGAAGGGATCAAGCGGATTTGGTACGATTCGAGCGCTTCGCGCGCAGGCCTCATCACTCCGGCGGTCAGCTGGTCGACGCTCACGAGGGGCATCTGGATGCCGCGAACCGGCCGGAGAGTGGCACCATTCTCGCGACCGCCTGCCCTGCAGCCTCGATATCCGATAATCGACCAACCGATTAAAATTTCTGGTTTGTAAAAGGCATATGCGTCGGCGGCTGGATGCGAATGAAAGCAACGCCGCCAGCCGCATGGCAGGAATTGCAAGATGTGGTCAGGTCCGCATAAGCCGCTTGTAGACCCTGTATGTTTCTTTCCTTTGCGGCTTTTTTCAAGCGGGCTAGGGCTCGATTTGCATTCGAGACGAACTCCAGCGGTATATTTTTGTAGAGCATGGCCGCAGATGTGAGATCATCCGAAATGTGATCGGACTCGAAATTTATTAAATCCCAATCTTGCGCCCGTCCGGCGTACCAGAGCTTGATGTGGCGTGATTGGATCAGCTGCATGATGTTCGCGAGGCTCAAGAGAGACCAGTCGGGGGTTTGAACTGAGCGCGGCTCCGCAAACGGAGTCGTCTGGCTCTCGGCGACCGGGCTCAGGAGAACGCTGCCGAGGAGGATGATGACTCGCTTCATGGCGTCTTGATCTCCAGCGGAGGGAGGCGGCGGATCGGTGCAGGATCATCCCGAGAATCCCAAGTCGTGCGGCATCTCTCGACCTTCGGCGTTCAGGCGAGGCCACCGTGCAAAGCGGGGGGCTGAACCGAACCAAGGTGTTGCGGGAGCTTCGTGGTCCTCCGTCGTGCGGTCGTCGCAGGCGATCAGCCACGTCGCGCCGCCTTCGTCCCCGGCGCGGTGCACGAGGCGGCCGTGGCGATCGAGCGCGCCGGTCCAGCGGAGACGGTTGCGGCGGCGGTCGCGAGCCTCGTGCGCAGCGCTGCGTCGAGGCGGCCATCCGGGCTGAGGTCCGCGATGATCTCGTAGCCGCACCCGGCACCGCCATCCGGATGCTTCGGGCAGCGCGCCGGCGACGGGGGCACGCGGCGCAGTCCGGCCAGGGAGCCAGCCTCCCCGAGAGGCCCGACGTCGTGAGGCGCAGGATAGCCGGGCGCTGCGTGCGTCGTCGGTCTCCTCAGGCGAGCGCGACGATCCGGTCCTCGACGGACCGCACGCCCGGCACCGACCACGCCGCCCGCTCGGCGGCGTCGCGCTCCGCCATCGTCGCGACGGCCCCTTCCAGAGTGACCCTGTCGCCCTCGACCCGCACCGTGATCGCGTCCGCCTCCACGAGCGCGTGGCGCTTGAACGCTTTCACGATCCTGTCCCGGACCGCCGTCGGTTTGACCGCGGGCCTCAACGCGATGAGGTTCGTCACGCCGACCACGCCGGACAGCTTGCGCACGGCCGCCTCCGCGCCCATCAGCTGGTACTGCCAAGCCACCGTCCCGGTTAGGGTGATCCAGCCCTTGGCGACCTTGACCTGTATGGTGTCCTTCGGGAGGTGCACGGACCAGTCGATAATCGCGAGGGCGCGCGCGGCGATCTGGTCGTCCTCGACCTTCTTGGCCTCAGGGGAGCGGACTTGAATGTCCTGGGCGATCGCCCGCACGCCCTTGACGCCCCGCGCGGCCCGTTCGGCTTCGACTTTCTCGGCGTAGCTGCCGACGTGCCCGGTGAGGGTGACGACGCCGTCCGAGACGGCTACGCCGATATTGGTCGCGTCCAGACTGGGGTCGAAATCGAGTTCGTCGAGCACGTCGCGGCGCAGGTCCTTGTCGGTCATGGCGTCTCTCCCGGTCTCATGATGGCGGGGCTGGCCGAGTCCGATCCTGTGCGTCCCGCGCCGACGAGCCTTGATCCAGCGCAAGACCGGCGCGCCCCGATGCCGGTGCTGGCGGCATGCGGAGACGGTCCCTTGCGCTGGATCAATGGAGCGTGCGCGATCCGGGTGGAGGATGTCCCGGTTCGGGAATGGCCGCCGTGCAGGGAGGCCGCGATGACGTATGCGAATGTTCTGGTCTCGCTGGATCCAGGAGAGGCCGCCTCCGACCGAGTGAAACTCGCCGCCAACCTCGCCCGCAAGTTCCGGAGCAGGCTGACCGGCATCGCGGCGCGGGAGGTTCCCTATCCGCTCCTCGTCACCGACGTGCACGACGCCGAGATCCGGTTCGAGGCGAACGCCCAACTCGTTCGGGCGGAGCTGGGGAGCATGCGCGCCCGCTTCGAGCGTCACGCGGGGAGCGGCCTTCGCCTCGCTTGGCACCAGGCTGCGTGGGATCCTCAGACGTACATGGTGCGCTACGCGCGCAGTGCCGACCTCCTGGTGGTGAGCCGCCGCGGCGAAAACGACCCCGATCCCGGCGCGCTCGGCGTCGCGCCGGGGCCGCTTGTCCTGCAGGTCGGCCGGCCCGTGCTCGTCGCGCCGCCGGGCGTTACCAGCGCGCCGGGCTCTCGCATCGTGGTCGCCTGGAAGGACACTGTCGAGGCGCGCCGGGCGGTCTCCGCAGCGCTCGGCTTCATCGGCCAGGCCGATCAGGTGCTCGTCGTCAGCGTGCGCGACGGCGGCTTCGACGAGGGCACGGAGGAGGTCGCCGCGCATCTCGGCAGCCATGGCGCGCGCGCCACGGCGCACCTGCTGTCCCGGACGGGCGAGCGCGTGGCCGATGCCATCCTGGATTTCGCGCGAGAGAACGAGGCCGACCTGATTGTGAGCGGGGCCTACGGCCACGCGCGGCTGGCTGAGTGGATCTTCGGTGGCGTGACGCGAAACCTCCTGCTGTCGGCGCCGGTCTGCTGCCTCCTGTCCCACTGACCTTGCGGCGGCGGAGAGGCTGCCGGACGACGCGGACGCGAAGGAGAACGGTATGATGCGCGCGGGCCTTGTCAGCCTCTTCGCCTTCTTCGCGGCGGTCTCAGTCTGGCCGGCCCTCGCCGCATCGGCCCGCGATGCGAAGGCCGAACGGGGCCTGTCCTTTGCGCTGGTGCACTGCGCGCGCTGCCACGCAGTCGATCGCTCGGGGAGGAGCCGCCTGCGCGCGGCACCCCCATTCCGCGACCTCGCCGGGCGGGTCCCGGTCGACGATCTCGCCGACGTCCTGGTCGAGGGCGTCGCGTATCGGCACCCCGCCATGCCGGAGTTCCGCCTCGAACCGGACGAAGCCTCGGATCTGACCGCTTATCTCAAGTCCCTCCGGCGCTGAGGGCGGCATCGGATTGCACGCGACCGACCTCATCGCCGGGCTTCTGCCCGGAAAACAGGCTCTCGCGCGGAAAACAGGCTCTCGCGCGGAAAACAGGCTCTCGCGCGGAAAACAGGCTCTCGCGCGGAAAACAGGCTCTCGCGCGGAAAACAGGCTCTCGCGCGGAAAACAGGCTCTCGCGCGGGAGAGTGCCGCACCTTTCGCATGCGGGACCGCGGCCGGCATGATGACGGCCCTGGCCGCGCAGAGCACCCTCGGCCTCGCGAACAGGATTTGGACGCTCCGCGTCGTGGTCCGCGTGATCGCGGCGGCCTGGGCCAATGCCCCCTCCAGCGAGACCGAGGCTGCCGTAGCGCCCCGGTGAACGGGAGTGCCGCGAGGGGGACAATCGAGCCCTCGCCCGCAGGATCCCGGCGTCACGCCGCGTCCGGGCAGGCGAAAACCTGCCGGGCCACGGCCAGCGCGGCGCTCAGGTCGTCACGATCGGTCCCGTAGCGGCGCCAGAGGGCGTCGAGCCACCGAGGCGGCGCGTCGCCGACCGCGCCGACCTCCGCGGCCGCGACGTGGTACATGCCATCGAGCGTCTCGATGCCGTAGCCGGTCACGGCCCATTGCCGGCCCTGCCAATATACGGGCTCCGTCAGGGATGAGTTCATCGTCGTCCTCCTCAAGCGACGCTGTCCGAGATCTCGCGCGGTCGCAGCTATCGGCGCGGACCCGCTCATCGGTCACGCCCAGCCGGCCACACAGCCTCGCCTCGATATCCGCAGCGGCCTGATTCTCCGAAGGCGCCTGGACTGCGTATCTCGACGGGAGAATGCAGGGGTGGTGCCCGGTATCATCCGAGACGATCTTGCGGAATTCGGAGGCGATGATGCGTATGCGATCAGGCCCATGGCGAGTGCCGGAGATCGTGCTCGCGCGGGCGCGGCACGGCCTTGATCCAGCGCAAGGCGGATAGGGAGACCGGCACCGCTCCGCTCTCAGCCTGCCGGGGCCGCGGGGCCGCCCCGCATGGCCGCGATCTCGTTCGCGAAGCGGCCAAGCAGGGCGGCCCGGCGCAGCTTTCGGGTCGGCGTGACGAGGCCGGCCTCGACGGTCCAGGGCGTGCGCTGGAGGCGGACGTCCTTCACGCGGGCGGCGCGGGGACAGCCCTCCAGCGCCGCGGCGATCCGCGCCAGCGCGGCCTGCCGCGCGGCCGGGCGGTCGAGCGCGTCCTCGGCCTCCGGATCGAGACCGAGACGGCGCGCGAGCGGCGCCCACGCGGCTTCATCAACGACGGCCAGAACCGTGAGGCGCGACTGGCCTTCTCCCACCGCCATGGCCTGCCGGAACAGGGGATCGCGCGTGATCGCGGCCTCGACGGCCTCGGGCGAGACCTTCTCGCCGGTCGACAGGACGATCATCTCCTTCTTTCGGCCGGCGACGTAGAGGCACCCGCCTCGCAGGACGCCGAGGTCGCCGGTGTACAGCCAGCCGCCGTGCAGGACTTGCGCCGTCAGATCCGGGCGGCGCCAGTACCCGATCATCACGCCCGGCGAGCGCACGAGGATCTCGCCCGTGTCGGCGATGCGCACCTCCATCCCGGGCAGGGGCGGACCGACGGAGCCCGGCACCGTCCGGCCGACCTGAAATCCGGTGACCGCCGAGGCCGCCTCGGTCAGGCCATAGCCTTCGACGAGGGGCAGGCCGAGGCCGAGGCAGAAGCGCGCCGTCTCGTCCGGAAGCGGGGCCCCGCCCGAGACCGCGAGCCGTAGGCGGCCGCCGAGCGAGCGGCGGATCGGCGCCGCCGCGACGGCGCGCAGCAGGGCGCCCGCGGCGGTGCGGGCGAGGCCGAGCCGGCAGCCGTCGCGGCGGGCGGCGAAAAGGTCCCAGCCGCGTGCGAGCGCGGCGCGCAGGAGCCAGCGCGTCGGCGCCGTCCTCGCGGCCCTCTCGGTGACGGTCCGGCGCAGGCGGTCGAGGAGGCTCGGCACCACGAGCAGGATGGTCGGGCGCGCGACGCGGAGGTCGTCCGGCAGGTGCTCGACCGAGCGTGCGAACACGACGCGCGCCCCGAGGATCAGCGGCAGGTAGCAGCCGACCACCCGTTCGAAGACGTGCGCGAGCGGGAGGTAGGAGAGGAAGACGTCCCGGTCCGACCCCGGGTTGCGGTCGAGCACCGCCTGCGCCACCGACAGGAGGTTGCGGTGGGAGAGCATCACTCCCTTCGGCAATCCCGTCGTCCCGGACGTGTAGATGATGGTCGCCAGAGCGTCGGGATCGAGGGGCACGCGGGGCGGCAGGGACCCGCGCGCCTTCGCGAGCCACGCCCCGAGGCCGCGCAGGCGCGGATCCGCGGTACCGGACGCCCCGGCCTCCTCGATCACGATGACGCGTCGCACCGTGCCGAGCGCGCCCGCGCAGGAGCGGAGGCCGTGCCACTCCTCCGCGCGGCGCGCGACCACGACGCGGGCGCCCGAATCCGTCAGCAGGGCGGCCGTGGTCGCCCGCGCGTCGTCGGAGAACAGAGTCACCACCACGAGGCCGAGCGAGAGCGCGGCCTGGTCGAAGGCCACCCACTCGACGCCGTTCGGCAGCCAGAGCGCGACCCGGTCGCCGGCCGTCAGGCCCTCGCGGGAGAGCGCGGCGGCCCGCGCGGCGACGCGCGCGGCCAGTTCGGCCCAGCTGACGCTCGCGAAGCGGCCCGCGTCGGGATCGTACGCCACGTAAGCCGTCGCCGCGGGGCGGCGGGCCGCGTGCGCCTGCAGCAGGGCCGGGATCGTGCCCGCCTCGGCCCCGGGCGGCCGGGGCGAGGGATCGGATGTGGCGAGGACAGGGGGCATGGCTCAGGCCGTGGGCGGTGCGGAGGGAATCACGGACTCGTCGGCCAGATCCGGTTCGCCGCACCGCGCCAGGATTGCCGCGCGCGCCCGGTCGCGCAGGCGGATGGCGGCGTGGAAGTCGCTGCCGTCGGGTGCGATCGGCTCGCCGAACTGCACCCCGACGGCGCCGCGGCGCGGGAACCACTGGTCGGCGCGCAGCAGCGACCGGGTGCCGGTGATCGCGACCGGCACGACCGGGATGTCGGCCCGGCACGCATCCAGGAAGGCGCCGAGATGGAAGCCGAGGAGGCCCGGGTTCCGGGTGAAGGTACCCTCCGGGAAGGCGACCAGCTGCTCGCCCGCCCGGACGCGCGCAAGGACCTGCTGCGTCTCCGCGACGCCTTCGGCGGTGCCGCGATGCACGAAGGCCGTTCCCAGCCGCCGCAGGAAGGGTCCGGCGACGCGCTGGCGCGCCAGTTCGTGCTTGGCGAGGAAGACCGGTGTCCCGGGCAGGACGGCGGCCAGAACGGCCGCGTCGAGGTAGCTCGCGTGGTTCGCCACCACGATGGCGGCACGCGCCATCGGCCTGCCCTCGACGGCGAGGGGTGTCCCGGTGAGGCGGAAGAAGGCGCGCGATCCCGCGCGCAGCGCGGCGTAGCGCCACGTGCGGTTCGGGAGGACGAGGACGAGGAGCCACAGGACGGCGCCGAGCCCCCCGAGCACGCCCCACCACAGGGCCGCGTAGCACGCGTCCGACCAGAGGCGGCCGATCCGGCGCAGCCGCGCCGCGATGCCGGCGACGGCGAGCCCCGCGAGCTGCGCCCGGAGAGCGGGCTGCGCCCGGCCGAGTTCGCCCGCCTCGTAGAGCGCCCGCGCCGCCGCGCGCCGGATCTTCCCGCTCGACGTCTTGGGGACCGAGTGGGGCGCGCACAGCAGGATCTCGTCGGGGGGCTGATCGAGCACCGCCCCGGCGGCCCGGGCGAGGGCGCGGCGCAGGTCCGCCAGGGCCGGCGCGTCCGTCAGCCGCGTCTCGGCGGCGAGGATCAGCCGCTCCGTCCCGGTCTTCGGGTCGGGGCAGGCGAAGGCCGCGACGCAGCCCTTCCTCACCCCCTCGACCGCGCCCGCGGCCTCTTCGAGTTCGTGCGGATGGATCTTCCGTCCCGCCCGGATGACGATGTCCTTGGTGCGCCCCGTGACGTAGACGTCGCCGCCCGCCATGTAGGCGAGGTCGCCGCTCTCCAGCCAGTCTCCGGCGAACAGGACGCGCGTGGCCTCTGGCTTGCGGAAGTAGCCGGCCGTGGCGGACGGCCCCCTGAACTGGAGGCGGCCCTCCCGCCGCTCGGGCAGTTCGCGTCCGGCCTCGTCCACGATGCGGATCTGGTGGCCGCGCAACGGGCGCCCGCAGGCCGCGAAGGCGGTCGACCCCGCCTCGCCGGGCGGGGCGGGGCGCGCGGTTCCCTCGCGCGACAGCGCCGCGCGGTCGATCCAGTCGATGCGCGGCCCCCGTCCGAGCGGCGGGAAGGCCAGTCCGACCGCACATTCGGCGAGGCCGTAGACCGGGGTGAGGGCGGAGGTCTGCAGGCCGAAGGCGCCGAAGCGCCGGGCGAACCGCGCCAGGGTGTCGGGGCTCACCGGCTCGGCGCCGTTGGTGAGGACGCGCAGGGAGCCGAGGTCGAGTCCCGCGACATCCTCGTCGCGCAGGCTCTTGAGGCAGAGCTCGTAGGCGAAGTTCGGAGCGGCGGAGATCGTCCCGCGGTGCCGGTGGATCGCCCACAGCCAGCTTCCGGGATCGGCCAGGAAGGCCAGGGGCGGCAGGATCACGGCGGGCGCGCCGAAGTAGAGGCTTCCCAGCCAGCAGCCGATCAGCCCCATGTCGTGGTAGAGCGGCAGCCAGCTCACCACGACGTCCGCCGAGGAGGCGCCGAGCGCCTCGCCCATGGCGCGGACATTGGCGAGCAGGTTGGCGTGCGTCAGCGTCACGCCCTTCGGATCGCCGGTGCTGCCGGAGGTGTACTGGATCAGCGCGAGGCTCGCGCCCGTCGCCGGCACGGGCTCGGCCAGGGGCTCCGCGTCGGCGAGGTCCGCCGCGGTCGTCAGCACCCGCAATCCCTCGACGCGGTCCGGCAGCAGCCGGGCGAAGGGTGCGACCGCCGAATCGGTGATCAGGATCCCGGGGGCGGCATTCGTCAGGATGCCGGCTTGGCGCTCGAGGTGGTCCTGGACCTGGGCGCGCCGGAACGGCGGATAGAGCGGCACCGGGACACCGCCCGCGAGAAGGCAGCCGAAGAAAGCCGGGAAGAAGTCGGGTCCGGTCGGCAGCATGATGGCGACCCGGTCGCCGGGTGCGAGGCCGTGGCCGAGCAAGCCGGCCGCGACGCGGCGCGCCCGCCGGTCGAGGTCCGCGTAGGTGAGGACGGTCTCGGCGTCGGGCCCCTCACGAAGGCGCAGGTGGGGCCGGTCCGGATGGTGGCGGACGTGGAAGGCGAGCACCTCGGGCCAAGTCTCGGCCCGGTGCGGCTCGGATGCCGGGGGGAGGGCCTCGGTGCGGGACGGCACGGCCCCCGGACGGGGCGCCGCACCGGCGGACCGGAGGGCCGCGAGCAGGTCGTCCGGCGTGGAGGCCTCGCCGATGAGCCGCTCCGGCAGCAGGATCCGGAAGCGGCGCGAGAGGCGCAGCAGGAGCTCCGCGCGGCCGAGGCTGTCGAGGCCGAGATCCCGCTCGAGGTCGCTGTCGAGGTCCACGGCCGGGGAGCGGCGGCGCTCAGGATGCAGTTCGAGCAGGAGAGACCGGATCACCTCGAGGACGTCCGCCGCGGTCGGCTCGCGATGCCGCTCGGCCGGATCACCCGCCTGAGGGGTTACGTTCTGCAAGGCGACTTCCGGCAAGGCGACCTCCGGCAAGACGACTCCCGCACGACCTCCCGCACGACTTCCCGCCGCCCGTGCGCGCCGGCCCGGGGCTTCCGGCCCGCGGAACAGGGGTACCATCCGCCCGCGAGGCCGCGTTGATCTGGCGCAACGGGCGGTCGCGACGTCGTGCCTCGCTGGGACCGCGCCTCGCCGCCGGCTCGGCAGGCCCGTGTCGACGGCCGCCAAGCTGCTGATCCAGGCCGGTGCGGCCGAGCCGGATGCCGGCGCCGATGAGGGAGCATCCGAGGAGGCGAGCCGGACGCGATGGGCCCGCCGACCTGAAAGCTGACGCACTGACGCGAAACGCGCGGGATCACAGACCTGATCCGCGTCCCTGCCCCGGTTGCGGCGCGCGTCCCCCGGCCCCGCGCCGTGGCGGCCGCGATCTCCGGCCGCGGGCGAGCGCCCAGGGCTGGCCAATCCTCTCGCCGAAGCCGTGTCCGCGAGGCGTTTGATCGGGATCAAAGGCGGGCGCGCGGACGGGAATATGCTGCCACTGGGCGAGATCGGTCGCCCGATGGCGCCGGCGGCAAGAGGAGTGCCAGCCCGCCTGGCCGAACAACAGGGGAGCGTGCCATGAAGCGGCTCGTCATCGTCTCCGCAGCAATCGCCTCCGCCCTGGTCCTGTCCGGAACCGGCGCGGACGCCCGTTCGTTCGGGGGCGGCTTTCACGGCGGCGGCTTTCACGGCGGCGGCTTTCACGGCGGCGGTTTCCGCGGCGGCTTCGGCGGTGCGGGATTTCGCGGTGGC
This sequence comes from Methylobacterium sp. CB376, assembly GCF_029714205.1. Lineage (NCBI taxonomy): Bacteria > Pseudomonadati > Pseudomonadota > Alphaproteobacteria > Hyphomicrobiales > Methylobacteriaceae > Methylobacterium > Methylobacterium sp. CB376. The sequence goes on along the minus strand of NZ_CP121648.1, from coordinate 3,220,695 downwards.
GGCGTCGGCGCCGGGCGTTTCGGCCCGGTCGGCGGCTATCGCGGGGTCGCGATCGGGGGCTTCCGCGGACCCTATGGCGGCGTCGGTCGCTTCGGCTATGGCCGCGTTGGCTGGGGTCCCGGATTCGGCTACCGTTACGGCCGCTGGTACCCCGGATACGGCTATCGGTACGGCGCCTATCGCCGCTGGTATCCCGGCTGGGGCTACGGCTTGGCTGGACTAGGGCTCGCCGCCGGCTACGCCCTGAGCGGATTTCCCTACTACGGCGGCTGCGGTCCCTACGCCTATTTCGACGCGTATTACGGCGTCTGCCGCCCGATCGGGTCCTGGGGATGGGCCTACTGAGCAGGGCGGTGCACCGCGGGTCTGCCGAGGCTCTCGTGCTTGCACCCTGTCCTCCGCCGGATCGGTGCCCCCTTCGGCGAAGGAGGCCCGGATTCGGCCCGCTCCGGCTGGCGAGGGCCGACAGCCGCAGCGGCCGATCCGGGGCGGGCAGTCCGGCGCCGCGTCGCCGGGGAGGCCGCGCTGTCGGCCCGCAGAGGCAACAGGAAGGCATGCCATGACTGGATCGGAGCGGTTGCGCATCCCCCATGGCGGCTGCGTCGTGGTCGGAGACGGGCGCAAAGTCCTGGTTCTGCGGAACCTCGGCCACCCTCTCGCGCCGGACCTCCACGTCGAGGAGGTGTTCCGCGCGCCCCCCAACCCGCCGACCCGCGAGCAAGGCTGCGACAAGCCGCCGAGGGTCGTGCAGGACGGACGCCGCAGCGCGATCGCGCAGACGGACTGGCACGATCTCGGCGAGCACCGCTTCGTCGAGGCGGTCGTCTCGGGGTTGGAGCGGATGGGAACCCGGATCACCGCGCTGGCGCTCGTCGCGCCGCCGCGAACCCTCGCCGACCTGCGGCAGGGCCTGCCGGACCGGCTCCGACAGGCCGTCTTCGCCGAGGTCGACAAGGACCTCACGAAGCATACCGTGCCCGAGATCCAGCACCTTCTCTGCGGGATGCCCGGCTGAGCGGCCGGTGGATCGGCGAGCAGGGCGGACGGGCGGCCGGAGGCGAGCATGGGCCCACGTGTCTTTCACGATCGCACCGATGCGGGGCGGGTGCTCGCGGGCCGGCTCGCCACCTACGAGGGCCGGCCGGACGTCGTCGTCCTGGCGCTCCCGCGCGGCGGCGTTCCGGTCGCCGCGGAGGTCGCCCGGGCGCTCCGCGTGCCCTTCGACGTGTTCGTGGTGCGAAAGCTGGGCGTTCCCGGCAACGAGGAACTCGCGATGGGCGCGATCGCGAGTGGCGGCGTCCGCGTTCTCAACGCCGACGTCGTCGCCTCCTTGAAAATCCCGCCCTACGCCATCGACGCGGCCTGCGCGCGCGAGGCGGAGGAGCTGCGGCGGCGCGAGCGGGCCTACCGGGGCGGCCGGCCGGTCGTGGCGCTGCGCGGTCTCACGGTGATCCTCGTCGACGATGGCTTGGCCACCGGCGCGACCATGCAGGCGGCGATCGAGGCCGTCCGGCAGCTCCATCCGGCGCGGATCGTCGTGGCGGTGCCGACCGGGTCGCGCGACACCGTCGTGCGGCTGGAGAGGGAGGCCGACGCGGTCGTCTGCGCCGACATGCCCGAGCCGTTCTGGGCCGTGGGCGCCGCCTACGAGGATTTCTCGCAGACGCGCGACGACGAGGTGCGGCGGCTTCTCGGCCGGTCCGCCGAGGTGCAGCCCGTGGCCGGCGCTCCCGAACCGGACCCCGCGCTCGTGGAGACCCTGCGCGCGGCCGCCATCCCGCTGACCGGAGGCGCGCACGACTACGATGCGCTCCTCGACCTCGTCGGCGCGACGACGTTCGCCCTCCTGGGAGAAGCCACGCACGGCACGCACGAATTCTACCGGGAGCGGGCGGAGATCACCAAGCGGCTGATCCGGGAGAAGGGCTTCACGGCCGTCGCGATCGAGGCCGACTGGCCGGATGCGTGGCGGGTCAACCGCTACGTGCGCGCCGACAGCGAGGACCTCGATGCCGTCGAGGCCCTCGCCGGCTTCCGGCGCTTCCCGACCTGGATGTGGCGCAACACCGAGATGGTCGCCTTCGTCGAGTGGCTGCGCGCCCACAACCTGGCACTCCCTCCGGGTGCGCAGAAGGTGGGCCTCTACGGCATCGATCTCTACAGCCTGCGCGCCTCAATGAAGGCGGTGCTGGGCTTCCTCGAGACCGTCGATCCAGCCGCCGCCGCCCAGGCCCGCGCCCGCTACGCCTGCTTCGACCGCTTCGGCCCGGACGGCCAGGCCTACGGCTTGATAACCGGCCTGAAGCTCGCGCCCTCCTGCCAGGACCAAGCGGTCGCGCAGCTCGCGGCGCTGCAGCGCCGGGCCGCCGACAGCCTCGCATGGGCCGGCAGCCCCGACCCCGAGGAGCTGTTCAGCGCCGGGCAGAACGCCCGCGTGGTCCGGAACGCGGAGGAATACTACCGCACGATATTCCTGCGCGAGGTCTCGTCCTGGAACCTGCGCGACAGCCACATGGCCGAATGCGTGGCGGCCCTCGTCTCCCATCTCGGCCGGGACCGGAGCGCCCCGAAGATTGCGATCTGGGCCCACAACTCGCACCTCGGCGACGCGCGGGCGACGGAGATGAGCGCGCGCGGCGAACTCAACCTCGGCCAGATCCTGCGGGAACGCCACGGGGCCGAGGTCGTGCGGGTCGGCTTCACCACCTACGCGGGCAGCGTCACCGCCGCATCGGACTGGGGCGCCCCCGTCGAGCGCAAGCGCGTCCGCCCGGCCCTGCCCGACAGCTACGAGGCGCTGTTCCACGCGCTCGGCCTCGGCCGCTTCTGCCTTCCCCTCGCGCCGGGGTCTCCGGCCGCGCGGGCCCTGGGGCCGGCGCGGAGCGAGCGCGCCATCGGCGTGGTCTATCGCCCGGACACCGAGCGGCAGAGCCACTATGTCAGGGCTCACCTTCCGGACCAGTTCGACGTCGTGCTGCATTTCGACGAGACGCGCGCGGTCACGCCGCTGGAGACGACACCCCTGTGGGAGGACGGCGAAGTGCCCGAGACCTTCCCGGCAGGATTGTGACGGCCCGGCAACGAGGGAGACCGGCCTCGCACTCGACGAGGCGGCTCCGAGCCGCATGACCTGCGCGAGGGACCTCGCTTGGACCTGGGCGCCACGCACCTTTTCGAGGAGACGACCGCGCTCGGCGCGGGACTGGTTCGAGCGGTTTCTGCGCGCCGATGGGACCTGAGGAGGACGCTATGACGACGAACGGCCCGCCGGGGATCTCGCTGCAGACGCTCGACCGCCTCCTCGCCCATCTCTCGGTCGGCGAGCAGGTCATGATCGACCGCGCTGCCTACGACCGGATCTTCGGCACGAACGACGTCGCCAGTCGGCGATTGCTGCATTTCGGCAAGGGCCACGGCTGCGACGCGGCGGTGCTCGACCATGCCGTCGTGTTCACGAAGAGGAGCAAGGTCGGCGCCTGAGACGGGGCATGCGCCGTGCATCTCCCGCAGCAGGAGGGGGCGAGGGGCGCCCGGGGCGGCATTCAGCCCGTCCCGGCAGGGGCGGTGGCGAGAATGCGTTGGAGGGCGGCCGTCGCCGACGCTACCGGGCCCGCTCGAGCGTCTCGCCCATGCGCCGCTCGGCCCGCGCCGTGGCGGCGCAGCGCTCCAGCCGGGTTCGGAGGCCAGGAAGCGTCTCCTCGATACCGGCCATCGCGAGGTCCGCACGAAACCGGCCGATCAGGTCCTCGTCCGATGCGACAACGGCCGCGTCGCAGAAGCCGCTGATGTATTTCTCCGCCAGCGTGCCTGTCAGCCCCATGCGCTCGCAGGCCCAGGCAGCCATGAGCCGGTTTCGGCGCGACCGGACGTGAAATCGCACATCCTCCTCGTGCGCGAACCGCTGTTCGAACGCCCGCTTGCGTTCCTTGAACAGTGTTGGCATGGCTCAGTCTCCAGGATGGAAGTGAGGACGCCCTCGACGGCCTGGATTCTGTACCGTGAAAGCCGCCGCCACCTTGCGGCAGATCAAGCACCCGTAGACGGCAGGGCATGCCCGTTCCGCCAGCCTGCGCGTCGCCGCGCCGCCGATTCCGGTGCCGTCATCCGCGACGCGCTGCGGGTGTTGGCGGACGGCGCGGCGTGACGGCCGTCGAGGCGGCACTTGCGCCTGCTTCGCCCTTTTGGGGTGCCGGGACGGCGCCCCGCCCTCAATCGGCGGCGCGGCGGCGTTCGCCGGTCCGCGCCAAGGCACCCGCATTTTCCTCCGGCTCAAACCTCAGAACCGTCGTATCAGCTTTAGATTTGCAGTTTCAAACTGGAATCTCGATATCGTGATCGCTCGAAACGACGTATCGTTTGTGATGAAAGTAAATCGGCATACTAGATCCGCTCTCGAGCGTCGCTCGGAAAACCCGGGCGTCACGATCGATGGTGATCAGGAGAGACCGGCCTCTCCATTGAAGGCGGAATGCGAGGCTGCGCCAGGACGCCGGCAGGCGCGGGTGGAAGGCCGGCCCGTCGTCGCGCAGGGACAGCCCGGCGATCCCGAAGATCGCGATCAGCCACACCCCCCCGAGAGCCGCGACGTGAATGCCGCCGCTGATCGCCACATGCGTATCCGCAAGATCGATCGCTGCACTCTGGTGGAAGTAGTGCAGCGCTGTCTCGGGGCGGCCGAGGCGTGCGGCGGCGAGACCGTGCATGGCCCGGCTCAGCGAACTCCCGTGCCCGCAGCGCGGTTCGTAATGGTCGAAATTCGCCTCGGCCTCCCGCGCGGAAAAGACCTCTGGCAGCAGCGCCAGAAGCGCGACGACGTCGGCCTGCTTGATGACCTGCGTCCGTTGCGTCCGTTCGCGCCCGAG